>CALGAO010000043.1 GCA_937957685.1 uncultured Paenibacillaceae bacterium
AGAACCTTGCGGACCAGGGATGGCAACTCCGAGATCAGCTCCCTGTGGAAGGACGCGATATATTTCGGCGGGATCTGTACAGGACGTTCAGCCCGGGAGCTTTTGAACACCCTTTTGGCCTCGGGCTGTTTCGCCTCCGGCACAGGATCCGCGATGTACACGTTCTTCACGCCATGGCGCCTCAACCAATGGATATAGCTCTCGGTCAGGCAAACGCCTCTCTTGATCAACAGCTGTCCGCTGGCTCCGAATACATCGTTGTTCAAGGTCATACCAGGCTTTAAGTCTTGGACACTTACTGCTTTTTTCATAGATCCCATCCTCTATAGGCCAAGCAGGCACTGTGGATTTGATACTATTCTACCATTTTCTCTCCGCTGAAATCATTAAAAAATCTTAAAAAATGGTTGAAGTAGTTCAAATTGCCCAATAATCTCGATACCAGCTGTTCGAGATTGCCAGGCTGGACGAATTGGCCCCGACGATGCAGCGTGACATCCGCAACATCTCCAGACTGGTGCGGCAGATCGTGATGGAAGATGTCCATCTGATGGAGGACAAGGGGATCGAGCCGTCCCTTGCGGCTGTTCTAATCAACTGCAAGGGACTTTTTTCACGGTCGACAAACTTTATGAAAGCGGTTAAATTCGGATTATAGACTGCAATGCTTATCTCGCTCATAATTAAGCTTTACAATGCGTAAATCAACGGAAGGGGATTAGGCGTGTCCAAGTACTGGTTTCGACTGCTGATGTTCGGCGTGCTGCTCGGAACGATCCCTGTCATCACGATCGGCTGGATCTCCTATTCGATCTCGTCCAGGGACATCGAGGATAAGGTCAAGGAAGGCAATATGCAGTATCTCTATCAGACACAGATGCGCGTCGACCAACATCTCAAGACGATCGAGATGGCGGCCATCCAGTTCGTCTACTCGTCAACCGTTACCGCAACGCTCAATGTCCAGTTGAATCCCGGGGATTTTGACAGCGTCCAGCCCTTGACCAGAGCGCTTAATCATCTGCTCACGTTCTCCGGAGTCATCGGCGCGAAGATCGTGAATATGGAGCATGACTGGTATCTGTCCGCGACCAATTACGGAACCCTGGACCAGCTTCCGGATCGGGACCTGCTGGAGTACTATGGCAAGCATACGAAGAGCCTGTTCTGGTTCAATCCGTCCCATGCCTTGGACCACGCGGATGAGGCGGAGCCCGACGCGGCACCGGTCATCCGCATGGTGCTCAAGATTCCGCCGATGCCGATCACGTACAAACCGCGCGAGGTGCTGACGATCGATATGATCAGCAGCGAGATTCTCAACTATCTGAGCCAGAGCCGCGGTCTGGGCGAATATTTCATCATCCAGCAGGACGGCCATAACCTGCTGTCCGATCAGAGGCTGAGCCGGTATGAGGGAGTTGGCGAGCTGATGCTTGAGACGATCGCGGGGAAGCAGGTTCAGGAAGGCTTCTTCACCGCTCCGCTGAACGGACAGGAGATGGGGATCACCTACCGGGTATCGCCATTCAACGGCTGGATCTATATGTCCATCGTCTCGATCAGCGAGATCACCAGCCAATCGAAGAAGATCGCCCAGGCGACCTTCCTCCTCGGGCTGATGGTCCTGCTCGTCATCGGTTGCCTCGCCTTCATCCTGAGCAGGAGGATGTACTCACCCGTGCGCAAGCTGGTGGAGTACAGCCGGGACGTGCAGGATGAACCGGGGAGCCAGGCGAAGGAGGACGAATTCGGGCTGATCGCGGAGAGCCTGCGCAAGCTGTCCGACACCGGCAAGGATCTGAAGCTGCAGGTGCAGAAGCAATATGCCCAGCTGAAGGAGTTCTTCGTGCTGAAGCTGATCTTCGGTCAGATCAGCGATCAGGATATCCGGGTGAGAGGGAAGCATTACGGATTCCCCACCAGCTGGACGCGCCTCGCCGTGATGACCGTGCAGATCGATACGCTGCAGGACACGAGGTATTCGGAGAAAGATCGCGAGCTGCTGCTCTATGCCGTGAACAACATCGTCGGCGAACTCCTGCCACAGCTGCTTGAGGACCAGTTGATCCAGGCGATCAAGATGGGGGACATGGAGCGGATCGAGGAGCAGCTGCAGCAGTATCTGGATGCGATCCGCCACAAGGAGGTCAGCTTCAGCGAATATCCGGCGCTGATGATCCAATTCATCTCGAAGCTCTATCACATCGTGCAGGAGCAGGGCGGATCGGTCAACAAGGTGCTGGGACAGCGGGGTTCCATCGAGTCGTTCATGAAGCTGCAGACGTTACGCGAGATCGAGGCCTGGTTCCGGCATGATCTGATCAAGCCGGTGATCCAGTTCCTGAACGAACAGGCGGAGACCCAGTATCTGAATATCGCCAACCAGATGCTCAAGATCATCCACGAGCGATACGAGGAGGACATCTCGCTGGACACCTGCGCCGCGATCCTGAATTACCATCCCGTGTATCTGAGCCGGGTGTTCAAGAAAGAGGTCGGCGTCAACTTCATCGATTATCTGGTGGAATACCGCATGAATGTGGCGAAGAAATGGCTGGAGACGACGGACCTGAAGATCGCGAACATCGCCGAGCGGTTGCAGTACAAAAATACCAGCGCCTTCATCCGGACGTTCCGCCGGATAGCCGGCATGACGCCTGGCCAATACCGCGAACAGGTCTGCAAGCAATAAGGATGAGTCACATATCGATAGCCTTCCGACTGAATGAGTCCGGAGACCGGATTCATTCTGTTTTTTTCTGTGTTTAACTCCATTGTTGCTTGCGGGCTGCCCTGAATAAATGATGGTCACTTGCGCGGTGGCATCAGCATTACGTTGCCGCTGCACGTCCAAGTTTCCGGTTGTCAGCGACTCTAACGGGCACCTGAGACATGATAACGATGTTGGAAAATGCACATCCGCAGGTTGAAATAAGTGCATCAGGCGCCTCTTGCGCGCAGGAACGGAGCGAGCAGACAAGGCGAGGCGCGGAGTGTCCAACTGGTTAAATTCGGATGATAGCCTGCAACGAACCGGTGCGTCCATAATGGAGGCTGACAGGAGGAAGGAGGCACACGATGAGAACAGAAACCAACCAGCCAACGTCCCTGACGGCTCCGCGGCGCAAACGAGGCCTGCTGCGGGATATTGTTCGGGACAAATACCTATATCTCATGCACCTGCCAGGTGTTCTCTACTTCATCGTTTTCAAGTACATTCCCATGTTTGGCCTGGTGATGGCCTTCCAGGATTACAAGCCGTTTCTCGGCTTCATCGACAGTCCCTGGGTGGGCTTCAAACATTTTGAACGCTTCTTCAGCGAGCTGCAATTCTGGATGCTGTTTCGCAATACCGCGCTGCTCGCGCTCTATAGCCTGGTGTTCTACTTCCCGTTGCCGATCCTGCTGGCGCTCATGCTGAATGAGGTCAGACATGAAGCTTACAAGCGGACGATCCAGACCTTTGTATACGTACCGCATTTCGTGTCATGGGTGGTCGTGGTCGGGATCTTCTATCTGCTCTTCACGACGGAGGGCGGTCTGGTCAATGAGCTCATCTACCGGCTGACCGGCAGCAAGATCTCGTTCCTGCTGGCGCCGGAATGGTTCCGGCCGATGATCATCTTCCAGCAGATCTGGAAGGAGGTCGGATGGGGCACGATCATCTTCCTGGCCGCGCTGGCTGGCGTTGACCCGCAGCTGTATGAAGCGGCGAGAATCGATGGCGCGAACCGCTGGCGGCAGATCTGGCACATCACCCTGCCGGCGATTCGCAGCACGATCGTGATCCTGCTGATCCTGCGGCTTGGGAACTTCCTCGATTCCGGCTTCGAGCAGATCTTCCTGATGCTCACTCCGACGAATCGGGAGGTTGGCGAGGTGTTCGATACCTACGTCTATGTGAAGGGTCTCACCCAGCTCCAATACAGCTACAGCGCGGCTGTCGGCATGTTCAAGTCGGTGGTGGGGCTGATCCTGGTCGTAGGGGCGAACTGGCTGGCCAAGAGATTCGGCGAGGAAGGCATCTATTGAGGAGGGAGACCGCATGGTACAGGACAAGACGTTATCCAACCGCATCGTCGACTTGATCAACTATATGCTCCTGCTGATTTTCGGTCTGGCCGCCGTGCTTCCCTTTTTCTACGTCATAGCGGTTTCCTTCACCGATCCGGCAGAAGTGGCCAAGGGGGGACTGATCCTCTTCCCGAAGAAGTTCTCCCTGGCTGCGTACGAGTATATTTTCTCCACGAACGTATTGCTGCGCAGTCTGGGCGTGTCCGTCTACATCACGGTCGTCGGCACGCTCATCAACCTGGTGTTCACATCGCTGATGGCGTATCCGCTTGCCAAGCCGCACTTGCGCGGCCGCCAGGTGATTCTGCTCGGCGTGCTGTTCACCATGCTGTTCAGCGGCGGCCTCATCCCGACGTACTTCGTCGTGAAGGCGGTCGGGCTGACGAACACGCTGTGGTCACTGATGATTCCCGGCGCGATCAGCGGCTTCAACCTGATCGTGCTCAAGAACTTCTTCCAGAGCATCCCGGAGGGATTGGAGGATTCGGCGAAGATCGACGGGTGCAATGATTTCGGCGTCCTGATGAGGATCGTCATCCCGCTGTCCATGCCGGCGATGGCCACCTTTGCCCTGTTCTACGCGGTGGGTCACTGGAACACGTTCTTCTCGGCCATCATCTACATCAACGACAACAAGCTGTGGCCCGTGCAGGTCCTGCTTCGCGAGGTGGTCATCATGGCGCAGAGCCGCATCGGCGATACGGAGATGGACGAAGCCCTGATCCAGCCGCTGACCATCCGCATGGCCGTCATCGTATTTGCCACCCTGCCCATCCTGGTCGTCTATCCGTTCCTGCAGAAGCATTTCGCCAAGGGTGTGCTCCTGGGTTCGATTAAAGGATAAAGGATCAGCTTCTTGTTCCTCTAACTTCTAATAGATTACTCTATATTCTACAAGGAGGTCTCATTCATGAAAACAAAACGATGGACATCACTCCTCTGCGCCTTGATCATCGTGCTGGGCGTCCTGGCGGGCTGCTCCAGCGGCAATTCGGGCGGCAGCAATAACCAGGGGAATCAATCCACGCAGCAACCGCAGCAGCAGGGCTCGTCGGGCAATCAGGGCGGAGGCAGCCAGTAGCCAGCCGCGCCGGTGGATGAGAAGCCTTTCCACATCACGCTGGCGGTATCCCAGGTTGGATGAGATCCCGCCGCAGGACAGCGAGATCCAGCTCAAGTCCAGGAGCTGACCAACACGACGCTGGACATTCAGTGGATCCCCGGTTCGGCCTACAACGACAAGATCAATGTGATGATCGCAGCGGACGAGATGCCGATGGCGATGCGCGTCACCTATACGCCGGCGATCATCAGCTCGATCCAGTCGGGCATGTTCTGGGAGCTCGACCCTTACCTGGACCGGTTCCCGAATCTGTCCTCCATGAACCCGCAGCACTATGACAACATCCGGGTGGACGGCAAGCTGTACGGCATCCCCCAATATCGCGACATCGGCCGGGCTGCGCTGATCTTCCGAAAGGACTGGCTGGATAAGCTGGGATTCGATGTGCCGAAGACGATCGAGGACTACTACAATGTATCGAGAGCGATGGCATTCGACGATCCTGACGGGGATGGCCAGCAGAACACGTACGGCTTCATGCTGCACAAGAGCTACTTCTCCGGCTCCGCCGCCGCTTCGACCCGCCTCGCGGTCAGCCTCGGCGCGCCGAACAAGTGGGATGTGGACGAGAACGGCAAGTTTACGCCGGAGTTCGAGCATCCGGTGCACTTCGAACTGTTGAAGATGTTCCGCAGACTGTATGAGGAAGGCGCGCTCAACCAGGACTTCGCGGCGGTTGACGAGTCCGAGGTGCTCAAGGTGTTCGACGCGAGCCGCGCCGGCCTGCGGGTTGGCGTCGCCGGCAAAGCGGGCAGCATGCAGGATCGCGTCCTGCAGACGGATCCGAATGCGGTATTCGATGTCGAGCCGCTGACCGGACCGATGGGCATCCGCGTGCCTGGCGAACTGGGCAACAACGGTTTCTTCGTCTTCCCGAAATCCAAGGTGAAAACGGAGGAAGACCTGCTCCGCATCCTGGCCTTCTTCGACCGCCTGCTGGATGAGGATGTGAACACCCTGTTGCTCCGCGGCATCGAGGGCAAGCACTATGAGGAGACGGCGGACGGCAAGCATCAATGGATCGACTTCGCCCTGTTCCAGCGTGAGGTGAAGCCGTATCGCGATATGCTGATTCACAACACCAACAACGTCAAGCCGCTGATCGATACGCCGGTTGCGGAGAAAGCAACCCGCATCACGCAGGAGAATACGAAGTATGCGGTTCCGAACCCGGCGCTCACCCTGTCTTCGCCAACATACTCGGAGCGCGGCGGGGAGCTCGATCAGCTGATGACGGACGCGATGATCAAGTTCGTCATGGGCAACATCGACGAGGCCGGCTATCAGGCGGAGATCCAGAAATGGCGCAGCATGGGCGGCGACAAGATCATCCAGGAATACGAAGCGGAATATGCCAAAGGGAGCAAATAAAGCGCCGCATCACTCGTCGCAGAAAGTTTAGGTGCACGTTTCGTTTCAACTCATGATAAGATAGAGACGGACAGTCCTGCAGGACGTGTCCGTCTTGCTTTTCGTCCCGGATGTATCTTCAATATGGACAAGGAGAACTTTCAATGTCGTTAGCCAGACTGAACCACACCCTGGAGAAGCTCATGCCCCTGATCACGCCGACCAGCGTGCTGATCGGCTTCCTGTTGTCCCAGACCTTGTCTCCGTATACCGGGTGGGTGCCGTGGATCTTCGCCTTGATGACCTTCTCGGGCAGCCTGAGCATGAATTTCCACGACCTGCGGCGAGTGCTGCAGCAACCGCTGCCGATCGTGCTGTTCCTGATCATCATCCATGTCTTGATGCCGACCGCCGCCTGGCTGGTGGGCAGCATCGCTTTCCCTGACGATCCCTTGATGGTAACCGGCCTGATCCTGCTGCTGGCGATTCCGACGGGGATCATCAGCTTCATGTGGGTGTCGATCTACCGCGGCAATATCGCCCTTACGCTGACGATGATCCTGATCGATACGATCCTGTCGCCGTTTCTCGTGCCCACGATCCTGTCGGTCCTCGTGGGGGCGAAGGTGAAGATCGATGTGCTCGGGATGATGACCGGCCTGTTCTGGATGATCATCGTGCCATCGCTGATCGGCATGCTGCTGAATCAATGGACCAGAGGCCGGATCAAGACGAGCGTCGGGCCGGTGCTGTCTCCCATCTCGAAGCTCGGCATCGCCTTCGTCGTGTCCATCAACAGCTCGGCGATCGCCGGCTATATCACCGAGTTCACGATGGAGCTCGTCTACCTGTTCCTCATCTGTATCGCCGTTGTCGCCTGCGGTTATCTGATCGGCCACGGTTCATCGAAGCTGCTGAAGTTCGGCCAGGATGTCGATGTCACGATGACGTTCAACTGCGGGATGCGCAATATCAGCGCCGGCGCCGTGCTGGCCATCACCTATTTCCCGCCGCAGGTGGCGATGCCCGTGATCATCGGCATGTGCTTCCAGCAGATGTTGGCTTCCCTGTTCGGCTTCATGCTGTTCCGCAAGCGGCTGAACGAGGTGGAGCCGAAGCTTAAGATCGATGCGGGAGCGCAGAAGGCGCTGAAGTCGTAGCCTGGCGCTTCCCCGGCCAGGATCGCGCATCACGCAAGCTATTCATCCATCATCGGTTGGGCTGAAAGCCATCGCGCTTTTGGCTCAACTTTTTTTGACCGCGTGCATGGAAGACTCTCTTGGGTATTGGAGTTGAAGATAGGAAGCGATATGGCGGAAGCGAGGGGCATCGGATTGAGGATCGCCGTGATCCCGGCATGCGAACCGGATGAGGCCGTGGACTGTTCTTCAAGGGGCCTGGATGCTCTGGAGGCGTCCCATGCTATCACTCAGGATTACTGGATCGTGGGCAGCGTGCTGACGGTGATCGCAGAGGCCGCCTTGCTGGCGGACAACAGGCGCTCGCGGGAGCGGGCGCATGCGGACAGGGCAGTTGGAACCCTCCAATAGCCCTGTCCGCCGCTGCGATCCATCACAGAGCATATCTGGTCGTGATGCAGAACTCCCCCTGATAGGCACCCACGGTTGAGGGAGTGTCAGCTGAATCGTGGCGAAACGGCGAAAGGTGAAGGAGAGGCTGGTTCCTGCCGGCAGAGTGGTGGTGTACAGAACGGTGCCCAATCCATCCAGTACGGACAGCGTGATCGGGTCAGGGCCGACGTCGTATTGTACATAACCCGTGCCATAGATATTGTAGCTTACGTTATTGGTGAATAAGGTAACAATAACCGGATCCGTGTCATCTCCCGTTCCGCTCCAGGGCGTGCAGACTTTATCCTGCACATACTGCTTCTCGGGACAACAGGTCAAGGTCGCCCCATTCGAACAACATCCCATCGATCAATCCCTCCTGGGGTTTATTATGGCTGTATCCTGGCTGGGTTTCTCCCAGGCAGCATTCGCCTGAACACAGCCTTATCTTTATAGATGCAGGAAATGCGCGAATGGAGTGGTTACCTGTCGTAGGACATCGTCCTAATTTATGTGTCGAAGCCCTTGGAGAAGTGCCTTCAGTGACAGATCATCTCAGCGGTGACCGAATACCGTCCCTCTGCATGGGTGGACGGATCGGGGTTGGGTACCGAGACATGGATGCGTTGGACATGCGCGCCCAGGAAAGTGGCGGTATTGCCCGGCAGGATCTCCATCTCGGAGGAATGGCCGGATTCGACCCTCAGCTTGATCTTCCCTGAGTTGTCCGGATTGGCATAGACGGACACCTGCACCGAATGGATGCTGGAAGAAGGCTCCCGTTCCCAGATCAGCATCGCGGGAGAATCCCTGGTGAGCAGGATCAGCCCACAGCATTCCTGCTAGTACCTGGAAACGGAAGGATCGGTGGAGGGCTGTCCATTGATCGGAACGGATACGGGAACGGGAAGCAGCTCGTTCCATGGCAAGCGCGGTTTGGTCCGTTTGGAGAAGCGATGAGGCTTGGAGCAACAGATGATATTCCATGTCTTGCAGGAGCAGGATGGGTGCGGTATGGAGCGACGGGCTTTTTTTTGTGTATTGCTGGCGCTTGAACGGTGTATTTTGGAGCAGCGAGCCAACTTGCGTGTCTTGCAGGTGCAGGAACGGTGTGTGATTGTTTTTCGTGAAATGCTGGAACTTGAATGATTTATTCTGGAGCGGAAGGCCGATTCCCTTGTCTTGTTGGTGCAGGAACGGTTCGGTTTGTCACTTCTGTCCGCTGTTCTTCTCCTGCTGTTGCAGGCTTTGCCAGTCCCTGGACTCTTCGTTTGCATGCCAACCACCGACTTCACATGGGAATATATGCTGTTGTATATAATGTGCGAATGCTCGATTTGGTGACAACTGGCCCGGAACTAGGCTATGCGATGCATCGACCAGACGATGCCGTTGGCGCCGCTGTTCCCCAGGAACAGCTGGATGGTGGATCCGGTAGATAAATAGAAGAGGCCGACCGTGTCTCCAGCGTTCAGCATCACATCACCGGCCATGGTCACGACGCCATTGTTGATGATGCCGCGGACGTTGACGATGGCTACGCTGATTGCGATGACTGGCACCAGTCCGGTGATGAGATCGGCAGGAGCTGGAGCGATGCGCTGTACAGCGAAGTAAGGGTTCACACTGGTTCCGAGCGCGATGGAGAGGGCCACCGGATTCACATAGTTGATCGTGGCCTTGATGGAATATCTGCCTGTCGAGGGTACGGTGAAAACTCCGGTCGCGGGATTGAAGCCAGGATGCGTGTAGTAAGGGGAGGAGGTCGTCCAGTTGGTGAGCTGCCCGGAGTTCGTGACCGTGGCAGCGGAGATATACGCCGAGAATCCCTCGGAGGCAAAGACTGGCCCCGTAGCGCCGATGGGTCCCGTTGGTCCGGTGGGCCCCGTAGCGCCGATGGGTCCCGTTGGTCCGGTGGGCCCCGTAGCGCCGATGGGTCCTGTTGGTCCGGTGGGCCCCGTCGGTCCGGTGGGTCCCGTTGGTCCTGTGGGCCCCGTAGCGCCGATGGGTCCTGTTGGTCCGGTGGGCCCCGTCGGCCCCGTTGGTCCCTTCGGCAGCAAGCGCGGACTGCAGCACGAGAGCGCGTAGCCGCGTGCGGGCCGATCATAACCGTATACGCGATGATGACAGCATTCGTCGAACATGCCAGATCCCCCTTTCTCAAGATATTGAATGTGGAATGCTCGATTTATGCTTGTACGAATGGCCAGGGGAATGCGCCGGAGGTACTTTGCCCCGGATCCATCCCCTGTGATGATCGAACCATCCGCATCCATCCGCATACCGCGCACAAGCGACGGATCGCGGCCTGCCGCCTCAGATCCTGAACTGCCTGATCAGCTCCTGCAGCTCTTCCGCCAGATGCGACAACGTCTCGGAGGAAGCGGCGATCTCCTCGATCGTGGCGAGCTGTTCCTCGGAAGCGGCGGATGTCTCCTGGGTGGCACCCGTCACCTCGCCGGAGATCCGGTGAACGGCCCGGATATCCTCGACCATCCGGGTGTTCTGCTCCTTCAGCAGCTTCATCGACTGCGCCACCTCCCGGATGACTTCGCTGACCGACTGGATCGAATGGCGAATGCCGCCGAAGGCTTCAATCAGCCCCTCGATCGTTTCCACTCCTTCGCCGACGGCCATGGCCGCCTGTCTGCCTGAAGCGACGACCTGCCCGGTCTCCTGCTGAATCTCGCCTACAATGGCGCTCGTGCGTTCGGAAGACAACCTTGTCTGTTCAGCCAGCTTGCGGATCTCGGCAGCGACCACGGAGAACCCCCGGCCTTGCTCGCCGGCACGCGCGGCTTCGATCGAGGCGTTCAGCGCGAGCAGGTTCGTCTGGTTCGCGATCTCCGTGATCTGCTGGATGATCTCGCCGATCTCCGCCGTCCTGTTCGCCAGATTGGTGATGGACTGGGCGGTGACGGAGATCGTATGGGAGATGTTCCTCATCCGCGCGGTCACCTCATCCACCATGTGCGTGCCGCTCATCGTCTGGTCGATGGCCTGCTGCGAGCGAACCAGCATGTCCTCGCAGCTGCGATCGATCCGCTCGACCAGATCGGAATCATCGTCGATCGCCCTTGTCACCTCCTGCAGTCTGGCGGATTGCTTCTCTGCGCCCTCCGCCGTCCTCTGCGCCAGCTCTGCGACCTGCTGGATCGCCGAGGTGCCTTGCTGCGAGCTCGCCGTCAGCTGCTCGGAGGAACTTGCCACCTGCTGGCTGGCGTCCGACATCATCGTCACCAGATGGCGCAGGCTTCGTTTCATCTGATTGAGTCCGTTCGCAAGCTGGGCGAGCTCGTCCCTGGATCTGAACGATAGATCCTCCACAGCCAGATTGCCTTCGGCGATTTGATCCACATGCCTCATCGCGCGGACGATGCTCCTGGAGATGTACCGGCTGTACAGCAGGCTGATCGCGATGCCGATCAGGATGACGATCAGTCCGCCGCCCAGAAGGATATATCGCAGTTGCTCGTTGCTTCTCACGCTTCGGGAGACCAGCTGTTCGGCGTAGGCCTCATTGTATTCCGCCAGCAGATGCAACTGATCGATCGCGCTCTGAAACAACGGACCACCGAGCCTCAGCCCCTCCAGCGCCAGGCCGTAGTCGCCGTTCTCGATCAGCCCGATGTTGATTCTGACCCGTTCCTCAAACTTGCCCCAACGCTGCACAAACTCCTCAAACGCCTGCTGCATCTCCTCGTTCATCACGAAGCCGGAATATTCCTCCGTCAGAAGCCTGATCTGCTCAAGGTTGTCCGCCGCCCTGGCGGTGAAGGAGAGCTCCTCGTTCATGACAGCCTGCAGCATGGACACCCGGGTATTCTGCGTGTACTCCTCCAGGGATACGAGAACGGCGGTTGGCCGAAGCCCGTTCTGATGCAGCTGTTTGCTGGCGAGATTGACGGTATCCATGCCGTACAGGGAGATGACGATCAACACCAGCATCAGGAAGATCACTGTGAAAAATGCGACGAATGTTTTCCGACGAATACTCATGTTCTTCCCAACTCCCATACATCAAATCTTCTTTCAGACAGCTCCGACGACGGTGGGATGGCCCCAGGAGGGAATGGACGTCAAGGGCAAGGCTTGAAACGCGCAAGATAAAAAAACGAAGGCCATCCCTGGGAATGGCCTTCGTCAAGCGTCGCTGCAACATCAGCGACTGCCGATCCATCTTTATTCAAATACGGCAACCAGACGGCCCTTGACTTCATGTCTCTTCAACTTCTCCAGACCTTCAGGAATTTCCTCAAACGAGATGGTGTTGAGTTGTGGCTTCAGCTTGCCAGTGGCAAAGCAGTCGTAGACGCCTTGCAGGTCTTCGTTCGTTCCGCCGTTGCTGCCGAGCAGCCTGATCTCCTTGGTGATGAGCAGGTACGTGTTCACTTCGGCTTGCAGCTTGCCCATGCCTACCACGACAACCGTGCCCTTCGGCTTGACTGCCTCCAGCGCGTCGGATGTGGTCTGGCCGAAGCCGGCGAAGTCGACGATGACGTCGCACTCTGCTTCCTTCATATCGAGCACAGTCTTGTATACCTTCTTGCAGCCCAATTCCTCAGCCAGCTTGATCGCCGCTTCGGATACGTCTGCCGCATAAACTTCACAGCCCTTGATCATGGCCATCTGCACGGCGAACTGACCGAGTCCGCCCACGCCGATGATGCCAACCTTCATTCCCGGCTTGGCTTGGCCGATCGAGAAAAGCGCGCGGTAGGAAGTGAGTCCTGCGTCCGTTGCGGCAGCGCCTTCCACGAAAGATACGTTGTCAGGGAGCTTGACGCAATTCTTGGCAGGCACGCGAGCGAGATTCGCATAGCCGCCGTCATAGTTGTAGCCTGCAGCCTCACGCGTCTCCTGATCCAGCGGATTGACGCCCACGCGGTCGCCAACCTTGAGCTCCGTAACGCCTTCGCCAACCTCGATCACGACGCCGGCAAATTCATGTCCCATGATCACAGGAC
Source organism: uncultured Paenibacillaceae bacterium (assembly GCA_937957685.1). Classification (GTDB taxonomy): domain Bacteria; phylum Bacillota; class Bacilli; order Paenibacillales; family DA-C8; genus Insulibacter. Next base: position 13,089 of record CALGAO010000043.1, read on the forward strand.
CGTTAGGGAACAGCGGCATCCAGCCCGGATCCTGCAGCGCCGCAACGTCGGAGTGGCACAGCCCTGCTGCCTTGACCTCGATGACGACATGGCCAGGAGTCGCTTTCGGATCTTCTTTTTCAACCAGTTTCAGCGGAATGTTCGTTCCTGAGAATAACCAACCTTTCATGCGATTACCTCCCTGGATGATATGGTGGTGCTATATGTTCAGTGTAGTTGGCCGACGGGAATGGTTCAATCGAGTTGACGATCTGATGACGAAAGCTTCACAAGATTGTGACGATTTGCCGAAAAAAATAACCATTAACCAGAGGATCAAACGAAAACATCCACAATAAACCATATCCAGACATTATCTGTATAAACCTGTCAATAGAGCGGCCATAAATCGCTGTATTTCGGACCCCTGAGAACGCATACACGTGTTTATTGCAGTGATTTATGTCACAGATGTCGGGTGTGCGAGTGGCATGCGCCATGAATGAGCAGATGAGGGAGGAGAGAAAGTGAACAGGTCCAACCGGACGCCTGAATCTTCTCCTTCAGCTTCTCTTCAAAGCGAAGCGTCGATTTCTTCCACACAAATGAATACTTGCTCGCATTCGCTTCAATTTTCGTACCGTCGAGGAAGTAGTTTTCCATAGTAATGTAATGATCCGCGATCAGCAGGCCGCAACCGATAAACTCACCACCTCGGCAAAACTTCCGATAAATTTTCTTTGCTCCCACAATAAAAACAATCGAATGTAAGATATATTGACGTTTGGTGTCGAAAGAAGGTATATTATTTACATCAGTGGAGCAAAAAAATAGCAAACGAATAAAGAATAGAGGAATTACAGCATGAATTTTACAATTAAAGAGGCGATTTTTTCCTGAATTAATCCAATGGCGAAAATAATTAGGTGAGCGGATGATGAAAAAACATGACCAGGACTATCTGAAGAAGCAGAACCGAAAGCTGGTCTTCGATATTCTCAGGGAACATCATCGGATCTCTCGAGTCGCCATCGCCAAGCTGACAGGGATGAGTCCAACGACGGTCGGGCGGATCGTGGCAGAATTGATCGACGAAGGATATCTGGTTGAATCCGAACAGGTCTCGGATGGGCCGGGACGCAAATCCACCCTGCTCGATATCGTCAACACATCCGTGCTGTCGATCGGAATCGAGCTGGACCGCGATCATATGAAGTTCGGGGTCATCGATATGAACGGTCAGGTTCTTGGCGAGGGCCGATGCGAAAGAGCACCGGACGACAGTCCATCGAAGACGCTCGCGACGATCGCCGATATGCTGAAGGATGTGATCGAGCGTTCGGACATCGACCGCTCGCGCATCGTCGGCATCGGGGTCGGACTGCCGGGGATTATCGATTACAAGCAGGGCGTGGTGGGCTATTCGGTGCAGTTGGGCTGGAAGAATGTGCGTCTGGCTGAGCAGCTCCGGCAGCTCACCGGCTTCGAGGTGGCCGTTGACAACGAGCTGAAGGTGAAAGCTCTCGGCGAGCATCTGAAGGGTGCGGCCATCGGCTCGAAGCGGACCGCGCTGCTCGGCTTCGGTCACGGAGTGGGCTCGGCGCTGATCCTCGAAGGCGAGATCTACAGGGGCGAATGGAACAGCGCGGGGGAGATCGGTCATACGACGGTCGACCCGGACGGCATCCTGTGCGAATGCGGCAAATTCGGCTGCCTGCAAACCTACATCAACATCGGTTCGCTGCTGACCGAAGCCAATCGCATACGCCCGGTGGCGAGCGTGGAGGAGCTGTTCGCAGCGAGGCAGGCGAAGGAGCAATGGGCCGTTGGCCTGTTCGAACGGGCGCTCACCTATATCGCCGTCACGGTTAACAACATCGTGTGCATGTACAACCCGGACAGCGTCATCCTGAGCGGCGAGCTGATGGACAAGCTGCCTGGACTGTACGACGAGATCGTGGAGCTCTGCGAGTCGCGCTTTATCTGGGAGCCGCTGCGCGGGTCGTTTACATTCAGCCGATCGGGCCTTAAGGAACGCGGCGTCATGATCGGGTCGGGGCTCCTGGCGCAGGATCGCTTCTTCAGTCTGGACTGATACTCGATGATCGCTCTCGACTGTGGTGAAGATCAACATATGAGAAGACCAACATATCATTTGGGGGCATTCAACATGAAATTCACGCCATTGGTAGAAGAATACCGCGGCCAAACGTTGGAGAATGTGCATTATGGAGCCATCGTGGTCGTGGATGAGCACGGCAAGGTGCTCCATCATGCGGGAGACGGGGAGCATGTGACCTTCCTGCGTTCGGCGGCCAAGCCGTTCCAGGCGGTTCCTGCCATGAAACGGAACATCCCGGATGTATACGGGCTGTCGGGTGAGGAAGCCGCGCTGTTCTGCGCGTCGCATCGCGGGAACCACTTCCACATCAAGGCGCTGCAGTCGATGCTGGGCAAGATCGGCGTCGACGAGAACATCCTGCACTGCTGCGCGACGTATCCGCTCAACGAGGATTCGAAGGCGGAGCGCCACCAGGCTCACGAGCCGAAGCGCAAGCTGTACCACAACTGCTCCGGCAAGCACCTCGGACTGATCGCGCTCTGCAAGCACATGGGCTGGGATGTGGAATCCTACTTCAAGCCGGATCATCCGGTGCAGCAGGAGATCCTGGATACGCTGGCTTATTTCGCCGGGATGCCGAAGGAGAACATCCAGCTGGGCACCGACGGCTGCGGCCTTCCGATCTTCGCCTTGCCGCTTGATCGCATCGCCGCCGCGTACGTCAAGCTGGCCTGCCCGGATCTGATCGCAGACAGCGAGACGCGAGAGGCTGCGGTTCGCATCGGCCGGCTGATGAACAGCTATCCCGATTACATCGCCGATACGAGCTTCGTATGCTCGGCCCTGCTGAAGGATGACAATCTCGTCGCCAAGGGCGGCGCGAAGGGCGTGTACGGCATCGGGCTGCGCAAGGAGAGGATCGGCATCGCGCTGAAGGTATCGGACGGCGCCGAGCATGTCTGGCCTTGCATCATCGCCGCGATCCTGGACAAGCTCGGTTATGACAACCGCGCCACGATCCAGCGCCTGTTCGAGGTCGTGCCGAACGAGATCTTCAACGACGGCGGCACGCTGGTCGGCTGGCGCGAGGCCGTATTCAGCTGGTAACAGCATCGTCGCCTGATCACGTATCCATCACCACGAAATCCCTTCATGCTTATCCCCAGAGGGCAGCGTGAAGTGATCCATAAATCTTACACCAAGGAGTTGTTGACATGAAAGCAAAAGCAAAACGCTGGTCGCTGCTGGCGCTGATCGCCATCATGGCATTTGTCTTCGCAGCCTGCAGCAGTAGTTCCAACAACACGTCGTCTTCGGGCGGCAACAGTGCAAACTCTGGCACGAACTCCGGTTCCTCGAACACCGGAAGCGGCTCGACGAGCAAGGACAGCATCACCATCGCGATCAACCAGAACTTCCTGACCCTGGACCCGCATAACACGAGCGATACGCACTCCATCACGGCGGTTCGCACGATGTACGAAGGTCTGGTAGGATTCGACGAGAACATGAACGTCGTTCCTCTCCTCGCTGAGAACTGGGATGTCAGCGAAGACGGGCTCGTCTACACGTTCCATCTGAGAAGCGGCATCAAGTTCCATGACGGCGCGGACTTCAATGCGGAAGCGGTCAAGCTCAACATCGAGCGCGCGATGAATCCTGACAACAACGTCAGATTCAGCAGGTTCTTCACGAAGGTCGCCAGCATCGAGACTCCGGATGCCAACACGATCGTCATCACGATGAGCGAACCTTACGCTCCGTTCCTGAACAAGATGGCGATGTTCCTGATCATCAGCCCGAATGCGCTCGGCGACGCCGAGAAGCTGGCGCAAGGCGTGGCAGCAGGTACCGGTCCTTACAAGTTCGTTCAATGGGTATCCGGCGACCGTCTGGATCTCGAGCGCAACGACGAGTACTGGGGAGAAGGTCCGAAGGTCAGCAAGGTTACGTTCAAGCCGGTACCGGAAAACGGCGCCCGCATGGCGATGCTGCAAACGGGTGAAGCTGACTTCATCTATCCGTTCCCGACCGAGCAGGTTGAAAAGGCTGAGGGAGATGCCAACATCGTCCTCGACCGTACAGATTCCACGATCGCACGCTATGTCACGCTCAACATCCTGAAGAAACCGTTCGACGATATTCGCGTTCGCCAGGCGCTGAACCATGCGATCGACAAGGACGCATACATCAAGGTTGTCAAATCCGGTCTCGGCACTTATCTGTCCTCGACCATGTCGGCCAAGACGCAATACTACTCCGAGCAACCGCTGTATGAGTACAATCCGGAGAAGGCGAAGCAATTGCTCGCAGAAGCAGGCTATCCGGACGGCTTCAAGGTAACGCTGTGGGGCGAAAGCGAGTCCGAGACGGTCAAGGGCATGCAGTTCATCGCGCAGCAACTGGCTGAAGTCGGCGTAGAAGTCGAAGTGCAGGCTTACGAAGGCGCAACGCTGGGCGATATGGTGTACACTCCGCCTGAAGAAAACAAGGTAGAAATGTGGTACGTCAGCTGGTCTCCTTCTTCCGGCGACGCTGACGGCGCGACAAGATCGCTGTTCCACAGCGACTACTGGCCGCCGGCAGGACCTAACACCGCGTTCTACAAGAACGATCAGGTGGATGCATGGATCGATGAAGCCAACGCGACATCGGACACTGCCAAGGCAGCTGCGATCTACGCGGATATCCAGAAGCAAATCTACGCTGACGCTCCATGGCTCTTCATGGGAGTCGACCAGATCATCTCCGGTAAACGCGCAAATGTTGAAGGCATCAAGGTATATCCGGACGGCTCGATCAACCTGAGACAAGCAGAACTCAAGTAATACCAGCTGTCATTATCCAGTTGATAAGTGCTCGATTAGGCCGCGCATCATTTCGCGGCCTAATCTTCTATTAAGCCTTTTTTGAAGGAGGGGTGACATTTGGCGAGATATGCCATACAGCGACTTATCGGTGTAATTCCACTCTTGTTTATCGTATCCATCGCCGTCTTCATGTTCATCCATCTCATCCCGGGTGATCCGGCGAGGCTCGTGGCCGGCAAGGAAGCGACCTATGATGAGATCGAAGCCATCCGGACCCATCTGGGACTGGACCTCCCGCTCTGGAAGCAATATCTCAACTATATGAGCGATCTTCTTCGGGGTGAATTCGGCACCTCGCTCAGCAGCGGTCTTCCGGTCAGTGACATGATCGCGAGCCGTCTGGCACCGACCATATGGCTGACCTTCCTCAGCATGGGATGGGCGCTTGTGATCGGGCTTCTCGTCGGCATTATCAGCGCCGTGTTCCATAACAAATGGCCGGACTACGTGGGGATGCTCGGCGCGATTTCCTTCCTGTCCATTCCGGGCTTCTGGCTCGGTCTCGTGTTGATCCAGCTGTTCTCCGTAGAGCTCCGCTGGCTCCCGACGGGAGACCTGGAATCCTGGAAGGGTTACATCCTCCCGTCCTTTACCCTCGGATCCGGCATCATGTCGATGATCGCCCGCTATACCCGCTCCTCGATGCTGGAGACGATGAGGATGGAATACGTGCGCACAGCCAGAGCGAAAGGTCTGCGCGAGAAGATCGTCATCGGGCGGCACGCGCTCCGCAACTCCCTGATCGAGGTCATCACCGTGGCCGGTCTGCAGTTCGGCTTCCTGCTCGGCGGTTCGGTGCTGGTCGAGACGGTGTTCAGTATACCGGGGCTTGGACGATTGCTCGTCGATTCGATCAATCTGCGCGACTATACGGTCATTCAGGCTTTGCTGTTATTGTTCGCATTGGAATTTATCATTATTAATCTCATCGTCGACTTGCTGTACGGTGTGATCAATCCGAAGATCCGCTATTCGTCTAATGGGTAAGGAGGGATAAGATGAAAGACCAACCTGTGGCAGGAGGAACCCAAGCTGTCGCTTCGGTTCAGACAGTCGCTCCAACCGGCTTCAAGCAGCGTTTCGGAGCATTCATGCGCAAGTTTCTGAGACAGAAGACGGCTGTTGCGGCAGCTGTGATTATACTGCTCTTGTTTGTCATCGCCATCATAGGGCCGCTCATCACGCCATATAATCCGAGCAAGCCCGATTATGACGCGCTGATGGAAGGGCCTTCTGTGAAGCATCTGATGGGAACGGATGAATACGGCCGGGACATCCTGAGCCGGCTCATCTACGGTTCGAGGCTGTCGCTCTCCGTCAGCCTGAGCGCCGTCATGATCGCGGCAGTGCTCGGCACGGCGCTGGGGCTGCTCGCCGGCTATTACGGCGGCTGGCTCGACCGTCTCATCATGCGAGGCAGCGACGTGTTGTTCTCATTCCCGGATCTGCTGCTGGCGATCGGCATCGTCGCCATCCTCGGGCCTGGTCTGATCAACGTCGTGATCGCCGTCGCGGTATTCGGCACACCGTCATTTGCCCGCATCATTCGCAGCGTCACCTTGTCAGCCAAGGAGAATCTGTTCGTCGAAGCCGCTCGTTCGATGGGAGCCACCAATGCCCGCATCATCTGGCGGCATATCTTCCCTGAGACGGTGCCGGCCATTATCGTCAACATCTCGATGCGCATCGGCGGCGCGATCCTCGCGGCTTCGTCACTGAGCTTCCTCGGCATGGGAGCTTCACCGTCGAATCCGGACTGGGGCGCGATGCTCAGCATGGGCCGGGATTATCTGTCCATAGCGCCGCATATCGTCTATTTCCCGGGTCTCGTGATCTTCCTGACCGTGCTCGCCTTTAATATCTTCGGCGACGGGCTCAGAGACGCGCTGGATCCGAAGATGAAGAGCTGAAGGGAGGGTGTTTCATGACAGAACGATTGCTGGATGTGCAGGGGCTCGTGACGGAGTTCAAGCGCGGCTCCTCACACATACGAGCGGTATCCGATGTCAGTTTCCATATTAATCGAAGAGAAGTGGTGGGCCTGGTAGGCGAATCAGGCTGCGGCAAGAGCGTCACCTCCTTGTCGCTCATGAGGCTGCTCAAGGACACGCCGGGGCGGATCAGCGGAGGCAAGGTGCTGTTCGAGGGCAGGGATCTGGTCAAGCTGCCCGAGAAGGAGATGCGCCATATTCGCGGCAACGAGATCGCGATGATCTTCCAGGAGCCGATGACCTCCTTGAATCCGGTGCTGCGCATCGGCAAGCAGCTTGAGGAGCCGCTCACGGTCCATCTCGGGCTGAGCCGGAGTCAGGCCAGGGAGCGGGCGATCGATCTGCTGCGCCAGGTCGGCATCCCGCGCGCGGAGGAAGTCATCCATGACTATCCGCACCAGTTGTCCGGCGGCATGCGGCAGCGCGTCATGATCGCGATTGCGATCGCCTGCAAGCCGAAGCTGCTGATCGCGGACGAACCGACGACCGCGCTGGACGTGACGATCCAGGCGCAGATCCTTGAGCTGATCCGGAAGCTTCGGGCGGACAACGATATGAGCGTGCTGCTGATCACCCACGACCTGGGGGTCGTCGCCGAGATGTGCGATCGGGTCATCGTCATGTATGCGGGCCGCGTCGTGGAGGAAGGTACGGTGCAGGAGCTGTTCGCCAATCCGCGCCACCCGTACACGAAGGGCCTGATCCAGTCGGTGCCGAAGCTCCGGCAGAAGGTCCGCCGCCTCGAGTCGATCCCGGGCAATGTGCCGGATCTGTCTCAGATGCCTCAGGGCTGCAAGTTCGCGCCTCGCTGCGCCTATGCCACCGAGCGTTGTCACCAGGAGGAGCCGGGGCTGATCGCGGTCGAAGGGTCGACCGGACGCAAGAGCCGATGCTGGCTGGCGAACGAGCAAACTTGGGAAGAAAGGGGAGCGGTGACCGATGGACAAGCTGGTTGAAGTCAAGGGTCTGAAGAAATCGTTTCTGATCCAGAAAGGCCTGGGTGCGAAGCGGTACCTGCAGGCGGTTAACGATATATCCTTCACGATTCGCAGAGGCGAGACCTTCAGCCTGGTCGGTGAGAGCGGCTGCGGCAAGTCGACGACCGGCCGGCTCGTGAATCGGCTGCTGACGCCCGACAGCGGGGAGATCTGGTTCGAGGGCAAGGACATCACGAAGCTGTCCGAGCGGGCGATGAGACCGCTGCGCAAGCATATGCAGATGGTGTTCCAGGACCCGTATGCCTCGCTGAACCCGCGGATGAAGGTGAAGGATCTCGTGGCGGAGCCGCTCATCATTCATACGAAGCTGAGCGCCAGGGAGCGGGACATGATGGCGGCGAAGCTGCTGGAGGAAGTCGGCCTCGGCAGCCAGCATGCGGAGCGCTATGTGCATGAGTTCAGCGGCGGTCAGCGGCAGCGGATCGGCATCGCCAGAGCGCTGTCCGTGAAGCCGAAGCTGATCATCGCGGACGAGCCCGTATCCGCGCTGGACGTCTCCATCCAGTCGCAGGTGATCAACCTGCTGCAGGATCTGCAGGAGGAGCACGGCCTCGCTTACCTGTTTATCTCGCACGACCTGAGCGTCGTCGAGCACATCAGCGACCGCATCGGCGTCATGTACCTCGGCTCGCTGGTCGAGACGGCGGACAAGGACACGCTCTACGAGCGTCCGCTGCATCCGTACTCGCAGGCGCTCCTCTCGGCGGTGCCGGTGCCGGACCCGAACGTGAAGCGGGAGCGGATCATCCTGTCCGGAGATCTGCCAAGCCCGGTCAATCCGCCATCGGGATGCCGGTTCCACACGCGCTGCCCTTCCTGCATGGAGATCTGCAAGCAGCGTGTGCCGGAGTTCCGCGAGGTGGAGCCGGGACATTATGTGGCCTGTCACCTGTATGATGAGGGCGCACAAGCTGGTGGGAAATCATGAAGGTGCTGGTGAATGCGGCCGCTGAGGCCGAGGTTCGCGTCATCCCGGCCTATGCCGGGGAACCGTTCCCGCTGCGCTTGCCGGAGCAAGCGGCGGAGGCGTGTGCGGCCACCTGGCTGTACGGCAGGCAGGCGGACGAAGACGATGTGCTCGTGATCGGGCTTGGGGAGCGCGAACGGTTGACGCCGGAGACGATCCGCCGCGCCGCGGGCATCGCGGCGAGGAAGCTGCTGGATGCCGGGCGGAGCAGCGGCCTGCTGATCGCAGGTCCGACGGATGGACAGGTCGCTCCGTCCAAGGTCGTCGCCGAAGCGGAATGGCTGCAGGCCTGGCTCGAGGGCTGGGCGTTCGGCCAGTATCGTTACGAGGAATATCGCCAGGCCACGCGCCTCGGCAGAACAGTGGACCTGCACCTGCGAGCGGAAGATTGGCAGAAGCTGACCGCGGAAGAACTGGAGGCGGTCATTCGCAAGGCGGAGAACCGGGCTGCGGGCGTGATCCTGACGCGCAACCTGGTGAACGATCCGCCGGAGAAGCTGCATCCGGAGCATCTGGCCAGGTGGCTGGAAGACTATTTCGCCGGATCGGATGATGCGGTGCGGGTGCATGTGTATCGCGGCGAGGAGCTCGTCGAACGTCAGATGAACGGGCTGCTCGCGGTGGGGGCAGGAAGCCCGCATGGTCCGGCACTCGTCGAGATCAACTATGAGAGCGATCCCAGCATGCCGAAGCTCGTGCTGATCGGCAAGGGCGTCACGTTCGACATGGGCGGCATGAATGTGAAGACGTCGCCGGAAATCAGCGACGCCCGCATGGACATGGGCGGCGCTGCTGCTGTCATCGGCGCCCTGGACATCCTGATCCGGGAGAGGGCGAAGGTGAATGTCACCGCGCTCCTGCCGATCGTGGACAACCTGCCGGGAACAAGGGCGATGTTGCCCTCGTCGGTCATCCGCTATCCGAACGGGCTCACCGTCCAGGTGGCCAACACCGATGGCGAAGGGCGGCTCATCATCGCCGATGCCCTGATCCATGCGGCGTCTCTGGGCGCGAAGCAGGTCATCGACATCGCCACCCTGACCGGCAATGTCGGCGCCGCGCTCGGCCTTGGACTGGCGGGCATCTGGGGAGACGAGGAGATGACGCGCGAGCTCGTCGACATCGGCAAGCGCAACGGGGAGCTGCTCTGGCCGATGCCGCTCGTGGACGAGTACGAATCGGCGCTGAAGAGCGATTACGCCGATCTGCGCAACGTCGGGACGAGCCCGATGGCCGGGGCGATCATCGCTGCGCTGTTCATACGCCGCTTCGTGACGAAGCCGATGAAGTGGGTGCATATCGATATGGCGGGCACGGTGCAATACAAGACCGATGTCGGCTATTCGCCGGTCGGAGCGACCGGTTACGGAGCCCGGCTGCTCGCTGATTATGCCGTCAGATACCGGGCACTTACGAGAGGAGATTCATGATGCTGCTGGAAGTAATCGCAACCTGCATGGACGACGCGCTGACCGCGGAAGCCTCCGGAGCGGATCGCCTGGAGCTCATCACGGCGATGACGGAAGGCGGCCTGACACCGGGGATCGGCCTGGTGAAGCAAGTGGTGAAGTCGGTGCGCATCCCGGTGATGGTGATGGTGCGCCCGCACAGCCGGTCGTTCGTCTATTCGCAGCATGACATCGCCACGATGGCGGGGGAGATTCAGGCGATCGCGGAGACCGGAGCCGCTGGCGTCGTGCTGGGCGCCCTGACCGCGGATGGCAAGATCGACGAGCGGGCGCTTGAGACGCTTCTGCCGCTCGCTGACGGCATGCAGGTGACGTTTCACAGAGCTTTTGACGAATTGCAAGACCAGTTCGAGGGACTGCGCGTGCTGGCAAGGTACCCTCAGATTACTCGCGTGCTTACGTCTGCGGGGGCTGCCAGCGCCGCGGATGCTGCGCAGAAGATGCGGCAGCTGGTGGAAGAGTCGGCAGGCAGTTCGGTCAGGATTCTGGCCGGAAGCGGCCTCACGCCGGACAATGTGCTCCGGTTTATTGAAGAAACAGGCGTAAGAGAGGTGCATTTTGGATCGGCGGTTCGTTATAACCGATCAGGATTGTCTGCGATCGATCCAGTCGTACTGCGAGCACTTGCCGACACACTGCATAAGATCGGGAACTAGCATGAGAATCGGGTGAGTGATTATGAATGATAGATACGTCGTTGGGATTGATCTGGGCGGAACGAAGATCGCCGCTGCGCTGTTCGATGCGCAGGGCGAGATGGTAAGCCGCGAGCAACGGGAGACGGCTGGCGCGAGAAGCGCGCAGGACGTGGTGGATCGCATCCTCGGCCTGGTCCGGTCCGTGTCGGGAGGCAGACCCCTGGCCGGCGTCGGGATCGCTTCTCCCGGCGCGGTCGACACCCGCAACGGGATCGTGCTGCAGGGCACCAATCTGCCGGAGTGGGAGAATGTTCCGCTCAAGTCCTGGCTGGAGCGGATTCTCGAGACCGAAGTCCAGGTCGTCAATGACGCGAACGCCGCAGCCTGGGGGGAATACGTGCGCGGCGCGGGCAGGGGTTCCTCCAGCATGATCTATATCACGCTGAGCACCGGCATCGGTTCGGGCATCGTGATGGATGGCAAGCTGTTGCTGGGCGCCCACAGCTTCGCAGGCGAGATCGGCCACCACGTGGTGGATCCGAGCGGACCTGTCTGCAACTGTGGCGGCAAGGGCTGCTGGGAAGTGTTCGCTTCCGGAACCGCCATCCGGAACAGCGCGCTGGAGAAGATCGCGGAGCGGACCTCGATCATCGGCCTGCTGGCCAAGCACAGGGGCGAGGAGATTTCCGCACGCCATGTGTTCGAAGCGTATGCGCTGGGCGATGAAGTCGCCATCGAGGTGATCGATCGCTCGATCCACTACATGGCGATTGGCCTGGCCAATGTGGTGCATACGTTCGATCCGGACCGCATCGTCATCGGCGGAGGGGTCAGCCGGGCCGGCGATCAGCTGTTCCCGGCGCTCATCGCGAAGACCGAGCAGTTGGTGATGAAGGCGTATCGCGATTCGTTCCGCATCGTGCCTGCAGGACTGCATGATGACGTCGGATTGATCGGCGCGGCGGCCCTCTGCGGCCATCTGGACACAGGAACGGCGAAGTCGTACAGCGCAGTCGACCTGTGATGAGGTTTATCCTGGCAATATGATGAAAAATGAAAGATGCTCTCCAAACAAGGAAACTGATGAGGTGATCGCCACATGACAACAAGGGAAGAACGGACGAGATGGTTCCTGCATGACCGGTTCGGCATGTTCATTCACTGGGGCTTGTATGCCATCCCCGCAAGGGGCGAATGGGTCAGAGGCAATGAACGCATGACGAAAGAGCATTACATGCAATACTTCGAGGAGTTTGACGCATCCCGCTATGATCCGAAGGCCTGGGCCAGGGCGGCCAAGCAGGCTGGACAGCGCTATGCGGTATTCACGACGAAGCATCATGACGGGTTCTGCCTGTTCGACAGCAAGCTGACGGACTTCAAGGTGACCAATACGCCAGCAGGCAGGGATCTGGTCCGTGAATATGTGGAAGCGTTCCGCGCGGAGGGGATCGCCGTCGGTTTGTATTATTCAATCATCGACTGGGACCACCCGGACTACCCTGGCTACGGGGACCGCGCTCACCCGGATCGGGACAACGAAGCGGCGAAGGACAAGCCGATCAACTTCGACAACTATCTGGAGTACATGCACGGGCAGGTCAGGGAGCTGCTGACGAACTACGGCAAGATCGACATCATGTGGTTCGACTTCTCCTATGACGACATGACCGGCGAGAAATGGCGCGCCACCGAGCTGATCCGCATGGTTCGTTCCCTGCAGCCGCACATCATCGTGGACAACCGGCTTGGCGGCAATATCCGCAGCGCGGAGCCGGAGGAATACGCCGGGGACTTCTACTCCCCCGAGCAGATCATCCCGCCGGGCGGCATCGTCGATGAGCTCGGCCGCCAGGTGCCGTGGGAAGCGTGTATCACGCTGAACGACCATTGGGGCTACCACTCCGAGGATCGGAACTACAAGTCGCCCAAGCAGGTGATCCGTTCGCTCGTCGAATGCGTCAGCAAGAACGGCAACCTGCTCCTGAATGTCGCGCCGGACGCGAAGGGCGAGATCAACCGCGAGCAGCTGGCCATCCTGAGCGAGGTCGGCGAATGGTTGCGCCTGAACGGCGACAGCATCTATGGCTGCGGAGCGGCGCCGCTGCCGAAGCCGGAATGGGGCCGCTACACGATGAAGGGCAACAAGCTGTATGCCCATGTCTTCGACCGCGGCATCGGGCCGATTTATTTCCAGGGGCTGAAGGGCAAGATCCGCAAGGCCCGGCTGCTGAGAGACGGCACGGAGCTGATCGTCAGCACGCCATGGATGGCGCAGGACTACTCGGATAGCGAGAGCGGAGCCTTCATCACGCTGAAGGGCGCGGAGCTGCCGGACGAGATCGACACCGTGATCGAGCTGGAACTGTACGAAAGTCTGTAAGAAAGAGCGGGCGGAAAAGCCAATGCGGTTTTTCCGCCTGCTTTTTTATTTCGGCGGCGTGCCCAGCGAAGCACGCATCTTCTGTGTGCTGGGCTCCGCCCAGCCTTTCGATGATCTTTGACAAAATCATGAAAAAACTGCTACGATAAGGGCATATTGCCTAACGAGTATTAGGTTGTCGAAGGAGAGGCACATGTCGACCAAAGATCTGATCATCCAGGCAGCTACCCGGTTGTTTGCGGAGAAAGGCTACGAAGGGATGACGATGAAGGAGATAGCCAGGGAAGTGGGGATCAAGGCCCCGTCCTTGTACGCATTTTTTGAAAGCAAGGAAGATATCTTCACGCACATTTACCTCGATATTATCACGCGGCATCTGGATCTGGCCAGCAGTGTGACCCGTTCAGAAGGCCTGACCGTGCGGGAGCAGTTCGAACAGATGCTGAAGTCGATCATGGAGTTTCAGTTGCAGGAACCGCTGCAGATGAAGATCTATCTGCGCCTGCTGCTCTTTCCTCCAGAGGTGTTCAAGGTGGATCTGAAGGCGGAACTGCTCAAGCTGGAGCAGGCGGAACAGGAGATCTTCCAGCGCCTGTTCGAGAAGGGAATGGCCCGCGGAGAGATCAAGCCCGGTGACAGCAGTGCTCTCGCGAAGCTGTTGATCTGCCTGCTGGACGGATTGTTCTGGGAGATACAGCGCCATGATGAGTCAACATTTTGGCAGCGCTTTCAAACTGTCTGGGGAGAGTTCTGGCAACGTATCCAGGCAGATTGAGTCAGATGACATTGGTATAGGGGAATGTGTATGCGTGTTCTGGTCTCATGTGTGCTGTTCATATGGATGTTCGCCTGTGACGTCCATGCGGCCCAGCTTGTTGAAGACGGAAGGCTCGATTTGCGTGAGCATGGGCTGACTGGCTCCGCGCCCGTCGGGCTGAGCGGCGGCTGGCATTTCTATGAGGGCGTGTTCCTTGCGCAGGATCAGTTGACAGCCTATGCATACCAGGTGATTCAGGCCCCTGCCACCTGGGGATCACAAGGGATGCGGATGGGCAATCAGGGGCATGGCACCTATCATCTGGTGATCGGGCTGTCGGATGAAGATGTCGGACGGACGCTTGGGCTCGAGCTGCCCGGTATCGCGTCGGCCTATGACCTGTATATCAATGGGCACAAGCTCGCATCCGTCGGTCAGATCGGCACTTCACCGGACGGCATGCAGCCCGCGATCCTTCCTCGCGTCCTTTACTTCACTCCGGACAGCGATCAGCTCGACCTGATCCTGCATGTCTCCAATTATTCGCAGCGCAAGGGCGGCATGTGGGCTGAACTGAGGCTTGGCTCGGCTGACAGCATCGCCAGGGAGCAGCAGCATCGGTTGATCTTCCAGGGATTCATCGCCAGCGGCCTGCTGCTCATGGGGATCATCCACGTGGGCTTGTATGCCTTTCGACTGGGTCTGACCGCGCTTTTCTTCGGTCTGGCCTGTCTGCTGCTGTTCCTGAGAAGCGTCTTCGTCGGCGAGATGATCGCCATGCAGCTGTTGCCGTCCATTCCCTGGGAGATGGCGGTCAAGATCGAATATTTGTCCGTATACTGGGGCATCGGTTTCCTCGTCCTGTACATTCATCACCTGTACCCGAAGGATCTGAGGCGCGCGATCAGCTATGCCCTGGTAGGGCTGATGTTCGTCTGCACCCTTCCCGTACTTGTGCTCCCGGCCAGGATCTACACCGAATGGCTGATCGGCTACCAGCTCATCGTGCTTGTCCTGATCCTGTATATCCTGTATGGACTGTTCCGCGCCGTGCTCCGGCGGAGGTTCGGCGCGGTGACGAATCTGGCGGCCGGGCTTCTGTTCTTCGCCAGCGCGATCAATGACATCCTGTATTACAATTTCCTCCTGCGCTCGATTGATCTGGTGACGTTCGGGTTGTTCATCTTCATCTTCACGCAGATGATGATGCTCGCCAAGCGATATGTCTACACCTATCGGCAGGCGTCGGAACTGAAGGTGGAGCTGGAGGCCACCAATGCCAACCTGGAGCGTCTCGTGGAGGAGAGAACGGAGGCTCTGCAGCGCTCGAACCAGAGGCTGAAGCAAGCAGAGCAGGCCAGGACGGATCTGCTGTCGGATATCGTGCATGAGCTGAGGAATCCGCTCACCTCCGTGATCGGCTATCTGCGCAGGCTGAAGGATGGTCTGGCCGCGGACCTGGCGGAGCGCCATGTGGAGGTTGCCTATCAGAAGGCGCTCATGCTGAATCATGTGGTGGAGGATCTGCGGCAGCTGGCGCATATGGAGCAGCATGAGATCGCGTATCAGCATCAGCCGATGGAGGTTCGAGAACTCTTCTCGGCATTGGATATGGCCTATGATTGGGAACTGCTCGACCGTCAGGTGGAGCGCAGATGGCAACTGCCTCGCGATGGGGACGAATACATCGTGCATGTCGATCGCATGCGGCTCGAGCAGGCATTTGCCAACCTGGTCACCAATGCGCTGGTGCATACGAAGAAGCGGGAGAGCCTCACGATCAGCGGTCGTTGCTATCGCTTCGCCCGCGTCTGTGTGATCGCCGTGAAGGATACGGGATCGGGCATCGCCAGGGCGGAACAGGCGAATCTGTTCAACCGTTTCTATCGGGCGAGGCAGGCAGGGGCTGATACGCAACATGCCGGGTCCGGGCTGGGACTTGCGATCGCCAAGGCGATCATGGATGCCCATCAGGGGCGAATCGGCATGCGGAGCAAGCTCGGCAGGGGCAGTACGTTCTATCTCATTTTTCCTGTGGAAATGGTGGGGATACCATGAATGCAGCACAAATCCTGATCGTGGATGACGATACGGCGATACGTGAAATGATCGGCCATTATGTTCAGGAGCATCACTACCTTCCGATCGAAGCCGAGGACGGAGAGTCGGCGGTGCGGATGTTCCGTTCCCATCGGCCGGATCTGGTGCTGCTCGATGTCATGATGCCCGATATGGATGGATTTACGGTCTGCAGGCAGATCCGTAAGGAATCGGATGTTCCGATCATCTACCTCTCAAGCAGGGGGGAGAGCCGTGATGTGGTGCATGGACTTGATCTGGGCGGAGACGATTATGTGGAGAAGCCATTTGAGCCGGAGATATTGATGGCCAGGATCAAGGCGCAGCTCCGCCGCACGCGGAAGACAGACAAGAAACGGCCGATCGTGTTCGGCGATCTGGTCATCGATCGGGAGACTTGCGAGGTGCGCTGCCGGGACACGGTGATTCCTTTCCTGGCCAAGGAGTTCAAGCTGCTCGTCTATCTGGCGGAGAGGCCGAGGCGTGTCTTTCACGTCGACCAATTGTATGAAGAGGTATGGAATTCTTTCGTTGGCGATACGCGAACCGTCATGGTTCACATCAGCAATATCCGGCAGAAGCTCGCCGCTCATGCGCCGGAGATCATCCGGATCGAAACGGTCAAGGGCATCGGCTATCGATTGGTCGTCTGCTGAGTCGATCAACCTCGTTTTGGTGGATTGCCCGGTAAATTTTTTTGCGGAAAATGTCGAATTTTAAGTTCATTTTAACTTGCCCTGGTACACTGTCCTGGAAATCTGGCTAACGATCATTAGTTAACCATCAAAAATGAAGATCAGATGAAAGGACAGGAGATGATGGTGCCGTGCGCAGAAGCAGCTACAAGACGATGAAGAAGTTTCAGATGGCGGGTGTTGCCCTGTTACTGACGCTGGTGTCGGCCATGTTCTTCCCGCTGGCCGATGCCGACGCCGATTCGGGTTTCACCGGACAACCCCGGATAGTAGTAACGAATTGGTACGACCTGCCATACACCTATCCGAGCGACACCTATGACAATTGCTGGTACGAATGTTATATCATCGTGTGGGGAGATTATACCTTCTGGACCTTCTCCTCCTCTTACGAGGATGCCACGGTGATCGGCGCCTATGATCAGAGCGGGGAACTGATCGGTTCCCGACTCTATCAGGGAGACTTCGAGATTGAATATATCTCGATCGTGGAAGGGGTCGTCTACCTGTACGGATATTACAGCCTGGAATATGACGACGACCCGATCCTTATCCCGGTGGAGGAACTGAGAGATATCGTCGAGAGAGGGAGCAAGACCACCTTGACGATCTCAACCGACCAGATCCCGGTTGGGGAGGAAGTCGTGCTGACGGCCAGCGTGACTGGCTTCAAGGCCGGCGTCTTTCCCACAGGCACGATCACGTTCGAGAGCAGGGAGACGCACATAGGCGAAGTGGAGCTGGAGCCCGATGGAACGGCGACGCTGGTGACTTCGACGTTGCCGGTGGGTCGTCTGGCTATCGTTGCCCGTTATTCCGGAGATGAGTTTTATACCTCCAGTCAGTCGGAGATCGTGATGCTGACTGTATGGAAGCAGCCGAACCCGGGGGAACCCCATGTGCGATATGATGGAAGCCGGGCTCCTGTATCCATTCCCGGCTGGGGACCGTTCTGTTTCGATGGGCCGGGTTGGAATTCGAATTTCTCCGATTGTCCGGTGCTCTATTGGGGAGATTATGAATTCTGGGCGTATGAGGATGATGAGAGTGCGTACCGGATCCTGATCGTCGCCTTATGGGACGGAGATGTGGTGGGCACCAGGGAGTATGGTGATTACTCGTATGGGTATACCCGATATCTCTATGATATTACGATCGGATATGATTCATATTGGGGAGAAGAAGCGGCCACCTTCTGGGGGCAGTCCAATGATTCCCTCACCATCCCGTTAAGCGAGCTGGCCGAGATCGCGAAGATGACCACCACCACGCTGGCCGCATCGGATGATGCCATCGAGCTCGGGGAATCGGTCACGCTGGCGGCTTCCGTCACAGGAGTCGCGGACGAGCTGACCGGCAATGTGCAATTGATCGAAACAGCGAACAAGCTCACGCCGCAGACGAAACCGGTGGGGGCGGATGGAACGGTTGTATGGACCTTGAATGACCTGCCAGCCGGCCAATATTCGTTCAGGGCGGTGTATCAGGGAGATGCGAACAACAGTCCGAGCCGCTCTGAGATCATCCAGGTCAAAGTGACAGCCTTGACTTTCACGGTGGAGTTCTATGCGGATGGCGAGCTGGCGGACGCCCAGACAGTCGAGCATGGGGCGAAGGTGACGAAGCCGGACGATCCGGAGAAGGAAGGATACACCTTCGTTGGCTGGTACGATGCGGCGACGGATGAGCAGTGGGACTTCGACAGCGATGTGGTGACCGGCGACCTGGAGCTGTATGCGAAGTGGGAGATCAATCCACCGGAAGCGCCCGTGCTCGGCAAACCGGAAGCCGGCAATGCGCAGGTCAGGCTGACGTGGAGTGCAGCGGAGAGGGCATCGAGCTACATCATCTATGTGAGTGAGGATGAAGCCTCATACGGCGTGGTTGTGGGTAGCGTTGGAGGCGATGTGCTGGAGTATGTGGTGCCGGATCTGACCAACGGAAACGTATACTACTTCACCATCGTGGCATCCAATGACGGCGGAGACAGTCCATACTCGAATACGGTGAGCGCGAAGCCGATCACGCTTCCCTCAGCTCCATATGATATCGAAGTGGTTGCAGGAGATGGCAAGGTGACCATCAGCTTCAAGGGGCCTGATGATGACGGAGGCAGTCCGATCACGGAGTATGTCGTGACGGATATCGAGGGCAATGTGTTGGCTACAGGCGAATCCAGCCCGATCGAGGTGACCGGCCTGACGAATGGGGAGACGTACCAGTTGATCGTCTATGCTGTCAATGAGGCGGGCGACGGTGAACCATCCCAGCCTTCGGAGGAAGTCGTTCCGACAGCGCCAGCTCCAGGCGGCGGAGGCGGGGACGATACCGGAGATGACCCGTCCGATGGCGACGACAAGGGCGATGATCCGTCCGATGGCGACGACAAGGGCGATGATCCGTCCGATGGCGACGACAAGGGCGATGATCCGTCCGATGGCGATGACAAGGGCGATGATCCGTCCGATGGCGATGACAAGGGCGATGATCCGTCCGATGGCGACGACAAGGGCGATGATCCATCCGATGGCGATGACAAGGGCGATGACCCATCCGATGGTGACGACAAGGGCGATGATCCATCCGATGGCGACGACAAGGGCGATGACCCATCCGATGGCGACGACAAGGGTGATGACCCATCCGATGGCGATGACAGAGGCGATGATCCGTCTGGCGGGGATAACAATGGCGATCATCCAACAGGCGGTGACAGCGGAACCCCGGCACCGGATGATGCAGATGAGTCGGATCGGATCGAGGTCGACTTCTCGCTCAATGGTCAGACGGTGCAGGTTGGAGTGGCCCGGTTGGTGAACGTCGATCATCAGCAGATCATCACGATCGTGGTCGATCCGGACAAGCTTCAGGAAGCGTTGGATACCGATGAGACGTCCATTACGATCTCGATGTCGGTATTGACGCCTGCGGATGCGGTGATTGGCACCTTAAACGGGCAGATGGTCAAGGATATGGAAGACAGAGACACCGTTCTGCAGCTTCATACGTCCAATGCCTCCTACAGCCTGCCTGTTCGGGAGCTCGATATCGAGGCGCTGGCCGGACAGTTTGGTGTGGATGTGTCTCTGCAGGACATAGAGATCAAGGTCGAGATTGCGGCGCCATCCGCGGAACAGCTGCAAATGCTGGATCGTCTGATCCAGGATCAGGATCACGTGATCCTTGCTCCACCCGTCCAATTTACAGTAAGAGCGGTTTATGGCGATCAGGAGATCGAGATCACGCAGTTTGAGACCTATATCGAGCGGACGATCAGGATTCCGGACGGGGTGGATCCGGACAAGATCACGACGGCCGTTGTCATCAAGCCGGACGGTACGCTGCGCCATGTGCCGACGAAGGTGATGATCATGAACGGTCAGGCGGTGGCGGTCATCAACAGCCTGACGAACAGCACCTATGCGCTGATCTGGAACCCGGTCCGATTCGAGGACGTGGAGGGTCACTGGGCTGAGGAAGCGATCAACGACATGGGCTCACGCAAAATCGTGAATGGCGTTGGCGAGCAAGCCTATGCCCCGAATCAGGCCATCACCCGTGCCGAGTTCGCGGCCATGATCGTTCGTGCCCTGGGTCTCCGGACCGTGAGTGAGGATGCTGCATTCCTGGATGTGCCGAGCGCAGACTGGTACAGCGGAGCCATTCGGACCGCCTATGCCTACCACCTGATCAACGGTTATCCCGACGGTACCTTCCGTCCGATGGAGCTGATCACTCGTGAGCAGGCGATGGTCATCCTCTCGAAGGCGATGGAACTTACGGGCCTGAAGGACAAGCTTGACAGCGCGTCAGCGGAGGAGGTCTTCGGTATCTATCAGGATGCGGATCAGGTGTCGGCATGGGCGAGACAGGGGGTGGCCGATACCGTAAGCGCAGGGATTATCGTGGGCAGAAGCCATCAGGAGTTGGCGCCACAGGCATCGATCACCAGGGCGGAAGCAGCGGTTATCCTGCAACGATTGCTGCAGCATTCCGACCTGATCTGACTGAGACGGCTGGCAGCAGGCAAAGGCCGGGAAGAATCCGGATTCTTCCCGGCCTCTTTACGTCCACGCACACGTCTGCAAACCTGACAGACCAGTGAGGTGGGCTTGACCGCTTCTTCCCACATCTAGCGGAAGTCGAAACGTCCTTATTCTTTCAAAATGCCCAATTTATCCAAAATAACGGAAGTCAACATGTCCTTATTTCCTCGCCTGACGCTGTTTCATCGTTTTTTCTTCCGCTATTTCTGAGGATAGCGGAAATGACGCTTCCGTAATTTATGGAATTTCGGCTTTTTTCATGAAATAAGGTACATCGGACTTCCGCTATATCATGTCGGCGTATGTGCTCCCGTGGCCTGTTCCAGCCTGACAAGTGCCGCAAACCGCATAAAACGCCCGCATTACGACCCGAATCGGGAGCCCCGGATGACTAGAACGAAGCTCGGAATGACTCCCTCAGTTGTTCCAAAGCCTCCTTCGGAATCGTGACCTGGCCGTCTGAGGTGTAATGCTCCGGAAAAGGAACGGATACAAATGAATCCTGGTCAAAGAGACCGTAGTAATTGCGAATCATCGCATACATGTCGGCATAATTCATGTCCGTCTTCACATTGTCCGAGAGGATATCCAGGATCTCCAGCGCCTTGGTGGCGTTGTTCCAGGACAGGACCTTCCTGGCGATCGCCTTGACGATCTCCTGCTGATTCTGAACGCGCTCGAAATCGCTGATATGATACCCGCTCCCTCGCGTATCCTTCCTGAATCGCGCATAGGCCAGCGCCTGGTTGCCGTTCAGGATATGTCGTCCCGGCTCCAGGTAGAAGTCAAGGTCGCTGAGCTCCATCGATCGCTTGGCGTAGACCTCGACTCCTCCGACGGCGTCGACCAGCGCCGTGACCGTTTCAAAGCTTACCAGCATCATATAGTCAATCTGAATGTCCAGGATATCTTCGATTTTATTGCGCGTATGGGCCATCGCCCCGCCCAGTACAGCCTTGTCCATCCTGAGCGACCCCGCCCGCACCTCTTCGCCAACCAGCACCTCGGGATGGGCTTCAGCGTATCTCTTCGCCAGGGTATAGCCTTCGTAGATCAGGCTGTTGATCTTTACCCGGTTTCCGGCAGCATTGGTCACCATCAGGTCGCGCGGAACGGACAGCATCTTGATGACCGCATCCTCGGGAATAACATGCATGACAAGAAGGGTGTCCGTCAGGAAAGCATTGTGCCCCTCACGGTAATCCAGCCCCATCACCAGGAAATAAAAAACATCCCCGAGTTCCGTCTTGCCCTCGGACTGTGAGGCATTCTCCCCGGCTGAAGGCATGTTGAGCGCGTAAGTCTGATGCTCATCAGCGCCATCCTGCACAGTCGGTTCAGGAAACGGCTTTCGTTCGGTCAGGATCGTCTCCGGGATCAGCATGTGGTCGATTTTGCTCTTGATATGGAAGGCAAATACGGTTGCAGCACCGAAAGCGAGGAGAAACAGGGAGAGTAGGATGAAGACCACACGACGCTTCTTGCTCGCGGTGAAACTTCTGATCTTGAATTTGCCCGGGTCGGCTTTGATCAACGAGCATACCTGCTTCGACCTCATCCCCATCTCCTCCTGAATGACAAACGAATATTTCATCTATCTTTAGTTTTAATCAAGAGGGAGAAGGTCCGCCACTTCGAGTTTTGACGATCCATGACGAGCGCTGTGAGGCTTGATACAACAGGATTTCACCTTCAGCAGGCTGGCTGATTCAATAAATAATCCGAAAAATAAAGACAAAATAAGTGGTATTTCTTGTATACTCATTAAATTATTATCACGATTCGACACAATATTTTTCTCCATACGGACCAAATTTTTATAGGATAAGGAAGTTCAATGTCGCAATCCATCACAAAATGTTCAAACTTCCTGCAAATTCATAATTGACAAATGCCGAAGGATATACTTAAGATATATATGAAAATGATAATCGTTATCAATTGGGTCGGGAAGAACGGCGTGGCCGTTCATCCAACTGGCCGGTACCCTGAAAACAGCTGGCCAGGAAACCGCCGACGCCAGTATTCAACAGTTGCAGGTGACGCGTCGACGTCATGCATGTATATTCGAATCAGATGGATAGGGTGGTTGAAGATGAAGAAAAAAGCTGCGGCAAAGATGATGTTGCTGGTCCTGATGGCGGTTCTGGCGCTGGCCGGCTGCTCCGGAGACGCATCGGACGCGCAGGATAATCAAGCATCGTCGAATACAGCAAGCGCAGTGGGGGGCGGAGCAACAAGCGGCTCACATGATGAGGGCAATGCCTCGAACGATGCAACTAAGGAAGGCGACGCAGAGTTTCCGATCACCATCAAACATGCGCTTGGTGAGACGGTCATCCCGAGCAAGCCGGAGAGAGTGGCGACCATCTCCTGGGCGAACCATGACGTAGTTCTGGCCCTGGGCGTGGTGCCGGTGGGCTTCTCGGAGGCCAACTATGGCGTGCAGGACGACAGCGGCCTGTTGCCCTGGACGAAGCAGAGGCTCGAAGAGCTGGGCGTCACCAGCCCGAATATCTACAGGGATGCCGCAGGGCTTGACTTCGAAGCGATCTCCGATTCGGAGCCGGACGTGATCCTCGCCGCATACTCCGGCATTACGCAGGAAGAATACGAAACATTGAGCCAGATCGCGCCAGTAGTCGCCTATCCGAACCAGCCCTGGGTGATCTCGTGGCGCGAGCAGGTCCGGATGAATGCAACGGCGATCGGGCTGGCCGCCGAAGGGGAACAGCTGATCCAGGAGACCGAGCAATTCATCGGGGACAAGGCGGCACAGCATCCGGAGATGAAGGGCTTGAAGGCAGCGTTCCTGGCCTTCTCGCCTGGCGATCTGTCCAGCTTCTGGGTCTATATGCCGGGCGATCCGCGCGGCGAATTCCTGGAGGAACTGGGCATGGTGTTCCCGGACAACATCCAGCCATTTGTCACGCCGGATACGGGCTTCGCCCTGTCGCTTAGCGCGGAGCATGCGGACGCGCTGAATGAAGCGGATATCCTGGTGACCTACGGCGATCAGGCGCTGCTTGAGGCGCTGCAGGCCGATCCGATGTTCGGCAAGGTGCCGGCCATCCAGCGCGGCTCGATGGTATTGATCCCGGACGGCACGCCACTCGCCGCTTCGCTGAATCCGAATCCGCTGTCCATCCGTTATACAACGGACCAATATGTATCCCTGATCGTGGAAGCGATCGGGAAGATCAATCCTTAAGCCGGGGTTCTGAGCATGGAGCGCAGCCGACTGTATCCCAAGCACTTCGCCCTTGTACTTGGCGTTTCGATGGTACTGTTCATCATTTGCCTCCTTTCGTCTCTGGCTTTCGGCGCCCGCTGGCTGACGCTGCCGGAGCTGCTCGAGGGCTTGAAGCCGCAGCAAACGGACAGCATCAGCGCGAATATCATGGAGAAACGCTGGCTCCGCACCCTCTTCGGACTGTGCTGCGGAGCCGCGCTCGGCATCGCAGGCGTGCTCATGCAATCCGTCACGCGCAATCCGCTCGCAGACCCGAGCATATTGGGCGTGAACACGGGGGCGGCGCTGTTCGTCGTCTGCGGGATGGCGTTCCTCAAGATCAGCTCGCCGCAGGAATATATCTGGTTCGCGCTGTCGGGCGCGACGTTCACCGCCATCTTCGTGTTCGGCATCGGCTCGCTGGGGCGAGGCGGGGCAACGCCTCTGAAGCTCGTGTTGGCCGGAGCTGCGACGACCGCGGCTCTGTCTTCCCTGATCACGGCAGTGATGATACCGCGAACCTTCGTGATGAATCAGTTTCGCTTCTGGCAGGTGGGCAGCGTCGGCGCAGGCACCTGGGATTCGCTCCTCCTGCTCCTGCCTTTCCTGGTTGTCGGTGCGCTGGTCGCCATCTTCTGCGCGCCGGGCCTCAACGCCCTGGCCCTGGGTGAAGAGGCGGCGAGGGGGCTGGGCGTGAAGACCGGCCTGCTGCGGTTCATCGCGGCCATGGCCGGCGTGGCGCTGTGCGGCTCCACCACGGCGGTCGCGGGGCCGATCGCCTTCGTCGGCCTGCTGGCCACGCATGTGATCCGCCTGCTCCTCGGGCCGGACCTGCGTTTCCTGATTCCGATGTCCGCGCTGTCGGGCGCCGTCATCCTCACGGGCTCGGATGTCATCGGCAGGATCATCGGCAGCCCGGGCGAACTGGAGGTTGGAGTTGTCACCGCTTTCGTTGGCGCTCCGCTTCTGATCCTGTTAGCGATGAAAGCGAAAGTGCGTTCGATATGATCATGATGAATACATTCACTCTGACGAAAACGACGAAAACGACAGATCCGATCGCGTTCATCCGACTGGGCCGGATCCTCCGCAGACGCAGATGGGTCCTCGTGACGGGCATTCTGTCGCTCCTGACCCTGGCGCTGTGCGCCGCCATGCTCATGTTGGGCAATACGATCTATCCGGTTCGCGATGTGATCGCGGTGCTGGCAGGAGAAGAGGTCAAGGGCGCATCCTTCGCCGTCGGCACGATCCGGTTGCCCCGGATGCTGGCGGGCCTATTCGCCGGCTTCGCCTTCGGCGTCTCCGGGTACATCTTCCAGACGATGCTGCGCAATCCGCTGGCCAATCCCAATGTGATCGGGATTACCTCCGGCTCCAGCGCGGCTGCGGTCTTCTGCATCATCGTCCTGCAGAGCAGCAAGACGGTCACGTCGGTCGTGTCGGTGATCGCGGGGCTGCTCACCTCGCTTCTTATTTATATACTGTCCCGGGGCCATGCCTCATTCTCGATCGGCCGACTGATCCTGGTCGGCATCGGGATCCAGGCGATGTGCAATTCGATGATCACCTACCTGATGCTGATCGGCGAAGAGCACAGTCTGCCAGCCGCCGTGCGCTGGCTGACGGGCAGCCTGAACGGGGTCAGGATGGATGAGCTGCCGAGTCTGATCATCAGCTGTCTGATCCTGGTGCCGATCATCTGCCTGCTCGGCCGTCAGCTCATGATGCTGGAGCTGGGCGAACAGGCGGCCCGATCGCTTGGCGTGAGGACGGATGCGGTGCGCGTGATGCTCATCGTCAGCGCCGTGATCCTCGCCGCGATCGCCACGGCGATCACCGGGCCCTTCGCCTCGGTGGCCTTCCTGGCTGGCCCGATCGCGGTGCGCCTCACAGGCGCTGGCTCTGCGAACAGCATTCCCGCCGGCCTCGTGGGCGGCGTGCTGGTGCTCGCCGGCGATCTGGTCGGACAGTTCGCATGGACGACGAAATTCCCGGTGGGCATCATCACGGGCATCATCGGAGCACCTTATCTGCTGTTCCTGCTCATCAAGCTGAATCGAAGGGGGGACTTCTGACCATGAGCTTCAGGAAGCATGTGTTTCAGGCCAGGGATCTCGTAGCCGGGTATGATGACCGGATCATCCTGGATCATATCAGCCTGGAGATTCCGAGCAACCAGATCAGCGTCATCATCGGCGCCAATGCCTGCGGCAAATCAACCCTGCTCAAGACGCTCGCGCGCATCATCAAGCCGAAGAGCGGCGAGGTTCTGCTGGATGGGCAGCCGATACACAAGATCCCTTCGAAGCAGCTGGCCCGGGTCGTCGGCCTTCTCCCGCAATCGCCGATCGTGCCGGAGGGCATCACCGTGGCGGACCTGGTCGGGCGCGGACGCTATCCGCATCAGTCGATGTTCGGCACATGGAGCCGCAAGGACTACGAAGCGGTCGCCGAAGCGATGGAGATCATGCATATCACCGACTTGGCGAACCGACCTATCGACGAGCTGTCCGGCGGCCAGCGGCAGCGCGTCTGGATCGCCATGGCGCTGGCGCAGCAGACCGACATCCTGTTCCTCGACGAGCCGACGACCTATCTGGACATCACTTACCAGATTGAGATACTGGATATGCTGACGGACCTGAATCGCCGATACGGCACCACGATCGTCATGGTCCTGCATGATATCAACCTGTCGGCGCGTTATGCGGACTATCTGTTCGCCGTGCGTCAGGGCAAGCTGGTGGCGGAAGGCAAGCCGTCCGAGGTCATCACCAGCGAGCTGATCAAGGACGTATTCGGACTGGACTGCACGATCATCCAGGACCCGATATCCAACTCCCCGTCGGTCGTGCCGATTGGACGCCATCACGCGAGCGGGGGCATACCAACAGCCATTGGAGGGAAAGTGCATGTCCGATAAAGAGCTGTATGACGTCACGATCATCGGCGGAGGACCTGCCGGACTGTATTCGGCTTTCTACGCCGGCCTGAGAGAGATGAAGACGAAGCTGATCGAGGTGCAGCCGTTCCTCGGCGGCAAGATCAATATCTATCCGGAGAAGCTCATCTGGGATGTGGGCGGGCTGACGCCGGTAACGGGTGAGCAGCTCATCCAGCAGCTCATCCAGCAAGCGCAGACGTTCGATCCGACGATCGTCCTGGGAGAGAAGGTGGTCTCCATCGACAAGGATGGGGACTGCTTCGTGCTGCATACGAGCTCCGGACAGGCGCATTACTCCCGCACCGTCATCATCGCCATCGGCGTCGGCATCCTGAAGCCGACGAAGCTCGATATCGAAGGCGCGGAGAGATTCGAGCTGACGAACCTGCATTACACGGTCAAGTCCTATGCTCGCTTCCACGGCAAGACGGTTCTCATCTCCGGCGGCGGCAACTCGGCCCTGGACTGGGCGAGCGAGCTGAGTGAGATCGCGCGGAAGGTCTACCTGACCTATCGCAAGGATACGTTCAAGGGGCATGAAGCGACGATCACGAAGGCGAAGCGGGGCGGCGTCGTCTGCCTGATGAATACGGAGATCCGGAGCCTGGTCGCCTCGCAGGATCATGCCGAGATCGAGCGCGTCATCTTGCGTCATCTGGATGACGGGACGGAGTCCGGGATCGAGGTGGACGAGGTCATCGTCTGTCACGGCTTCGAATGCGAGAAAGAGCTGATCAGGAACAGCAAGGTCGACATCCGCATGAAGGATGAATACAGCATCGACGGTACGCCGATGAGCGAAACATCGGTGCCGGGCATCTATGCGGCGGGAGATATCCTGAGCCATGAGGGTAAATTGTATCTGATCGCCGGCGCTTTCCAGGATGCGGCCAACGCGGTCAACCGAGCCAAGCAATTCATTGCTCCGGACGCGACCGCATACGGGATGGTCTCCTCTCATAACGAATTGTTCAAGGAGAAAAACAGGGAGCTGCGGAAACTGATGTTGATCTGAGCCAGCGGAGGCTGATGAGGGATGCGACCCGGCCGCAGGCCAACCTAATACGGAGAGTAGCCGACTTGAGAGAAACGAGGAATACAGATTCGTTGAACATACAAAGGGCCTTGCGATGCTGCGGGTCCTTTGAACATGCTTACACATATTTACATATATCACATATACATACATAATGGAAGAGGTTGTCCACACGAAAAGGCTGCCGGCAGGGTCAACATCCATTGACCTTGTCGGCAGCCTTGGTTGACATGCTCATGGCTGGCCATATGACCGATCGGTGAAGCGGGTTAAGGTCCTGGTCCGATCACGAAGCGAAGAAGGAGCGCACCTTGTCCTTGATCAGTTGGGCGAGCGCCTCGCGGATCTTCCAGGCGAGGATGAGGAAGTTCCCCAGCCAGATCCAGCGTATATGGATCGGGTAGCCGGCATACAGCAGATAGACGGAGAGCAGCAAGAAGCCCATCGTCGTCTGCAGCCCGTCCTCTTCGCTGGTCGATCGCTCCCCGCTCTTGATCCATCTGATCACGAGGAACAGGATGCCGAGGATGATCGCGTAGAGCAGCGTGACGCGAAACTGGGTCAGGGCGCTCCACACCCCGAAGGTGACGGCCAGCGCCTTGCCGCCGTTGAACCTCAGAAACGGTGAGAAAGCATGCCCGACGACGGGAGCGAGCGCGACCGGGATCAGCTCCTCTTCCGTCAGGATGCCGCTGCTTACGATGATGAGCACCGGAACGTACCCCTTGAGGAAGTCAAGGGCAACGCCCAGGAGGCCGAACTTGTACCCGGCGCCGCTCCACAGATTGAACGCCCCGGGATTGCCGTCTCCGATCTGCCGGATATCCAGCTTGATCAGCAGCCCGATCCAGTATGAGAACATCAACGAGCCGCACAGGAAACACAGGAGAGTCGCGACGATCATCATGATGGATTCCCCCCGACGTCAATCGTTCTGCCTTTCCAGATGACCTTCTTCATAATATGAGATTGATACAGCGAATAGCCGATTACGACAAGGAAGAAGACGACGGTCAGGATGGGGAAGAGCTGATGGATGATGCCGAATCGGCCGACCAGACGATTGATATAGTATATTTCCGCTACGTACAATATATATCCGGCCACCAACGGAATCAGCGCGGCATGGCCGATCGCCAGGAACCAGACCTGCGTCACGATCAGCCCGATGATCCAGAGGATGGAGCAGGCCAGGGTCAGCGGATGGAGCAGCGCGGTGCTCAGCATCGCGCTCTTGGCGAAGCCCTCCAGCTCGCTCCTGAAGCCGCCCGGATACATGCGGAAGGAGACGAGCCTGCCGCCCAGATAATTGGTAACCTTGATCCCGGCTTCCTGGAACCTCCCCCCGAGGCTCAGGTCGTCGGTGATCTTCGAGCGGATCTGCTCGTGACCGCCGATCCTCTCATAATCTTCCCTGGTCGCGATGATGCAGGAGCCATACAGGCCTTTGCGCGGATTGCGCTGCTCGAAGGGGGATGTGAAGGTGAGCGCGCCAAGCACATTCAGCATCATCGCGAATTGCTCATAGAATCTGACCGTCGTATGATAGGGGACGACGGACATGGCGCCGCCTTGCTTCTGCTGCTCGGCGACGATGGAGGCGAGCGCGGTATCGGCGAGCCGCACATCGGCGTCCAGGAAGATGAGGACGTCTCCGCTCGATCTCAGATACCCGTTCCAGAGAGCCCATGACTTGCCGGTCCAGCCTTCCGGAAGGTCGGGTGAGGCGATGACCGTGACGCCGAAGCTCTCGGCGATCTCCCTCGTCCGATCCTCGGAATGGTCGTCGACGACGATCACCTCATCTGGCTTCAGCGTTTGTCGGGAGAGGGAAGCCAGCAGCTCCGGCAGGTTCAGTTCTTCGTTGCGAGCGGGAATGATGACAGATATGCGGCGTGGAGTGATAGGTTGCTGAGGAGTTATGGGGATGGTATTTCTTCTGAACAGTATGAAACCGGATACAAAGCCTAGTGCGACAACCAGCGACATCAATGGTACCATCAACTTTCATCCCTCCGATATCACGATCACCAGTGTTGGGACATCCTCGGATTCAGCAGCGGTCGTTGATCGCATCCTGACATATAATATGATAATAAAATTCGTTCAATTGTCACAAAATCCTCTTTTATTTTGCAGGATCAGTCCATTATATGAAAAAAAGATGCAGCCCGAGATAAAGAGTGCTCCCCTGAAACAGTCGTTCAGGGGAGCATTTATTCACGCACATATGATGCTTATTTGATGCCCGAGAAGGTGATCCCTTGGACGAAGAATCGGTTGAAGAAGATGAACAGGATGAGCGCCGGGAGCGTGAACACCATCGACGCGGCCATGATCAGGTTCCAGAAGCTGTAATATTGGCCCTTGAACGTGTTGAGGCCGAGCGGCAGCGTGAACATCGCCTTCTCCGACATGATGACGAGCGGCCGCATGAAGTCGTTCCACGAGCCCATGAAGATGAACACCGCCTGCGCCGCCAGCGCGGGACCGGCAAGCGGCAGCGCGATTCGGAAGAAGGTGCCGAAGCGGCCCATCCCGTCGATCTCCGCCGCTTCCTCCAGATCCTTCGGGAAGCTGAGGAAGAACTGGCGCATCATGAAGATGAAAGTCGCGTTCACCGCGCTGGGCACGATCAGCCCCTGGAAGCTGTTCAGCCAACCGAACTCGTTCAGGATCATATAGCTCGGTATGAGGGTGAGCTGCCCGGGAATCATGAGGACCGCCAGGATGCCGAAGAACATCAGCTTGTTGCCGGGAAAATTGAACCGCGCCAGCGCGTAGCCCGCCATCGAGTTGAACAGCAGGTTCAGCCCCAGGACGACGACCGCGACGAAAGAGCTGTTGCCGAACCATCGGGGGAACAGCGGCTCGTCGATGAAGATCTGCTTGTAGTTGTCGAGCGTGAACACCTTCGGGATGAAGTTCGGTTCCCCGGTCGAGATTTCGGCCAGCGTCTTGAACGAGGCAGACAACGCCCAGAGGAACGGTATGAACGTGATGACGGCGTATGAGATCAGGATCGCGTACTGGATGATGCGGAGCGTGATCCGCACACCTTTGTGGTCCCACATCGGGAGAACCCTCCTTCAGTTCAGCTTCTCTTCGCCAAAGAGACGGCGCTGGATGACGGTGATCAGCATGATGACGGCGGCGAGCATGACGGCGAGCGACGCGGCATAGCCCATGTCGAGGTTCTTGAACGCGTATTGGTAGATGAGCAACACCACGGTCAGCGTGGAGTTGTTCGGACCGCCGGAGCCGTTCGAGAAGATGTACGCCTGGTCGAACAGCTGGAACGTGCCGATGATGCCCATCGTGACGACGAAGAATGTGACCGGCTTGAGCAGCGGCAGGGTGATGCTCCAGAATTTCCGCAGCGTCCTCGCGCCGTCGATCTCCGCCGCTTCGTAGAGCGAATCCGGGATATCCTGCAGCGCGGCCAGATAGATGACCATGAAGTACGGCGCGGTCGACCAGACGTTCATCAACATGATGGCCTTGAGCGCCACCTTGGGGTCACCGAGCCAGTTGAAGGCCGGGAACCCGAAGAAGCCAAGCAGGTCGTTCAGCAGGCCGTCAGTCTTGAAGATCCACATGAAGATCAGCGTGAGCACCGCGGAAGAAGTGACCGTCGGGAGAAAGTAGAGTACCCGGAACGCGTTCCTGCCCCTCAGCTTCGAGTTCAGCACGGCGGCGAGCAGGATGGCGAGTGCGGTCTGCAGCGGGACGACGATGAGCGCGTACTCGAATGTGTTGTACAGGGCGATCCAGACACGATCGTCATCGATCATCCTCGTGTAGTTGCCAATATCGATGAAGCGGTATGAGATGCCGCCCAACAGCTGCACCTTGTGGAATGACAAAAAAAGCGCATACACGATCGGCACGAGCAAAAACGTGCCTATGACGAGCAGCGTCGGCAGCAGGAACAGATAGCCGGCGGCCGTCTCTCTGAGTTTGCGCCTGCTCATGCGCGGTTCCTCCTTCGCACCTGGGACTAAGGTTTCCGACCGATAAGAGCGCATTCGTCCACCGCGGCAGAGAGCCGCCAGAACGAGTGCGCTCGTGCCGGCCGGAAGGGGGCGGATAGCCGCCTCCCAGCCTTGATACGGATCATTGCATCGCTTCGATTTCCTTGTTAGCCGTTTCGACTGCTGCCTTCATCGCGTTCTCGAGCGTTTGTTCGCCGAGGAAGGCGCTGATGAACTGGTTGTTGAAGTTATTCATGATGATCGGGCCGTATTTGCCGACTTGCCACGGAATCGCGTACGACGAGCCGGCGACGATCGCGGCGCGGTATTCGTCCTTGTCGTAGCCGAGTTCGGCTGCGACCGATTTCCGCGTCGGCAGCGCCAGGCCTTTGCTGGTCCAGATCTTCATGCCTTCCTTGCCAGTCAGGAACTCGATCAGCTTCCAGGCTTCTTCTTTATGCTTCGATTGCTTGTTCATGACGTAAGCGACGGTGTATGCCATCGTGACCTTCTTGCCGTTCACGGTCGGCACTTCGGCGGTGCCGTACTCGAGATCCGGGAAGGTGTTGTTCAGGTACGGGATTGCCCAGTTGCCCTCGAGCACCATCGAGACTTTCTCCTGGCCGAACATTTCGCCGCCCCAGCCGGAGCCGACTTCGGTCGGTTGAACGCTCGTCTTGTCGATCAGGTGCTGGTCGATGACGAGCTGCAGACCCTGCAGCGCCTCAGGCGTCGCGAAGGCTGCCTTGCCGTCCTCGTCGACGACCTTGCCGCCGTACGCCTCGATCATGAACATCTGCCGCGCAAGCTCCGGCGCGACGCCCAGACCATAGCGGCCGTCCTTCGTGAGGATCTTCGAGTATTCGCGCAGTTCTTCCCAGGTGGTCGGCGGACCGGACAGTCCGGCTTCTTCGAAGTGCTTCTTGTTGTAGAAGAGCACCAGTGTCGAGGAATCCTTCGGGAAGCCGTAGTAGTTGCCGTCCTCGCCCTTGAACGCGTTGAGCAACGGCTCTTCGATGTCGCCGATGTCGAATTCGTCCGTGATGTAGCCGTTGAGCGGCTCAAGCACGTTCTGTGCGAACAGCGCCTCAGCTTCCGACGAGTCGAGGTAGAACACGTCGCCGGCCTGGCCGCCGATCAGCCGCGTCTTGATGACATCCATGTACTGCTCGGAGATCACTTCGTACTTGACCTTGATGTTCGGGTACTTCTTCATGAATTCGTCGAGCGTCTGTTGCAGCAATTCTTCTTCTTCTGGGGAAGCGCCCCAGCCGTTGAGCGTGATCTCCACCTGCTCCGATCCGGAACTGTTCGAACCGCCGGAAGATGAGCTGCTTGACGAGGATGAGCCGCCCGATGAGGACGAAGTGTTGCCGGATGACGACGACGAGTTGTTGTCAGATTTGGCGCCGCAGCCCGCAATGATGAGCATCAGGGCCAGCATGACCGCCAGGAAAGTGAACCCTTTTCTCTTCATACTTCTGTACCTCCCTCTTTATATGAACCATTCTGATATATTGCATGAAGCACGCGCAGCTCGCAGCCGGTCGAGTTGTGCTCGACCTCGACGATCGGCGCCGCGCTTCCCTCCTGCCGCGTGACCGTCAGCGAGAGGAAGCCGGAGCCGACGCGAAGCTGGCGCACGCTCAGCCGATTCATGCCGTCCGGCAGGGCCGGACTGAGACGGATGACGCCGTGCGGGGCGTCGGGATCCAGCCCCAGGAACACTTGCAGGAAGACAAGCGGTGTCCCCGCTGCCCATGCCTGGGGAGAACAGGCGACCGGATACGGGACCGGACGCCCGAGCGTATCCGGGTAACCGCAGAACAGTTCCGGCAGCCGGGCGTACTCGAAGTGTTCCGCCGCCCGCATGAGTCCCCGGACGACCCGGAGCGCCTGCTCCGTGTATCCCATCCGGCTCATGCCGATGAGGCAGAGCGAGTTGTCGTGCGGCCATACGCTGCCGTTGTGATAGCTCATCGGGTTGAACCCGGTGGATCGATCGCTCATCGTGCGGATGCCGTATCCGCTGAACATGTCATCCGCCGTGAGCCGGCGTGCGACCAGTTCCGCGCGCGCTTCATCCGGAAGGCCCGTCATCAGCAGATGACCCGGGTTCGATGTGACCGACCGAACCTGCCGTTTCTCACGGTCGAGGGCGATCGCGTAGAAGGACTCATCCGCCATCCAGAACGACTGCTCGAACCGGCGTTTGATCTCCGCAGCGGATTGCTCCAGCGCTTCCGCCTCGGCGGCGCGGCCGAGCTTCCGGTAGATGTCCGCCATGCCCTTCTTCGCGCTGTATACATAACCCTGTACCTCCGCGAGAGCGACCGGCGACTGGGCGAAATCTCCTGACGCGTGAACGATCGAGTCGCCGGAATCTTTCCATCCCTGGTTGGCGATGCCGCCCGAAGATTCGGAGTGGTATTCGACGAACCCGTCGCCGTCCAGATCGCCGCTTTGATCGATCCACTCCAGCGCCCGTTCCAGCGCAGGCAGCAGCCCGCGGATGGATTCGATGTCGCCGGTCCAGCGCCAATACTCGACGGCCAGGACCAGGAACAGCGGTGTGGAGTCGACCGAACCGTAGTAGGGGGTGAACGGAATCTGATTCGTGTTCGCGAGCTCGCCGTACCGGATCTCATGCATGATCTTGCCCGGCGTCTCGTCCCGCCACGGGTCGACCTTGGTGCCCTGATAGATCGCCATCGTCCGCAGCGTGCCGAGGGCGACCTCGGGGCTCGCCGGCAGCATCTGCAGCGCGGCGATCAGGCTGTCCCGGCCGAACGGTACCGCGTACCACGGCAGCCCCGCGACGGGGAACGGCCCATGGCCAAGATCGGTGAGCAGCATCCGCAGATCCAGCATGCCTCGCCGGTACAGCCGATTGAAGATGTCAAGGTCGCTGTCGACCGATGTGGAAGCCTGCTCCCATTCGCGGTAGGACGCATCCAGCAGTTGCAGCGCCTCACCGCGCGGCTTCACCTGAGGCTCGCTTTCGCCGATTATGACAGGTGTAACGGTCAGCTGGATCGTTCGGGTCTCTCGTGGATCCAGCTTGACCGCAAACGTTACCGATCCGTCCGGCGACACCCGCTCGGCCCGGAGATTCCAGGCGATGCGCGTCTCCCGCGCGATGTCGTCAGCGCCGGCGTAGCGGATGACGATCCCGTCTTCCCCGGCGCTTGTGCCGGTCACGGAGCCGATTCGCCCCGCCTTGATGCCGCGGATGGTGAACATGTCGGCGAAGTCCGCTCCGAAGGCGAGCGTCGTCTCAAAGGCGATCGGCTTCGGGCTGAAGTTCGTATAAGACAAGGATTCATAGAGCACGCCATCCTGGATGAACCGGTGCCGCATGATCTCCACCGATTCCCGCCACAGTTTGATCTGCCCGTTCTCTTCCATGTGCGGATTGGTCAGCCGGAATATGGCCTGGCAGTTCATCTCGGCCGTGGATTCGAGCAGGATCGGCCTGGCGCCGTTGATCGTCAGCTCAAGCCGGCTCAGAAACCGCGTATCCCGCGTATACAGTCCCAGACCGCCCTCCGCGCCCGGCGTGATGTCACCGCTGGCATCCGTCAGGAGGAACAGGTCGTTCTCTTTAATCACACGTTGCATCAATGTAATATCCTCTCCAAACTCCCAATTATCCGAAACGTTTCGGATATTTGTGATTATATGCGAAACCGTAAACGTTTGCAATATGGTGTTGTTAAATATTTTTTGGGTTGTTGAGAAACTGCTGAAATTCCGATAAAATATTGATGAAAAGTACGAAACGTTTCGGAAGGGGACAATTTCTCGTGACGACCATCAAAGATGTAGCGCGTATGGCCGGAGTCAGCGTAACGACGGTATCCCGCGCGCTTAACGGCCATGACGACGTCAATCCTGAAACGAGACGGCGCATTCAAGAAGTGGCGGATCAGCTCGGGTACAGTCCCAACATCGCCGCGAGAACACTTGTCTCGAAGCGGAGCCGCACGCTCGGACTCCTGCTCTCCGCCCTGACTCGCAACAGCGTGAAAGACAACATCGTCTTCGAGATGCTCTGCGGAATGAATGACCGCGCTGCCGAACTCGATTACGATCTTGTGCTGTTCAACACGACGCCGCAGAAGCAACGGCAGAAATCCTACAAGGCGCTGTGCAAGGAACGGGGGGTCGACGGTGTCATCATGATGGGCATGCGGCTGAACGATCCTTATCTGGAGGAGATGCTGCACGCCGCCATCCCATGCGTGCTTATCGATATTCCGATCGAACGGAAGAACATCGGTTATGTGATGACGGACAACATCCAGGGCTCGCTGGAGGCGGTCACGCATCTGATCGGACTCGGCCACCGACATATCGGCATGATCAACGGCCATGCCCAGGCGGCCGTCAGCATCCAGCGGCTCGACGGCTATCGGCAGGCGCTCGAGCGGCACGGCATCCCGTTCGACGAGCGGTATGTCGAGGACGGCGAGTTCCGGGAGGACGGCGGCAAGGATGCGGCTTACCGGCTGCTCACGTCGCACCCGGAGCTGACCGCGATCTTCTGCGCGAGCGACCTGATGGCGCTCGGGGCGCTGCAGGCGATCCGGGCGCTCGGCAAGCGGGTGCCGGAGGACATCTCGATCATCGGCTTCGACAACATCGTCGCCGCGCAGTACTGCACGCCCGCGCTGACGACGGTGAACCAGGACAAGTATCAGATGGGCTATCTGGCCGCGACCATCCTGATCGACATGCTGGAGGGTCGCCAGGTGCAGCGATACCGCACGATGCCCGCCGAGCTGATCGTGCGCGCCAGCACGGGACCGGCGCGGGGGGATTGAGAGGGAGTCACATCGACTTCTTATGCGAATCGGTTCGCATGACGGCGGGACGAGCCGCCTGGACCGCGGCTGCTTTCCTGCCGTGCAGCGCGAAGTAGATGACGATCGTGAACAGCACGATGACCGCCAGCGTCAGATACATGCCTTCATATCCGATCTCCGGCACGAGGAAGCCGAGGAAGTACGGGCCGAGTCCGACGCCGCTGTCCAGACAGACGAAGAAGGTCGACGTCGCCAGGCCGTAGCGGTGCTTCGGCGTCAGCTTGATGGCGATTGCCTGGCCGGCGGACATCATCGTGCCGAAGCCCAGCGCCGAGAGCGCCCCGGACAGCAGGAGAGTGAAGCCGCTGCTGGCGATGCTGAGCAGGAACAGGCTGGCGGCGAACAGAACAAGCGCCGGGTAGATGACGATGTTGTCGCCCTTTCGGTCCAGCAGCATGCCTGTGAATGGACGCGAAGCGAACAGGACGATGGCGTAGACGATGTAGAAGTAGCTCGCCGCATCCGTCAGGTTCCGGCTCTCGGCATAAGTGTTGATGAACGACACGATGCCGGAATAGGCGACGCCCATCAGGATCATGATGATCGAGATCGGCAGGACATTCTTCTCGAAGAAATCGCGCAGCTTCAGGCTATGCCTGATCTGCTGGCGCTGCTCCGGCGTCAGGGTGATCTCCGGGATCCTCGCGAAGATCGTGATTCCGATGGCGATGACGGCGAAGATGGCGCAGGCCACGAACACCGCGGAGTAGTCCGCATGCTGCGAGATGAACAGCCCGAGGAACGGCCCGACTGCGGTGCCCACCGTGGAGCTGAGCGAGAAATATCCCGTTCCTTCGCCTCTGCGGCTGTCCGGGATCAGGCTCATGACGGCGGTCATCATCGAGGTGGAAGCGGAGCCGAAGGCGGCGCCGTGCAGGAAACGGACGGCCAGGAGCAGGTACAGATTGTGAATCGGGAAATAACACAGGGAGGCGATCAGGAAGACGGCAAGGCTCACGTAGAGGATCTTCCTGCGGCCGATCAGCTCGATGAACTTGCCGACCAGCAGGCGAGAGAACACGGCGGCCAATACGAAGATGCTCGCCGCGAATCCGGCATTGCTCTCGGATGCCTGGAACTCCTGGATGGCATAGGAGGCCATGGTGGTCATCAGCGTGTAGAAGGTAAGCGCGATGCAGAAGTTGGTGCCCATCAGGATGATGAAATCTTTGGTCCATAATTTCGCTTTGCTCATGCTGGTCCCTCGGTTCTGTCAGTGGATTTTAATAGCGTGAGAAAAAAGTTATAATAAAAAGAAAAGACACCTCTTCTCCACGAGAAGGGTGATGGTCGCTTCAGATTGCACTTACTTTAGTATAGTACCGTAACGCCGAAACTGTCAAATCCTAATTATGGCCCGATCAGCGGATGTTTTCATGTCGGAATGGAAAAACGATGAAAAAGGTAAAATCATAGATATAATGGAATCGTATAATGGAATCGGTGGCGGGCGCTCATCATGGCGCCAGTGCTCATGCTGAACAGTGCTGCCCCAATAATACGATCCGTCTGCGCTGATCGTTGTTGTTGCGCTGTGGTCGGTATGGATATCGCCCAAGACACCCATGCCGCTCAAATGAC
Source organism: uncultured Paenibacillaceae bacterium (assembly GCA_937957685.1). Lineage (GTDB taxonomy): Bacteria > Bacillota > Bacilli > Paenibacillales > DA-C8 > Insulibacter. The sequence continues at coordinate 51,661 of CALGAO010000043.1, forward strand.
CGATTTCCGAGGTGCGTCGGTGCGTGATTGGATGATGTTGGCTGGTTTCATCTCGCAGGGAGAAGCATTCCCCAGGAAATGATGTTGGACGGGAAGCAGGACATGCCGGGATTCAACGGGAATCGCGGCAGAGGATGTGGATGGATAGGAGGATCGGATCATGATGGAGTCCAGGAATCTGCAGCCCGAACAAGCTGAGGAGCTGCTGGCAACGTTGGGCGCTCGATTCCGCAAGCACATGGAGCGCCATGAAGGGATCGAGTGGCAGGATGTGCAGGCAAGGCTGGAAGCTCATCCGGACAAGCTGTGGTCGTTGCATGAGATGGAAAGGACCGGCGGCGAACCGGATGTGATTGGCTATGACGAGCAGACTGGCAAGTACATCTTCGTCGACTGCTCGGCGGAAAGCCCCAAGGGGCGCAGAAGCGTATGCTACGACCAGGAGGCGCTGGAATCGCGCAAGGAGCACAAGCCGAAGGCAAGCGCCGTCGGCATGGCCGAAGAGATGGGCATCGAGCTGCTGACGGAACAGCAGTATCGCGAGTTGCAGCAGCTGGGCAGCTTCGACACCAAAACGTCGAGCTGGGTGAAGACGCCTGCCCGCATCCGTCAGCTCGGGGGGGCCCTGTTCTGCGACCGGCGCTACGATGCGGTCTTCGTCTATCACAACGGTGCGGAGTCCTATTACGCGGCGCGTGGTTTCCGCGGTCTGCTCAGGGTATGAGCCTTGTGTGGCCGGGCACAATGCCAGGATAGAGTCAGGCATGGTGATGACTGCGTGTGTGGCAGGTACGGGCCGGACGCGGGATAGGTGTCAGGCGCCGGAGTCGTGCATGTAGCGATGAGCTGAATGAAGAGACGCAGGAGTTCTGCTGTGTATCGAATGGTCGTACGACAGGCGCCGGATTTCACTTGAGGCGTTTGCTTCGCACGGGTACTCAGGCTCCAGGCTGTACCGTCGGCATGACGGATGTGATGGGCGTAAGCGGCTGATGGAAGAAACCTGACGCGGGAATCAGAAGCCGGACAGATTCGCCAAGCGGTCCACGAGGACCGCTTTTTTCTTATTTATCCTGTTCTCGAAGCGGATGAACCGGATTTCGTCGATCTGTTTCATTTGGTGATACGCGACTTGGCTCCATCATGAATGAAACAGGGGATTCCGGTTCATGATACTATGGAGTCCATCGGGATCCTGTGTGATGAGGATAACTATCTGGCTGTATTTTTCTTCGTTGTTGCTCGTGGCGGGATCAAGGAACTTGAGGACCATGATGAGTCCAGTCTTCCGCCGTAAACGGAACGTCGGAGACTGTCTATTTTCGGTGAATAAACGAGGTCCCTTATCCCTGCTTGGCTTTTTTCACCGCCAATTTTTCCATTTCGAACCATGTTGAACCTCTGTTTTGTCCTGCTGGTGTGAGTGGATGAGGGGATTTTCCTGTTTACCATTGCACGTTTCACCCTCCATTCCGTCATCAGTCGGTCATTTGGGGACGCCGAATGAACCCTGGCTTGGGATCAACCAGCTTTCG
>CALGAO010000044.1 GCA_937957685.1 uncultured Paenibacillaceae bacterium
ATGTATCCTGCAAGCGGGAGGAGGCGACAACTTGATCCTGCCCTCAGACACAACGAAACCGATCTATGTCCAGTTAGCCGGCTGGCTGGAAAACGAGATTCTGGCCGGCAACCTGCTTCCTCACGAGAGGATCTTCTCCCAATATCAGCTCGCGGATATGTTCAACATCAATCCTGCAACCGCAGCCAAAGGGTTGTCGCTGCTGCTGGAGGAGGGACTCGTGTACAAGAAGCGGGGGCTGGGCATGTTCATCGCCGAACACGCCCAGGAAGCCATCCGCAAGAAGCGCAGGGAGCAGACGCTGCAGCAGCTCATCCGCGATGTGGTGGCGGAAGCGGACAACCTCGGAGTAGAGGAGAGTGAATTGCTCGACATGATCCAGCAAGCCATCGCCAGTAGAAAGGATGATAGACATGAACGTGATTGAGTGCCGCCAGCTGTCCAAGTCCTACCTCAGGAAACGGGCGCTGCATCAGCTCACCTTCTCGATCAGGGAGAACACGATCACCGGTGTGATCGGCCGCAACGGCGCAGGCAAGACCACCCTGCTGAAGATCATCGCCGGTTTCTACCGACCCAGCTCTGGCGAGATCACGGTGTTCTCGGAGCGGCCCTTCAACAGCGTGAAAGTCTCACAAAATATGATCTACATCGACGACCAGATCACCCTGCCAACCTCCCTCAGCTTGCTCGACATCCTGCACATGGCCGGCCGCTTCTACCCCAACTGGGATCATGATCTCGCCGCTCGCATGCTCGACTACTTCAACCTGGACCCGCTGCAACACCTTCATCATCTGTCCAAGGGACTGCGCAGCACATTTCTTGCGATCGTGGGCCTGGCAGCCCGCTGCCCGCTGACGATCTTCGACGAACCGACCACAGGCATGGATGCCGCGATACGCAAGGATTTCTATCGGGCGTTGCTCAAGGAGTATCTGGCCCATCCGCGCACGATCCTCCTGTCGAGCCATCTCCTGCATGAGTTGGACGATCTGCTGGAGGATGTCCTGCTCATCGACCGGGGTGAGCTGAAGCTGCATCTGCCGGTCGACGAGCTGAAGGAGTATGCGGTGGCGATCATCGGCGACCGGGAGCTCGTCGAGTGGGTGATCGCGAGCCGGACTGTCTATCACCGGCAGCAGAGCGGAATCAGCAGATATGCCGCCATCATCCGGCGGGATGAGGACGTACTGGAAGAAGCTCGCCAGCACGGACTGGAGATTGCCCCCGTATCTCCGGAAGACATCTGCGTGTATCTGACGAATCAGACGAAAGGGCGGATCGATGATGTATTTGACCGAACCGAGTCTTAAGCGTGTGATCTGGAATCAATACCTGTTCAAGATGACGGCCTTGCCCGGCTTGTTCACTTCCCTGATCCTGACCCAACTGGCCGCCTTCGCCCTGTCGCTGGACGGGACGGGGGGCACCTCGATCGGATTTGACACGATCACCGTAAGGATCACGCACTTCTCCGGAGACCTGATCTTCTACTTCACCCTGATGTGGGCGTACATCGCCGGGATCATGCTGACGATCAGACAGTACCGGAATGCGGACTTCTTCTTCGTCACCAACCGGTGGACCCAGCATCTGTCCACCATCGCGCTGTTGCTGACAGCCAGCCTGTATGCGGGCATCGTGACTCCCCTGCTCGGCAACCTGCTGAGGCTGGTCATCTACTGGAGCCATCCGGACAACGTCATGACCGCGATCGCTCCGCGGCCGGGAGACCTGCTCCTGAACCTGCTCATCACGACATGGTATGCGGCCCTGCTGTCCTGTTTCGGCTACCTGACCGGGATGCTCGCCCAGCTGAACAGGGTCTTCATCATCCTGATCCCTGCCCTGATCATCGGATCGGTATATGCGCAGGATTCCGGCGGCATCCTGACGGCAGCGATCCGGTTCTACGCTGCGGAGACCTCCATTCTGCTTCTCAGCGTGAAGGCGGCTCTGACCCTTGCCATCGTCTATCCGTTTACCATGCTCATCACCAGTTCATTGGAGGTGCGGCGGTGAATACGTTAATCGGTATAATGGCGCTTGTCATCGTCCTGTTGATCGCGGGCAGGATCATCAACAGGATCGTCTCCTTCAGCGGACGCAGGGCCTGGCTGCTGATCGGCGGCTACCTGTTGCTCCTGGTGATCACCGTCCCGTTGATCTACCTGGTCCCGGAAGCCAGGAAGGACGTTCGTCGATCCGAAGTTGTGCTTCAGGCAGAGCGGGCGAACAATGCGTTCATCTCGGCGATCCAGCAAGGGCGGTTGCCGCCAAGGGAGCATATGCGCGAGCTCCACAGCTGGAGCTTCCGCTACGAGCAGCCGGATCTGAAGCTGAAGTCGTATCATTGGGAGGAGCGCGTCCAGGTGTTGGTCAAGCGGAACCCCAGCCTCGGACAAGAGATTCGCCTCACCTGGTATTCGACTCCCTATCTCCTGCTGGAATATCCGTACGACTTCACCCATTTGCTGGCGCTGCCGGAGGTGGAATTGTCCGATGACACGCTGATCATCCGGAATCTGGAGATGCGAATGAAGAAGGAGCTCATTCACTTCCTATCGGAATCCCACATGCATTCCTTCACCGGGGAGGATCGGCGGATATACGGCCCCTCGGTCATGTGGGGACAGGAGTGCCTCTATCTGGAGGTTCCGGAGCATCTCCGGATAAGCGCAAGCGACGTGATGAATCTGATATTCGTGGAAGAATGATAGGTTGACCGCGGTCGTTGAACAGGGATGATGCTGTCCGGCATCATCCCTGCTTTATTTCCCCTTCTGTTCCAGATTCTATAATTTTTGGAGTATGATCTGAGATTTCCAAAGTGAAGGCATGTCTCGAGGCATATATCATGATGGTTAGAGAAGGGAGGTGCGGGTCCACACCATTATGCAAACGCTTTAATCCCAATCAGAGTAAGGAGGAAGAACATGACGAGCAAGATGTCAAGGAAACTTCTCGCATGGGTCTGCTGTCTGGCGCTGGTCCTGACCTCGTGGCCGCTGGCCGCGATCGCGGCGGAAGACGACGAGGACAGCGGCACCGTCATCTACCGCATGCAGGAGGATCCGGGTATCCCTCTGGCTGAGGAAAACGCCAGCTTCGTCTTCACGGACCACCTGATGAACAGCGGCGGGGGACCCAGGATCGTCTCGTATCAGGGCGGCAAGTCGATTCACGTCGCGGAAAGGGAAAATAACTGGAACGGCGTGGACATCAGACTGAACTCGCTGAATCTGCAACCCGGCGTGGAGTATACGTTCACCGTGACTGGCCATGTGGAAGGGACCACCCCACCCGCCGGCTCACAGCTTGTGTTCCTCAATCCGAACCCCTTCGGCCGGTTCGGCAGCTATCAGCAGCTGATCGTTCAGGCGATGACCGAAGGAGACTTCACCATCCAGTACAAGACCAGCTTCACCAGCGCGGATATCGCTGCCCTGAAGAATGATTCCTACTTCCGCACGCAGACCAACGATACCGCCAGGAACGTGCCGTTCTATGTCGACGACATCATCATCACCCAGGCTGCGCCGACTGTCATCTATGACATGCAGAAGGATCCGGGCATATCCGGCGCTGATGACGGAGCGGCGTTTGCCGGCACCGACTATCTGACCAACAGCGGCGGCGGCACGCGCTCCATCGTCACCTACAACGGCGGCAAGTCGATCTATCTGACGGATCGGACAGCGGACTTTTTCGGCGTGGACATCAAGCTGAGCACGCTGAACCTGTCTCCGGGCACAGAGTACACCTTTACGGTCTATGGCCATGTGGACGAGGAAGCGGAATTGCCTGGCGGTTCCCAGATCGTGTTCAGCAATCCGAACCCGTTCGGCCCCTATGGCCAATATCAATGGCTGGTCAACAAACCGTTGACGAACGGCGACTTCTCGCTGGAATACAAGGCCGTGTTCTCCGCCGCCACCATCGCCCAGATCGGCGCCCAATCCTACTTCCGCATCCAGACCAGCTCGCAAGCCAGCACCGTGCCGATCTACATCGACAACATCACGGTCACGGCCAGACCGGCGGATGAGGAACCGGCGGATCCGGAATGGGATCTCACGCTGGATTCCCTGCATGAGGTGTACAAGGACTTCTTCCTGTTCGGCAACATCGCCTCACCGCATCAGGTGGACGATGAAGAGTTCGTCGCGATGTTCACGCACCACTACAGCGTCGTGACCGCCGAGAACCATATGAAGCCCGAGGCGCTCAGTCCATCCAAGGGCGTCTATAACTTCGCGAATGCCGACAAGCTGGTCGATTGGGCGCTGGAGAACGGCATCAAGGTCCACGGCCATGCGTTGATCTGGCACTCCCAGACGTCGCCCTGGCTGAACAGGAACGCGGAAGGACAGCCGCTGACCCGCGAGGAGGCGCAAGCGAACCTGTTCGAATATATCGATAACGTCGCCGGCCATTTCCAGGGCAAGCTCATCTCGTGGGACGTGGTGAACGAGGCGTTCGCAGACGGCGTATCCTTCAACGGCAACTGGAAGGACAGCCTGCGCAAGAACTCCCCCTGGTATCTGGCTTATGCCAACGGAGCGGATGAAGAGGCCGGAGAGAGCGGCGCGGACTATATCTACGACGCGTTCGTCCGGGCCCGTCAGGCAGATCCGGACGCCACGCTGTATTACAACGACTACAACGAGGAATTGCCCTCCAAGCGCGACGCGATCGCGGCGATGGTCGAGGATCTCAATGCCCGGTGGGCGGAGGACTCGCGTAATACCGAGCCGGATCGCCTGCTGATCGAAGGCATCGGCATGCAGTCTCACCACTTCACCGACTCCCTGAGCCTTGAGAATGTGGAAAATGCGATCAAGCGCTACATCGAGACCGGAGCCGTCATCACCGTGTCCGAGCTGGATATCCCGTACGGAAGCTACAGCAATTTCGAGAGCCGGACCGCTCCTCTGAACCAGCAGGAGCAGGTCATCCAGGCGCAGAAATACGCCCAGCTCTTCCAGATCTACAGGAAGTACGCGGATTCGATCGAGCGCGTCACCATCTGGGGCATCGCCGATCCGTACAGCTGGCGGTCCGCAGGCTATCCTCTCCTCTTCGACAGGCAGCATGCCGCCAAGGAAGCCTACTATGCGGTCATCGACCCGGACGGCTATCTGGCCGAGAATCCTCCGCCTCCGCCGCCGGTGCTCCCCGAGGCCAGCGCCATGAGAGGCTCGCCCGTCATCGATGCGGAGAAGGATGAGATCTGGGCCATCGCGCCGGAGATCAACGTCAACAAGCGGCCGGACGGCCAGACGGCGGATGCCGCATC
>CALGAO010000045.1 GCA_937957685.1 uncultured Paenibacillaceae bacterium
GTATATTCGGGAAAGAAGCGATCCAGCCAATTGTGGATTCTTCCTTTCACGCGGTTCAAATCCCCGCACAGACGGTCTCGCTGGTTCATCAGCACTCGCAGGTCAGCGTAAACGCCTTCCGGCAGCTGCGGCTGTGTATAGCGTCCGTCGATGACAAGCTTGGCGACGACTTTCGCATCTTTGATGTCATTCTTGGTCGGCAAGTTGTCGTCCAGTTCCTTGCTTTTCTTGACGTGATGCGGGTTTACCAGTACAACTTCAACTCCGTACTGCTTCAGAAAGTGAAACAGCGGGAACCAATAGTGACCAGTCGGCTCTACGCCAAGCAGCACGTCCGTCAGTCCATGCTCTTGCTTAATGGATTCCGCCCACGCCAGCAGGTTCAACAAGCCATTCTCATCGTTCTGGAATAAGCAGCGCTTGCCGAGCTCGATTCCTCGGTAATTAAAGGCTCGAGCGACGTGATTGTGTTTTGCGATGTCAGTCCCGATGACCAGCGTCGTTTCAGAAATTCTCGAAATCCGTTGATTTTGCTTGTTCGATTGGTTATGCTTCATCTAGAGCGTCCTCCTCTTATTAGGGCAGTGAATGTGCGTAACATTCGAGACCCAGCATACAGGAGGCGCTTTTTCTTTTCAAACCGCAAATTAATTCATTACAGGAATAGCTCCTACATGAATGAATATATCGGAAGGACAACACCAGGAGCGAGCATCGCCATCGTCAGCGGCGACGAGATCGTCTATGCCAAGGGCTTCGGGTATACGTCGACCGCCAAGGATACTCCGGTGGATGCGAGTGCGACGGTGTTCGAATGGGGATCCATCTCCAAGCTGTTCGTCTGGGTATCCGTTCTTCAGTTGGTGGAGCAAGGGAGATTGGATCTGAATGCCCCGATTTCCGACTACCTGTCGGATGCCGAAATGCCGAAGCTCAGATACAAGGGGCCCATCACGATGCTGCACCTGATGAATCACAGCGCGGGCTTCGAGGAATACATCCTGCACCTGCTGTCGGATTCCAAAGAGGACGTGTTGCCACTATCCGAATTCCTGAAGCGATACCAGCCCTATCAGGCATATCCGCCTGGCGAGATGGTCGCTTACTCGAACTATGGAACCTCCCTCGCCGCATCCATCGTGGAGAAAATCACCAATCAATCCTACGAAGACTATGTCAAGAAACATATTCTGATCCCGCTGGGCATGAACGACACGATCGTCACCATCGCCAATGACGCGGATCTGGCCAGGATCGCGGACAGGCGCGCCACAGGCTACGTATCCCTCCGGGACGGGGAGTTCGTCGAGGCAAGCTACAGCTACCTCTCCCTGTATCCCAGCGGTTCCCTGAATGGTCCCGCCACGGACCTGGCGAAATTCGCGATCGCCCTGCTGGCCAGAGCCGAGGAAGACAATGTGCTGTTCGATCAGCTGGACACCTTGAAGCTGTTGTTTACAACGACGTATGCTCCAGGCGGGCTTACTCCCGGTATCGCGCATGGATTCTGGGAATATCAAGGCGCCCACACGAGCTACTCGCATGGCGGCAACACGAAGGGGTTCGCGGCGAATTTCCATGTCGTGCCGGATGCGGGCTTCGGCGTCGTGATCCTGACGAATCAGGTCGCGGAAGTGGCGATCAGCTACGGGCTCATGGATGCGCTGCTCACGGATCCGAACACTCCATATGAAGCGTTGCCGCTGAATGAGCAGATCGACTACCGCGGGCAATTCATATCCGCTCGCAACACCAATCATACGTTCACGAAGCTGTACTATCACCTGATCCCGCTGACGATCGAGCCGGATTATGAGAACAACGTCCTGACCGTGAGCTACGCCGGGGTGTCAGGCCGATATCAACAGATCGGCTCTGGCGATTTCCGCCTCGTGAGCGGCGATCCGTTGTTCTTCACGATGAAAAATATCCATCTTGAGACCGATGGCGCCAGGATCACCAGCATCTATGCGCCCACGACCAGCTTCTATCCGATGGAGATCTCCGCCACGGCGGTTCTCATCACCATCGGCCTGGTGCTGCTGTTGTTCGTATACATGGTGGTGATGTGCGTGGTGTACCTGATCCGGGGCAGGCGCTCCACGCAGCCTCTGCGAAACTATGCGCTCGCCATGCTGCTGCAGGTTCTGTTGCTGATCAACACCGGGTTGCTGGCGGTCAGGGTGCTCAATGATCCCTATCGCACCCTTGAAGAACTGATGATCCAGATCGTCATCTCCTGCGGTCTTGGCATCCTGACGATCATCGCATTGCTGTATATGCTCATCCGGGCGATCCGTTCAAAGGCCTGGATGAAGGTGCATTTCCTGTCCACGCTGGTTGTCGTGATCCTGTTCCAGGCATTCTTCCTCTACTGGCGATTCTATTCTTTCTGATGCGTTGCAGGTGGCGGCTGGTGCACTTCAGCCGCATTTCTTCTGAATGCCAAAAAAGACGCCCCGACGGGCGTCTTTCGACTTATTCATCCAATCAGTGGATATCGTGCTTCTTGAAATTGCCGCCTTTGACCTCAGCCACATCGTACACCAGGACGAAGGCATCCTTGTCGATCTCCTGGATGATCTCCTTGATCTTGCTTTCTTCCAGGCGGTTGATGACACAGGTAATCTCCTTGAACTTCTCGTTGGAGTATCCGCCTTCGACGATGTTGATCGTTGCACTGCGGCCCAGGCGGTCCCGAATCGCACCCACCATCACCTCCGGATGCTTGGTGATGATCTTGAAGGACTTGGCGCCGCTCAGGCCTTCCTCCACGATATGGATGACCTTTGAGGCGATAAAGTAAGCAATGGCGGACAGGATGGCGCCTTTCAGTCCGAAGACGGTCGAGACGATGATAAACACGAACATATTCAGGAACAGGATCAGGTCACTGGTGCCGAAGGGCAGTTTGCGGGAAAGCAACACGGCCAGCATGTCGATCCCATCCAGTGCGCCGCCGTTCCGCAAGGCTATACCCATTCCCACCCCAAGGATGATGCCGCCAACGACCGTGATCAGCAGCGTATCTCCCGCGATGATGGTGGGCACGTGATGCATGAAAGCCGTACCGGCAGCCAGCGAGACGATCCCCAGCACCGAGTTGATCGCGAAGCTCTTGCCGATCTGCTTGTATCCCAGAAAGATAAACGGAACATTCAGAATGGCGATCAGAATGCCTAACGGCAACCCGAACAGCTTGGAACCGACGATGCTGATGCCGGTCACCCCGCCGTCCGATACGCTGTTGGGAATCAATACCGCTTCCAGCCCGTAAGCGGCGATGAACGCCCCGATGACCACCGCTATTCCGCGCATCAGCTTCCTTGCTACAGCCACTTGTTTACTCCCTGTCTCCATTGTCGTTTCCCCTTTTCTTCAGTCTCGAGACGACCTATCCTTGTTCATTTTTCCCGCTTGTCTGATTTTTCCTCATGCAGCCTGTGTTTTATACGTTCTATTGCACGACTGTTCTAAATATATTCCTTTGAATCCTTCGCTGTCATCGGTAATGGTTTCCATTTAATGTATCTTCGCAAATACATCCAAGTATAAACTATAAACCTTATATCGAACACAAATCAATAGAGATCGGAAGAGCGTCGTG
>CALGAO010000046.1 GCA_937957685.1 uncultured Paenibacillaceae bacterium
GGAGCTTCGGAAGTCAAAGATGAAAACATGCGAAAACGCGAGAAAAACGGAGAAAACATTAATTTATTGAGGGAGGTGATGCCATGACAGTCTATGAGGCTATCACTCTGATGATCACATTCGGCATGTTCGTGATCGCCTTGCTGTCCTTCCATAAAAGGAAGTAGACCTCCCTTGAGCTTGACGGGCCAGGGAGGTCTACTGCTTCTTGCCTGGATATGCCGATCGCCCTTTGGGGCAATCTATTGCGAAGGACCGTAGATGTTCCCAGCATCTGCGGTCTTTATCAGTATATGCGAGACGAAGCGGGATGAAACATCTCTCTAATCGCATTTTACCATAGCAGATCGGTGAATAAAAGATCATTTTGCGCCTGGGGCGCATCTGGATAACGCGATGAAAGGCAGGAATGAAGAATGGCGCTTGAAGTTGAACGCAAATTTCTGCTCGGCGCATACCCGGACGACCGGATCGCCGGCGGCAGCCTGGCGGTGGAGAAGGTCTACCTCATCGATCAAACCTATCTGGCCTTGTCCGACGGGGAAGAGCTCAGGGTGCGGCGTCTGAAGGACGCCTTGACCGGCGAAGCGGAGTATGTGCTGACGTACAAGAGCGGCTTCGGCCTGGTGCGGCAGGAAGTGGAGCAGCCAATATCCGGCAAGCTGTATGAGGAGCTGATGTCGAAGGTGCGGCTTACTCCCCTGATCAAGGAGCGCACCATCGCCAGGACGGCTGAAGGCATCACCGTCGAGATCGATCGCTATTCCCAATTCTCGCTGATCGTCGTAGAAGTGGAATTTGCAAGCGAGGAGGAGGCGATCCGCTTCTCGCCTCCCGACTGGTTCGGCGAAGAGATCAGCTCCAGCAAGCTGTATAGCAACAAGCAGCTTTGGAGACAATTGAATCACGCCTGATGGAAGCATCATAGAATCATAACCAGAAAAGCACGCAGGCGTGTAACCATTTCGAATTCCGACTCGTCTGAAAGTGCAGTGAAGAAGACCAAAGGTGGATGATCAGTGGAGATACTTGCATGGATCGTTGTCATACTGTTGTTTGTGATCGGCATGGCCGGCACGATCTACCCGATCTTGCCCGGCGCCATCGCGATCTATGCCGCGTTCTTCGTGTATGGCTTCATGGTCAGCTTCGAGCCGTTCGGCTTCTGGTTCTGGACGATCCAGACGATCATCCTGCTCGTGCTGACGATCGCGGACTATGCCGTTGGCGCCGTCAGCGTCAAGAAGGTTGGAGGAAGCAAAGCGTCGGTCATCGGCATGACGATCGGACTGATCGTCGGCCCTTTCGTCATCCCCGCGTTCGGGCTCATCATCGGTCCGTGGCTCGGCGCGGTCATCGGGGAACTGACGAAGGTGAATGATCTGGGTCATGCGCTGAAGGTCGGTTGGGGGTCCCTGGTCGGACTCTTCGCCAGCGCGATCGTGAAGATCGTTCTTCAGCTGGTGATGATCATCGTGTTTGTGCTTTGGTTCATCTTCTGAGTCTATCATGACACCGGAACGGGGAGGTAACGCATCTGGATAACTGGAGGAAGGCATTGAAGGAAGAGGAACTGCTGGGGCATGCGGCGAGGCGCTATGGCATAGAGCGGGAGGCGATCCGCAAGTTCGGAGGCTTCGAGAATCTCGTCTACCGGTTCGACCGTGACGGGAAGCCATACTACCTTCGCGTCACCCATGAATCGCGGCGAAGTGTGAGCGAGATGGAGGCGGAGCTGCATTGGCTTCATGACCTGGCGGAACAGGGAGTGAGCGTCGCAGGACCCGTCCGGTCCGAGTTCGGGAGATGGCTGGAGACGATCGAGACGGAGCAGGGAACCTTCTTGCTCTCGGTATTCGAAGAAGCGAAGGGCGTGCGAGTGGATGCGCATCATTCTGCCTGGGGAGCGGAACTGTTCGCCGAGTGGGGGTTCGTGACCGGTCGCATGCATGCCTGCGCGCGGGACTACGAGCCGCCGGCCGGCATGCCGAAGCGGATGGGCTATGAGATGAACATCTTTCGCTCCCAGCCCATCCCCGATCATCTGCCCGCAGCTTCGATCATTCGAGAGAGGCTGCTCGCCATCGAGGAGCAGATCGGCAAGCTGCCGAAGCCATCCGGGCAATACGGCATGAGTCATCGCGACCTGCATCATGGCAATTTTCACGTGTATGACGGCAAGATCACCGCGTTTGACTTCGATGATTGCGGATACGACTTCTTCATTCAGGACATCGCGATGGCGGTCTATTACGCGTCGATCATGCCGGACTGGCATGCGCCTGTCTCGGATATCGCGCTGGCAAGCGATCATGCGAACCGCTTCCTGGAGTCATTCATGAGAGGGTATGAACGGGCTTATTCGCCGGATCAGGCCAGCATGAAGCTGCTGCCTTTGTTCGTTGAGAAAAGGCGGCTGGAGCTTGCCATGATCCTTCTGGAGCCATGGGGCGGCGCAGTACAGCGGAACGAACTCAAGAGGGAGTGGGTCGAGCGCAATGTGGACAGCATCCGCCATGGGGAGCCATGCATGAGGCTTGATATTTAATGAGGCTAATCATTAATTGCGGATCAACCACTTTTCTATGAAAAAGACGCTGTCAGTAACGTGTCATCACGCTCCTGCAGCGTTTTCGTCTGTCCGAATCTCTTAACCCGCTTCTGCCGTTCGCTTCTCCGTCATCTTCGTCAGATTGGCCGCAAGCTCATCCAGCTGCAGGAAGCTCTTCTCGATCTCCTTGATCCGGCTGTCCTGGGTATTCATGCTGTTGGACATCTCCTCCATGACGCTCATATGTTCCTGCGTGATCTCCGTGATCGTCCGGATCTCGTCCGTGATGTGCACGTATTGGCGGAGCAATCCATCTGCCGCCTGGTCGACCTCGCCTGCTTGACTCTCCATCGCCCGGGAGTTCTGAGCCAGGTTGCGCATCGCATCGGCGACGAGATTTGCAGCCGAACTGCTCTTCGTCACGGCTGTTTGCCCGACCATCACCTGATCGAGCGCCCGCTCCGACTGCTTGCGGATCGCATCCAGGATGGCGCTGATCTCCTTGGTGGACTTCTCCGAGTTCTCGGCCAGCTTGCGAATCTCGCCTGCGACGACAGCGAAGCCCTGGCCATGATCTCCGGCTCTGGCCGCCTCGATCGCTGCGTTCAGGGAGAGCAGATGCGTCTGTGCCGAGATCTCCGTTATCGTCGTCACGATGTCCTGGATGCGCCGGTTCTGATTCTCCATTTCCTGCATCAGAGCAACGGATGCATCGACCGCTTGCTGCACCTGCCGCATGCTGAGCATCAGGCTGTCCACCTCCTGGTTGCCTTTCTCCGTCAGGTTCAGGGAGTTGTCGGAGAGCGCCTTGAGCGTGGCCGAGCGCTCTGCCAGCGATTGGATCGCGCCATGGATGAGCTCCATCGACGCGCCGATGTCCGCGATGCTCGCCGTCTGCTTCTCGGTGCTGGCGGCCACGTCGCCGAACGCCGCTGTCACTTCACGCGATATGTCGCTGGTAGAGGTGACATTCTGCTTGAGATTGGCGCTGAACGATTGCAGCCGCGTCAAGGACTCGGCATCCTGGTCAATCAGCTGCTTCGTGGTCGCATGTTCGGCGATGGCGGCTTCCCGCTGCGCATCCGCATCCGCTTGCAAGCGCTCGCTGAATCTGGAAGACACCAATAGCGGCGAGATGATCATCAGCAGATAGAGCAGGATCGTGATCGGACTGTGCCGCTCGAAGACCTCATCGGCTATGGGGCTGAAGAACAGATAGATGGTAACGATTACACCGAGGACGCTGGAGAAGGCGATCGATCGGAATTGCCGTACAGCGTCATCAGCACAAGATTCACATAGACCAGCAGGTATGTGGTGAAGATGGGCCCTGTGAAGAGCATGAGGATCATCAGGATGGTGATAATGCAGGAAATGACATACATCACATACTGCTCCATCCACCTTCTGAAGGTCATGAACGTCGCCAGACTGCATGTCACGACGCCTACTCCCAGGAGGACAAGGTTTGAATTCAGGCTTGCTCCGGTCATGGAATTAACCGCCAGACCCAGAAGCAGCATGACCCAGATGATGTACACGAGAAGCTTGTTGCGTTTATGAAGGACCGTTGATTGCTGCAATGCATATTCCGCCTTTCCTCGAGATCGTCCTGGATATGATGTCAAAATTGTAGCATGAATTTCATAGGAAGAAAATAATGCGCAATCACTCAGTTAAAATGTTACTAAAGAGGGATCGGTTCACTCACAACGAAATGTTACCGAAGGGATGTGTTTT
>CALGAO010000047.1 GCA_937957685.1 uncultured Paenibacillaceae bacterium
GGTACAGGGTCCCCCGCGCGATCCCCACCTTCTCGAGTATGTCGTTGGTGCTGGTGCCGTCGTATCCCTTCAGCGCGAAAAGCTCGTCAGCGGCATCCAGAATCTCGTTCTTGCGCACTTCCGCGTCTTTGACAATTCTCATATGCAAACTCCCTTCTCTTGCCTCCGAACCGCCATGTATCTGGCCTGAGGATCGGGGACTGCGCCTCTTCATTCCTAATCGACCCATTGCTCTTGTGCTCCGAACCGCCATGCACCTTATCAATCTGGTCAGAGCTCGGGGAAGTGAGCCCCCTTCAACAATAACCGACCGACTGTCTGTCTATTGGTATTATAATCCTGTTTCCCAGAGCTTTGTCAAGACCATCGGCAGGTACCAAATCAAAAACCCCGGCCCTTCGGCAGAGGTTCAAATCACGAACTCGTACACATAGAACGACGCGATCGGCAATATCCGGATCAGGGGGAGCGCATTCCACCACAACACCCTGGTGAATGCCCCTTTACGATCCCCCATCCACCTGAGGATGATGCCAGCCAGCAGTCCGAGCGGATACATCCGGATCACGGAATCGAGCATGAACAGCCAGGGATCGTCTTTCGATCCGGAACTGTCGAACCGTCCTTGATCCGCATCCTCATCGATCACCGCCGCACCGTATGCGGTCTCATTCTTCCAATCGTCGTCCATGTCGCCAAACGCCGATCTTTTCGTACTTGTTATTCATCGGATAGCATTATAATATAATTATGTAAGATGCTTACTATTATGCAGTGATATGATCTGACCGGCAACACGGTAACGGGCTTCTTCTCACATCATACATAAGATCATGAGATGGAGGGATTAACGATGAAGATTCTGGTCACCGGGGCAACAGGGCATCTTGGATCCTTGGTTGTCGAGGAATTGCTGAAGCTGGTACCTGTGGAGCAGGTCGCCGTCAGCGTGCGCGATCCGAAGAAGGCGGAGCATCTGGCCGCCCGCGGGGTCGATGTGCGCGCCGCCAACTTCCATG
The DNA here is from genome assembly GCA_937957685.1 of uncultured Paenibacillaceae bacterium. Taxonomy (GTDB): domain Bacteria; phylum Bacillota; class Bacilli; order Paenibacillales; family DA-C8; genus Insulibacter. The sequence continues at coordinate 1,020 of CALGAO010000047.1, forward strand.
ACTACGACTCGGTCGTCAAGGCCTTCACCGGCATCGACCGCCTGCTGATCATCTCCACGGACGACCTGGCCAATCGGATCAGCCAGCATACGGCAGCTGTCAACGCAGCCAGGGAAGCGAACGTCGGGTTTATCGCGTACACCAGCGCGCCCAATGCGGCCAACAGCCAACTGCTGCTCGCCGAAAGCCACAGGAAGACGGAGGAAGCGATCCTTAACACGGGCATCCCGTATGCGTTCCTCCGCAACAACTGGTATCTGGAAAATGAACTGGGCACCTTCCAGACGGTTCTGAACGGAGGACCGTGGGTGATCGCTTCGGGGCAGGGCAAGATCGGCTGGGCGACTCGCCGCGACTATGCGGAAGCAGCGGCCAGGGTGCTTGCCGGACAAGGGCGCGACAACAGCACGTACGAACTGGGCGGCAAGCTGCTGACGCAAGAGGAGCTGTCGGCGATCTTCGCGTCTGTCACAGGCAAGGCCGTGCAGGTGCAATACGTCGATCAGGAGGCGTACAGCAACATCCTGAAGCAAGCGGGATTGCCGGATCAGGTCGCCGACTTCCTGGCCACGGTCCAGACCCAGATCGGCGAGGGCGCGCTGGAAGTGGCCAGCAACGACCTGGAGCAGCTGCTTGGCCACCCGCCCACTCCGCTGGAGGATGCGATCCGTTCGTTGTTGGGGTAAGATCGATCCAACCTGAGCAAGTCGCATAGCCAAAACCTCGGTCGATTGACCCAGGTTTTTATATACTACGTATATTCATCCTGGCGAAATGTGGATGCGTCAGTTGACCGAATCGCTCCCGCCAGCCCACTTGGACTCCATCTCTTCGAGGGATCTGCCCTTGGTCTCCGGTACGAGACGCCAGGTGAAGATCAGCGCGATCAGCGACATGGCGCCGAATATCCAGAACGTCGAGGAGGGCCCGATCGATCCCAGCAACGGCGGGAATGACTGGGACACGACATAATCCGCTGCCCATAGCGCCATCGAAGAGATCGCCGTCGCCTTGCCGCGCACGTGGTTCGGGAAGATCTCCGAGATGAGCACCCATACCACCGGTCCGAACGACACCGCAAAGGATGCGACATACAGCAGGATAAAGACCAGGATCAGCATGCCGGATGGCTCGCCGGATTGAAAGGCGAAGCCAATCACGGCCAGACATACGGCCATCGAAGCGGAGCCGATCAGCAGGAGCGCCTTCCTCCCCACCTTGTCGATCAGCCAGATGGCAAGAATGGTGAACAGGAAATTGATCAGACCAACAAGGATCGTCTGGATCAGGGACGCATCCGTGCCGGCGCCTGCTTCCTTGAATATCTCAGGCGCATAATACATGACGGCGTTAATCCCCGTCACCTGCTGGAAGATGGCGAGGCCCACCCCTACGATGAGCGCGAGCCGCAGAGCGGGGCTGAACAGCTCCCGGAAGGTGCCCTTCGCTTGCTGGAACGACGCTTTGATCTCGAGCACCTCCTGTCTGGCCTGCTCTTCGCCGTGAATTTTCAGCAGGATAGGCAACGACTCGGCCGCTCTTCCTTTCTTGATCAGCCATCTGGGGCTTTCCGGGACGAAGAACAGCAGGATCAGGAACACCAGGCCGAGGATAACTCCGGTTCCGAACATATACCTCCAGGCCATCTCCACATCCCAGGTGTCATCTCCCAGCGAGGTAATGCCAGATTCGTAAAATAGACGAGGAAGATGCCGGTTACCGTTGCCAGCTGGTTCAAGGATACGAGACGTCCGCGCATCTTCGCCGGCGAGATCTCCGCGTTATACAGAGGACATAATGTAGAAGTAATGCCAATCCCCAGTCCGCCGATGATTCTGGCCATGATGTACTGGGCGAATGTTTCCGGTATCGCGGTTCCGACAGAACTGATGATAAACAGGATCGCCGCCATGATCAGCACCTTCTTGCGGCCGAACCTGTCGCCAAGCACACCGGCAATGGCCGCACCGACGATACACCCGATGATCAGGCTGGACACCGCCCAACCTACCTGCACTTCATTCAGATCGAAATATTGCTCCATGAAGCCAATGGCTCCCGACACAACGGCTGTATCAAAGACAAATAGCAAGCCGCCGAAAGCGGCAATCATCGAAACCAGCGTCACATACCTCATGTTGATTCGCTGATCCGGATTCTGGTTCAGATCTTGTGAACTCATGCCTCAATTCCTTTCATGCTGTCTGGTTCTTGGTGCGTCATCCTGACATTATAGCACCCGTGATGATTCCTGAGTAATGAGTAGTTTTACCACCGTTGCCAATGTAAATGTGTAAGTCAATAAAATCGACCCGGAACTCACATCGCAGCTCATGATCTCCATAAATTCCCATCTGTCATCCATTTACTTCCATGCGATTTGTTCGCAACATTTGAGTGGCCTTTTCGTCTATCTTATTAGATAATATAGATTCGACAATATAGACTGGACGTTGTCGAAATAGGAGATGAACCGGAGAGAACTTTCATGAACGACCGTCTTGCAACCATGATTGAAGAAGAACTCTCATCCAGACGCAAGAAACGAACCGAACGGAGCCCAAGCCCAGCCCGCACCTGGCGAACCGTCACTTACATCCTGCTGACCATCCTGGCCTGGAGCGGGCTGGCCTATGGAGGATATGTGCTGGCGACGGATCATATCAGCAGTTTGCAGAACCAACAGGCGGAGATTGAAGCGACGCTGCTGTCGAGAATCGAAAAAGTCCAGGAAGCGAATCAGGCCGCGATGGATTCGCTGAACGGTGAACTGACGGAGCTGACCGCCATGCTGGATGACGTCTCCGCGAAGCTGGAGTCGATCCGGGAGGAACTGCAGCTGACCAGCGATTCGATCTCTGGCAACGATGATACGAAGGCGGCGCTTCAGGCCCAGATCAGCGCGCTGGACAAGCAGCTGAACGAACTCAGAAAATCACTGGAGAAACTGGAACATGCGGCGCGCGTTTATTAAGCTGAATCTGTTCTTCCTGATGCTGGCGGCGCCGGCGGTCGGATATTGGGCAGCCTTTCAAACCTTTGAACCCGAGCTGCAGCTCGAGAGCGGACAGCTGATCACACAGACGGCGGAGACCGGGGAGCGCCTGCTCACGCTACATGAGCGAATATCGGGCACCGCTCCGGCGCTGGACAGTATCTCGCAATCTCTTGCCGCCATCCATGAAACGGTCGAAGCGGAGAAAGCCGGGTATGAGGCAACCCGCCAGCTGGTCTCCAATCTGATCGAATCCAGCCAGCAGCAGCTCGCCCAGTCGCAGGATGTCCTCGGCGAGATCCTGTCGAACAAGCTGGGAGAGCCGATCGGGCAGACCTTCGGCAAGCGGGCCACGGTCAAGGTCTACTCCTTGCAGGAGGCGGGTTATCGCGGATACATGGCCAAGGTGAAGCTGCACGATCCGTCCGCGGTGAAGATGGTGCTGGCACACGATCAGATCAAGAGCCGGGGAGAAACCACGAGCGAAGCGGCGGAGCGGGCCGGGGCTGTCCTTGCGGTGAATGCCGGCGGCTTCATGAGCGTCGGCGGCGGCATGATCGCACCGCTCGGCATCACCGTCGTCGATGGCGAGATCCTGACCTATTCGGATAACGAGACGCTGAGCTTCATCGGCTTCAACAAGCAAGGCCGTCTCGTCGGCGGCAATATCTCTTCCCGCGAGCAACTGGAAGAGATGGAAGTCCAGCATGGCGCGAGCTTCCTGCCCACCTTGCTGAAGGATGGCAAGAAGCAGCCGATCCCCAAGGAATGGGCGAACAAGCGGGAGCCGAGAACCCTCATCGGCCATTTCTCCAATGGCGATATCCTGTTCATCGTCATCGACGGCCGGCGGAAGGACTGGAGCAACGGCGTCACGCTGGAAGAGGCCCAGGACAAGCTCCTGGAGTTCAATGTCACGGACGCCTACAACCTGGACGGCGGCGGATCCAGCACGTTCTATTACGACGGCAAGGTCCTCAACAAACCTTCGGGCGGTTCGGAGAGACGAGTCACCACCAACCTCGTCGTCCTGCCTTGAGTGAATGCCAAGGAACTCACTGCCTTCCTTACGAAAGAGTGAGTTTTTTCTATTCAGATCGGATCGTATATCAGCAGAACCAGGCATCTCACCGTTATTTCTCAGGAAACATGAAATTCGTCACTTTCAGCCCGCAACACACGATGAGTAAACTGGATTTCCATCGGATTAACGTATGATGGATGAAGTGTATGGCAAACTACTATCAATATGGACCCAGGTGAGAACATCATGATTGTAACACCCCATGCCAGGTTGAAAGAGTTGGGCGTCAACGTTTGGCATCCTTTTCATGTCGGGAAATGGCCTCCAATGGATCCGATGATTGTGGAGACACCCGTTCAGATACGGGGCGGAGATCTCTGGGTGAATGAGGTTGGGGTATTTTCCTACTTTGGCGAAAATAAATCCTCATTTCAAAGCGTAGCGAAGATTGGAAGGTGTTGCGCGATCGGGCCCGACGTGGTGACCGGTTTAGCCGAACACCCCACCAGCACATTGTCACCTCACCCGATGTTCACATGGAGATTCGATGACAGCTGGGAACAGACGAGATGTCTGTATGAGGATGATGATTTTTTCACGAATCTTCACATCAAGGTCGAAAACAGCATCCGCAACGGACAGATCGAGATCGGAAATGACGTGTGGATCGGGTACGATGTGTATATCGCTCGAGGTGTGAAAATTGGAGACGGCGCGGTGATCGCAGCGAGGTCGGTGGTGGTCAAGGACGTTCCCCCTTATACGGTAGTAGGCGGTGTACCGGCCAGACCCATCAAGCAGAGGTTTGCAGACCACCAGATCGAACGGCTTCTGGAATTGAAATGGTGGGACTACGGCCCTGCGATCTTGAAGAATGTCGATATTACGGACATCGACGCTACGATCTATGCAATCGAGGAACGAATCGCAGCTGGCATGCCCAAGTATGAGTCTGACAAGATCGAGTTCAATGCGGAAGAAAACAAGATCTACCTCATCACGGGCGGTGACCGGATACCAATTGATCTTTGACAAGGTCGTGCCATATCCGGACATACCTCTGGCAGTCATGGCGACGACGAAGGCAGACACAACCTTTTTTGAATGGTTGCCTAAGCGACGCAGGGTAACGCCAAAAATTGAATGGTTATAAATGGACTTCGTCATATGATCATGAAGCGAAAGATATGACTTTGGTATGACCGCGATCACTATGAGGGTATGACATGAACCTGTTACTCTTGGAATGCGGCAGAGAGGATGCCCGATTCCCAAGAGAAGGTGTGATTGAATTGTTTACTTCATTGAAAGATTCCACCAAGACCATCGTATTTATCGTACTCGTCCTGCTTCTGGCGGTTGGCTTCAGTTTCATACCCCATGTGAATACCTTTGCTTATATGATGACACCCACGATTGCGACGCTCATCATGATGTTGGTCGTCACGCGTGACGGTTACCGGAAAGCGGGTTGGAAGAAGCTTGGTTTGCACAATCTGGGGCTCAAGAGTTGGGGATTCGCCCTTGTGGTCCCGATCATCCCGCTCGCTGTGGGATTCGCCGTCGCCTACGCGTTGAACCTGTCATCCTTCGCGCCAGGGAGCGACTTCGAAGGCTTCAGCTGGAAAGTTGTCCCGCTACTCGTGCTCTTCCTGTACGTCAAGTCTGTGATCACACAGTCCATGGGGGAAGAACTCGGCTGGCGCGGGTATCTGCTGCCGACCATGCTGGGCTGCATGGGACGCAAGCCAGCCATGCTGTTAAACGGCCTCGTCCATGGGGTATGGCACTTCCCGCTGATTCTCAACACGGAAGCTTACCATTCCGGCGAGAATCTCTGGATCCTGCTGCCGATGACCGTGCTCAGCACGATCTTCCTTGGCCCGGTCATCGGCGAGATCCGCATGCGGACCGGCAGCGTATGGACGTCTTCGATGATTCACACCACGCATAATCTGGTGTGGCTCATTTTCGCCGGAGTGACGGTCGAACATCACGAAGCCGCCAAGTATATCAGCGGAGACATGGGCATCTTTGTGATTCTGTTCTACGCCGTCCTGACCCTCTGCATGTGGAGAAGGATGAAGACCCGTCACTAAAGGCTGTTCATCGGGAATCTGTTTCTCATAAGGAAAACGGTCGATCAGACATAAAACCCTGATCGACCGTATTAATCTTGTGTTACTAAAACTGACCTTCCAGACAGCCCGGTTGCTGCATGTCAGATCCGTCGTGTTTCGAATCGGTCCCACTTCGAGACATATCCATGACTTAACTCTTGTTCGCCCTCGGAGCGCTCGTGAAGCCAATCGACTTGTGCGTGCCGTCACAGAAAGGCTTGTTATTCGACGCTCCGCACCGGCACAACGAAAAGGACTCCTTGTGTTCGAACGGATTGCCTTCCGCGTCCACCAGTTCGACCGGACCCGTTACCCTCAGCGATCCGTTGTCGTTCACCTTGATGATTACCTTGTTTTCCGTTGACATCCATTCGTCCTCCTTTTAGTTGATGATTAGAACAGGAACTTTCGCATGGTCTTCATCGTTTCCTATTATCGCTAATCATAACAGATTTCCAAACAACAACCAACTCCCACTGCGAAGGATCGCTTGTGGCAGCGGTAGTCATTTTCTTTGCCCTCCCCCAAATAGCAACATCGCCACGACTAGCACTGCAACTATCATCCCCGTAACAGCCGGGTCATAGTGGGACCCCTCCACGGGAAAAAGCACATAGGTGACATTGATCATGGTGTGAAAAAGAACCGCCACCGGCACCTGACGTCCGCTGCCGTTGTAGAGCCAAACCAAGGTACCCTGAGGCGCGAAACTCCATCACCCGTTTGAACAGATCCCGTATGCCGCCACGTCCCTCATGCCATCCTGTCAGGATTACCGCCGCCAACAGCGGACAGACAGCCTGCAAAGCGCTGATCGGCAGCTGGGCGGGAAGCAGCTTCGACGGGTTATTCCGGTCCGGGCGGTTCATCGCGTTGGAAAGATGTCAGAACTTTGCCTGTGCGGCGCAACCCAAAAAAAGCCCGTCGTCTCTTCCCCAAGAGACAACGGGCTTGATGTGCATGCCGCGGTACCACTCTCATTCACGCTCATTCGAGCGTCCCCTCAAAAACCGATCACGGTGATCCACCGTTCCGGCGTACGCAACCGGCGGTTGTCCTTGTGGCCCCTTCCACCGAACCGCTCCCAGGCGAACTTCAGGCTCCCTTCCGTTGCGTTAATTTTACCATAATATGGTTTCGTTTTAAGAATTCTTTAAGAGTATTTCTTGTTCCCCTTTGTTAAGATGTTTGATGATATCCATCATGTTGAACAACGCGGTCTCATTTCAGATGCTCTTTTTTCAAATTGGAGGTCAAAAGATGATGAAAGTTTGTTCACAGTCCTGGATGAAGTGCGCATTTCTGCTGTTTGTTCTGATGCTCTTTGCCATGGGGGTGGATGTGAAAAGTGCAGACGCGGATGCCGCAGATTTTCAGTTTACCGTCAACCCGGACGGGAAAACCGCCACCATCACAGGGTACACAGGAACGGATGTGGATATCGTCATTCCTGAAACGGTCGTATATGACGGGGAAACTTTGACCGTGACCCGTATAGGCGCGGTTGCTTTTTACGGGAAGAATTTAACGAATAAACTTAAGAGCGTAGTCATTCCGGACACGGTGACCGAAATTGGAAACGGGGCTTTTTACGATAATGAACTTGTGAGTATCACGCTTCCCGGCAAGTTGACCACTTTGGGAGCAGCAGCTTTTCGATATAACAAGCTTGAGAGCGTTACGATTCCGGAAAGTTTGACTGTAGTTTCAGACGCTTCTTTTCAAGACAACAACCTTAAAAGTGTAACCATTCCCAACGGTGTAACCACGATCGGTGTGGGTGCTTTCGAAAACAATCCACTCGAAAGTGTGACGTTCCCTGACACGCTAACCACGATTCGTGAGGATGCATTCCTATATACCAAACTTACCAGCGTAACGATTCCGAAAAATGTGAACTATATCGACATACGTGCCTTTGCGTATACCCAAATATCGTTTGCGGTCATCGAGAGTGACAGCATACAGTTCATAAGTGATCCTTTTTACATGGTTAGTCCCAAGCCGGTCATCTTTTGTCCGGACCAGTCAGATGTATGCAAATATCTCAATGGTAAAGGATATCCATCCTACGACATTGACTCTGTCCAATTTGAAAACAACGGGGGGACGTGGGCGAAAAGCCATTCGGTCAAGGTGAATTTGCTTCCTCCCAACAGTCCTGATGCCGATTATATTTGGAGTACATCACCGGAAACACCGGATTTGACCAGCGACGGTTGGGAGCCATTGAACAACGTTTCGTACACTCCGCCATCTCCTTCGCAGTCGGGCGCATGGTACTTGCATATAAAGGCAAAGGCTGAAATTGCGGCAAGCAATGTGACCTGGGTACGCCGTTCGCAGCCTTTTTACGTGGACCTTACGGCACCAAGTCTCCAATTGAGCGCCCCAGGCGGCTGGACCAATCAGGACGTAACCGTGACCGTAACAGCCAGCGATTCCGAATCCGATGTGGCTGAACTCAAATATGCTTTCGGCCAATATGACGCGGAGGACTTTGCCGCTGTTACCGACACTCTGGATCCGTCAGAATCGAAAATCACGGTTACTCAAAACGGCTGGCTCAGCGTCTATGCGAAAGATCTGGCCGGGAACGAAACCGTGGAGCAAATCCAAATCACCAATATTGACAGGTCAAAGCCCGATATTGTGCTGACACTCTCCACACATGCTCCCACCAATCAGGACGTGACCGTAACGGCGACAGCAACCGATGATAAAAGCGGAGTGAAGCTGCTGAAATGGGCTTACGGGCAAAAAGATGAAACATTTTTCCAGTCAGCGGGAGAAACGTTTAGCGGCAGTTTCACGGCAACGATGAACGGAACGTACACCGTTTATGCTGAGGATAACGCCGGAAACCGGGCCATTCGGCATATTCAAATTGATCATATTTTCAAAACAGGGCCAACGATTTTGCTCACGCCGCTGACAACAGCGCCTACGAATCAGCCGGTCACCGTGACGGCGAACGTGTACGCCCAGGCTGGATTGGCTATAGTCAAATACGATTTCGGCCAGCATGATGAAGCGTACTTTGCAACCGCTGGCTTGCCTTTGAATTTGAATGATCCGCAAATCATCGTCACCGGCAACGGCTGGGTCAGCATCTATGCGGAGGATCTTGCCCACAACCAAATCGTGGAGCAGATCGAAATTACCAACATTGACAAGGTAAAGCCGGTCATCACTTTGCTGGGCGATGCGGTGATGCGGTTGCCACTCGGCTCCGCCTTTAAGGAACCGGGCTATACGGCAACCGATGATGTAAGCGGCGATATCACCGGCGATGTGGTGATCTCCGGCGATGTGGTCGATACCGGCAAACCCGGCACATACACGATTTTGTACGATGTGAGCGATGAGGCGGGCAACGCGGCGGATCAGGTTCAGCGAACGGTTATTGTGTACGCTTCATCGTCCGGAAGCGGCGGAGGCGGTCCGAACCTGCTGCCGAACCAGTGGATCGTGTATGCGGGAGAAGCAAAAACGATCCGGTGGAAGGATGAACTCATCCTCTCCTTCCCTGCCGGCGCCGGGGAAACGTTGATCATCACGATCTCGGAAGCGGAGGATGAGCCTGCGTTAACGGCTTCCCTCGGACCGAACCATTCCGCCCTCAGCACCATCTATGAGATCGTCAAGGACAAGCCGGGCCGCTTCCTGAAGCCCGTGACGCTATCAATCCGATTTGATCCGGCCAAGGCGGGGCCGAACCGGACGGTCGCGATTTTCTACTACGATGAAGAGGAGCGGAAATGGGTCAGCCTTGGCGGAACTGCGGAAGGGGAGTGGGTGACGGCGGAAACGGATCATTTTACGAAGTTCGCGGTTGTTGCTATCGAAACGCAGGATGAAGCGGCGCCGGAGCGGAAACCGGTTTTCAGCGACATTGCCGGCCATTGGGGTGAAGCTTCCATTCTGGAAGCAGCAGAAAAGCGGATTGTGACAGGCTACCCGGATGGCACCTTCCGGCCCGATCAGGCGGTGACGCGCGCCGAGTTTCTCGTGATGCTGGTGAGAACTCTCGGGCTGGAAGGCGGATTAGAAGCGCTGCCCTTTGTCGATGAAGGAAAGATCGGTTCATGGGCGAAGGAAGCGGTGGCCACTGCGGTGCAAAAAGGGATCGTGGCCGGATATGAAGACGGCAGCTTCCGCCCGGATGCGCCCATCACCCGCGCGGAGATGGCGGTGATGCTCGCAAAAGCATTGGGGCTTGAATATCGAGCCGAGACCCGCACCGGGTTTGCCGATGACCGCGAGATCCCGGCATGGGCGAAGGACGCTGCGGAAGCTTTAAGACAGCAAGGCATCGTCCAGGGCCGCGACGGCAACCGTTTTGCCCCGCAGCATGTCACCACGAGAGCTGAAGCCGCCGTCGTGTTCTTGAACATCATGAAACATCGAGAAGCAAAGCTATAGCAAGGGGCCGCCCTTCTGCGGGGCGGCCCCTTGCTATAGGACGGAAGCCGATGAGTCTGATTCCATGGGCAGGATAATTCGGAAAACCGTGCTGACATGGGGAGTTGACGACACTTCAATGGCGCCTCCATGCAGCCCGACGATGGCATTCACCAGCGCCAGTCCGAGGCCGAGACCATCGCCGGGGCGGCCCTGGTCCACCCGGTAAAACGGTTCGAAAATGCGCTCCAATTCATTCGGCGGAATCCCTTTCCCGCGGTCTTCAATCTCGATTTGCACAGAATCGCCCTCCGCTTTCAGCCTGACGCCCAAATATTTGCCGTCGCTGCCGTACAGTATCGCGTTGTCAATCAGATTGCGGAACACTTGGGCCAAGCCGTCGCGATGGAAGGAGAGCGCCACCGGCGATGCGGGCAAATCCAGATGCCATTCGATCCCCATGTCATTCAAAATGAGGATGTAGTCCGCCATCACCTTCTGTAGCAGGGTATCAATGTACCCTTCACTTTTGTGAAACGCTTGCGAAGGGTCGTCCAATTGGGCAAGCCGGAAAAGTTTGTGCAAAAGATCGTTCATGTAGTCGGATTTTTGCAGGATGATGGTCGCGTGCCGGATGCGCGACTCCTTATCCAGCGCGGAGCCGCGCTGCAGCGTTTCCGCATAGCCTTTGATGATGGAGAGCGGTGTTCTGAGATCATGCGACAGCTGGGACACCAGTTTGGTGCGGGCTTCCTCAATTTGCCGGATATGCAGGTACTGGTCGTGCAATTTGGCGGTCATGCTGTTGTACAGCGTCGTTAGCTCGCCGATCTCATCCCGTCTTGGATCGTTCAGCGCCGCCGGCTCTTTGGACAAGTCCACATTTTGCATCGCCCTGTTCAGCCGATCCAGTCTGCGCGTTACCCGGAGGACGAAAACAAACGCAAACAGCGAAGGCAAGGCGATGATCAGTAGGACCGGCAAGATGAAAAACGGGACGATGGCCCACTTATGAAAATACATGTAAAATTGCGCCGGCTGAATCGTTGAGCCCTGGATATCAAAAATGAGATAATACCTTTCTTCGTTGATGGATATCGCATAAGAGATGGACAGGTCCTCGCCCGAGAACATTCGCCAAATCGGGTCGGAAAGCCGCGCCATCGCATCCGGAAGGGTGTAGGGAGCGGTGCGGTCAGACGAAGCGTATAACAAACTCCCGTCGGCGGCCAAAAGATCAATGCCGATGTGACCATATTTCTGGGAAAATAATCCGATCTCCCGGGCGATTTGTTCTCTGTCTTCCAGATTGACATGTTTGAGGCGCCCGGCCAGTTCCTCGCTCATTGCCTGAAGTTTGACGTGATTGTATCCCGGGACAAATTGGGAAGTGAACAGAACGAACAGGACCGTCAGCAGCGCAATGGTCAAAAGCACGGAAACGGCAATCAGCCATACAACCTTGGTCTTCAGTTTCATTCCGAATCGCCCGTCAGCATGTAACCTACGCCCCAAATGGTCTGGATGTATTTGGGTTCGCGCGGATCGTCCTCGATTTTTTTGCGCAGAAGATTAATGTACACATTGACGTAGTTCTCATCGTAGTTTTCATGTCCCCAGGCCTCTTCAAACAACCGGGCTTTTGACACAGGCTGATTCGGACGCGTCAGCAAGGCGCGCATGATCTTGGTTTCCAATGCGGTCAAGAGGATCGGTTTCTGGTCCTTGAACAGAATTTGTCCGGCGGGGTTGAGCGTCAGCTTGCCATATGTGCAGGTGATGGATTCTTCGACGGATACGCCGGAGGACACGGAGCCGGAAGCCCGGCGGATATGGGCCTGCACGCGCGCCACCAGCTCCGCTGGACTGAACGGTTTGGTGACATAGTCGTCCGCGCCGAGTCCCAAGCCATGCACTTTGCTCTCCAGTTCATGTTTGGCGCTGAGCAGGATAACGGGCATATCCAGCGCGCTTTCCCGCAGGCGCTTTAACACGGTAAAGCCGTCCATCTCATCCATCAGAATGTCCAAAATGACCAGATCAAAATGTTGCGCATGCAGCAGGTCCAGCGCCGCGGGTCCGGAATCCGCCTTGGCCACGTTCATGCCGGATTGGGTCAAGTGCAGTTCCAAAAGATCAAGCAATTCCTTTTCATTGTCCACGACGAGAATATGACTCATGTTTTCTTCACCAGCATTTTCAAATATGCAGGAAGCCTGTCGCCGCTTTCCCCGCTTTTTCAGAGCGATGCCGCCTTGCGCTGCGGATCGCTTCTTTTCATCCGCTTACAAACGATTGTACAAGCCTGTCCGCCGCTACCGCCGCTGCCGATCCAAGTCCCCGCGATAGCCGATGCCGGCGGAGATTTCCCGCGTGATCTGGACGACAAGCCTGACCCATTCTTCTTTCATCGGTTCCATCCGGTCCAGGCGTTGGCGAAGCGTCGGGCTGGAGGGCACGCGCTGCAGTTGCAGACTGATCTGAAAGACATCGTCGTTCCG
>CALGAO010000048.1 GCA_937957685.1 uncultured Paenibacillaceae bacterium
AACGCCTTGGCCAGCTCCACCGCCTCGTTGATAACAACCTTGGGCGGTACGTCTTTGCTGTACTTCAGCTCATACAGCCCCATACGCAGGATTACGCGATCCATGCGGGCAATCTGGTCGATCGGCCATTCCGGCGCAATGGGCTGCAGCTCCGCGTCGAGCTCCTTCTCTTTCTCAGCTACGCCATGAACCAAGCGGACGATAAACTCTTTATCGTCCACAGTTGCCTGGTAGCGCGCGATGTTGCGCTGCAGGACTTCCTCGAGGTCAAACGTTTTGTCGCCAGTGGCCCGGCGAAAATCCTGCTCGAACAGTGTTTGCAGCGCAATAATGCGACCAAGGTGTCTATTGGATGCCATGGCGTTAAAGCTTCCCTCTCATACTTCCTAGTATACCGTTTTGGGACGGCAGGGACTAGGCAGCTTTTGCGGTTTTGCCGCTTTCGCGGCGAGTGGTGTAAGCCTTAACAGGCGATTTGGCATTCACCTTGCGAGCGAGCTCAACAACAAGATGGCTACGGCGGGCACCGGTACGGCGCGGACTGGTTCGTTTCTTTGGTTTACCCATTGGGAATCAAACTCCTTAAACTTCTGTAATATCTTAGCTACTATTATAGCGAAAATAACAGATAAAGCAAGCTGGTGCCTCATGTACTTGATATTTTAACCTTTTGTTTCAAAATATATACATATGCATGTACCCTCTCCACGTGGGTCGATACCCTCGACATGACCTGCCTTCAGGCTCCAGCGCGAGGCGATCCCAAGAACCGTTCAGCATGCCGAAGGTGTCGACACCCCGCGGGAAGACATAACGCTCATAGGCACAAGCGTTAGCATTGTTTGACTGCAGGCAAACTGTCGCCCCGCTTGGATGTTGGCGCGATTGTTATTGACTCTTACAGCCATACCCAAAGACTCCACGACCAACCCTGTGGCTGCGAACATGCTGGCGTAATATGTCAGGCGTTCGGCTAGACCACAAAACTGACCAGACGGCCGGGAACGTAGATGGTCTTCTTTGGTTCCTGGCCATTCAGATAGCGGGCCACGCGTTCGTCGGCTTTGGCCTGCTCGATGATTTGCTGCTCAGAAGCGTCAGTTGCTACCTGCAGCTGGGCACGGACTTTGCCGTTAATCTGGACGACGATGGTCATTGTGTCGCTTGCCAGGTACTTCTCGTCATACTTCGGCCACTCGCTGATGTGGATAGAATCTTCGTGGCCGAACTGCGACCATAGCTCCTCGGTAATGTGCGGCGCGAACGGGGCCAATAGCTGCAGCAGAGTTTCGATGGTCTGCTTGGCCAGTGACTCTTTCTGTTTGATCTTGAAGAGATCGTTGACTGCTTCCATCATGGCGGCGATGGCGGTGTTGAAACCCAGAGCCTCGATGTCGTCGGTCACCTTCTTAGTGACGCGGTTGATGACGCGCAGCTGGTCTTCGCCTGGCTCGGCCGGCGTTTGCTGTTCAAGCACTTCTTGCGCCAGCGCCCAGACGCGCTGCAGGAATCGGAACGAGCCGCCCATGCCTTCGACACTCCAGTTGGCAGCCTGGTTCCACGGGCCGATAAACAGCTCCATGATGCGGATAGAGTCGGCGCCGTAGCCTTGCTCGATCAGGCCGTCGGGTTCAATGGTGTTGCCCTTGGATTTGCTCATCTTCTGGCCGTCGGGCGCAAGGATCATGCCCTGGTTGCGCAGAATCTTGAACGGCTCGCCGAAGTCGATCAGCCCAGCGTCTTGCATCACCTTGGTCCACATGCGGGCGTAGAGGAGGTGCATGACGGCGTGTTCGGCGCCGCCGATGTAGTCGTCGACGGGCAGCCAGTATTTAATTTTCTCTGGATCGAACGCACGGTCGTTGTTATGCGGGTCGGCGTAGCGCAGGAAGTACCAGCTACTGCAGGCAAAGCCGTCCATGGTGTCTGTTTCGCGCTTGGCCGGGCCGCCACACTGCGGACACTCGACGTTCACCCACTCTTCCACGCGGGCCAGCGGGCTGCGGCCGTCGCCGCTTGGTTCGTAGCTCTCAATCTCGGGCAGGACGACGGGCAGCTGGTCTTCGGGTACGGGTACAGTGCCACACTTCTCGCAGTGGATCATCGGGATCGGCGCACCCCAATACCGCTGGCGGCTGATCAGCCAGTCGCGGATGCGGTAGTTGTGCACGCGCTTGCCCATGCCGCGCTCTTCCATGTAGTCCTTAATCTTCTCTTTTGCCTCGTGGATGTCCAGGCCGTCCAGGAAGCCGGAATTAATCATCGTTCCCTCCTCTTCCTGCACCTGCTCAGGCCGGGTGATCTCGGAAGTGTCGCCGTCCGGGCCGACTACCACGCGCTTGATTGGAATATTAAACGTTTTGGCAAACTCGAAGTCGCGCATGTCGTGGCCAGGTACGCCCACGACGGCGCCGGTACCGAAGTGCATGAGCACGAAGTCGCTCACCCACACCGGCATTTCCTCGCCAGTAAGCTCGTTCTTAACGTAAAAGCCGGTGAATGCGCCGGTCTTGAGCCGGCCTTCTTCCTGGCGCTCGAGCTCACTCTTGGCCAGTGCTTTGTCGACGTAGTGCTTGACCGCCTGCCAGTGCGACGGGCCGTTGGTGGGCACGATTTCCTGGTCGATCACTTTCTTCACGAACGGATGCTCCGGCGCCAGCACCACGAATGTTGCGCCAAAGTTGGTGTCCGGGCGCGTAGTGAAACAGGTGATAGTTTCATCGCTGTCAACGTTGGCCACCTTGTAGGTGATGTTAATGCCGGTCTTGTGGCCGATCCAGTTGCGCTGCATGGTCTTGATGGCATGGCTCCAGTCCACGTCGTCCAGGTCTTTCTCTAGCCGGTCGGCGTAGTCGGTGATCTTAAAGAACCATTGCTTGAGCGTCTTTTTCTCTACCTGCGTGCCGCAGCGCCAGCACTGGCCGTTTTCGACTTGCTCGTTGGCCAGCACGGTTTTATCGACTGGGCACCACCACTGGGCGCTGTCTTTTTGGTAGGCCAACCCGCGCTTGTGGAGCAAGAGGAAGAACCACTGCGTCCACTTGTAATACTCGGGGTCGGTGCTGTTGATCTCGCGCGACCAGTCGTAACTAAAGCCCATTTGGGTTAGCTGCTTTTTGAACCGTTCCACATTCTCGGCCACGGCCTTTTGCGGACTGGTGCCGGTCTTGATGGCGTAGTTTTCGGCAGGCAAGCCAAACGCATCCCAACCCATTGGGTGAAGTACGTTAAAACCGCGCATGCGGTAGTAACGGCTCATGGCGTCGCCGATGGTATAGTTGCGCACATGGCCGACGTGCATGGCCGCACCGCTCGGATACGGGAAGTACTCCAGGATATACTTCTTTGGCTTGTCCGAGTTTTCGTCAGCTTCGTAAATTTTGCTTTCGGCCCACTTTTGTTGCCACTTAGGCTCTATCTCTTTTGGATTGTATCGCTTCACTACAAATACTCCTCTAGTCTTTTACTGAAATTATACTTGAGAACAAAAAAAACTAATACGCCCCTAACGGGCGAGGAGGAAGCTAAGGCCGAGTATCCGAGTGCTCATCTTGCTGACTATTATACCATGATTACCGGCCGTAGAAAATGCCGGGCTGGCCGGGAGGCAGATCGAGCAGCGGAACGGCTGACGATGCCCGGCCGGAGAGTGGCATCACAGGTGGAGCCGCATCGGGGACTGACCCGGCGAACGGAGGGATGCTGAAGGGCGCCATGCCTGGTGAAGTTATGGACGGCCCGCCAACTGCGCGAGGCGTCAGACCCGATGCCATCGTGATCGTCGATGACGTCTACACCACCGGTAGCACCTTGCATGAGTGTGCGCGCGTCCTGCATGCGGAGCTGCGGGTCCCGATATACAGCGTAACCTGGGCGAGATAAGCGGCGACCGCGCAGTCAGGCGGTCCCTGCGCGACCGCAGCCGCCAGCTGCCGTCGACCGCACTCCGCCAGCCGGACAATCTGCCTGTGAAACTCCTTAATCGTCAATCCTCGACAGTATTCATATACTTTTCAGAACAGTTGTAGTAAAATTTAAATAGATCGAACAAGCTGTGATGGCCAGGCAAGATGCAGAATCGGGCATTTGTGGACTGGTCTTACTTGTGGAGGGCGGGGCCAATGAATCTGAACATCGCCAATTGTCCGCGTTGCGGCAAGATCTTCGCGAGGGGAATCAGCGACGTCTGCGCTACCTGCAAGCGAGAGGTTGAGGAGGAATACCTTCGCTGCGTGGAATATCTGCGAGACAATCGGGGCGCAAGCATCCATGAACTGAGTGAGGCAACGGGGGTATCCATTCGCCAGATCACGAAGTTCATCCGTGAGGGCCGATTCGCGCTGATCAATGCGCCGAATCTCGGCTATCCATGCGAATCTTGCGGAAATCCGATCCAGTCCGGCAACCTGTGCGAGGAATGCCGGAAGAAGTTTGCAAGGGAAGCCCGGAAGATCCAGCAGCAGCTGGAATCGCGTCGGGAGAAGGAGCAACCTCGTCCGCAATGGTCAGGACCGGCGTACAGGATCAAGACAGACAAAGACCCCAAGTTATGATCTTGCGGTCATGAACATTCATCCTGCCGGAAGCGGATGCATGTCATCGATGCAGGGGGAGAAGCGCCCATCGACCAATCCGGTCACGATGACAAACAATCCTGAAACCGGTTAATATTTCTATCCGGAAAAGTGAAAACTATAAACAATCCATCTATGTCAACCGATAATGAGTATAGGATTATCGGTTTTTCTTTTTTGCGGAATCGTGAGGTGAGAGCAGTTTATGAAGATCAATGAATTCAATCGAGTCGGATCCGTCAATCCATATCGCAAAACGAACGAAACAACGCCTGGCAGCATGGTGAAGAACAGGCAATCCATGAAAGATCAGGTGCAGATCTCCTCGCAGGCGAAGGAGCTTCTGGAGGCTCAGGCCAGCCACGATCCGGAACGGGCGGAGCGCATCGCGGAGCTGAAGAAGGCTGTGCAGGAGGGGACTTATCATGTCCCGTCCGGTCTGATCGCGGAGAAGCTGCTGCGCTATCTGACGAACAAACCGGAATGATCGCAAGTGAAGCCATCCTGGACGGGGCTTCCGACTCTTCGTCGTCCAGAGACAGACATGCCTGAGATGGAAAGGTGACCACAGATCATGGCGATCACACAGCTGATGGAGATACTTGAACAATTGACTGAGCGGCATGAGAGGCTGCTGGCGCTGTCTGAAGTGAAACGGGAAGTCGTGATTCACGACCGGGTGGACGATCTGATGAAGATCACCGCGGAGGAGAACGCCCTGGTGAAGGAGATCACGAGACTGGAGATCCTCATGAGGCAGTCTGTGGTGCAGGCTGCCGCAGCGTTCGGCGTCGAACTGGGTGAATCCCATACGATCAGCGACCTGATGCAGGTCATGCCTGATCGCCATGAAGCTGAGCGGAACCGGATCGCGAAGGAGCGTCAGAAGCTGGTGGAGACGATCAGCAGGCTGCGGGAGAACAATGAGCTGAATCGTCAATTGATCCAGCAATCGCTTGATTATATCTCATTCCAGATCGACATCCTGACGGATGCGCCGGAACAGGACATGATGTATCAGAAGCCCACCGACGAACAGCAGGTGAAGAAGCGGACGGGGCTGTTCGACCGCAAGGCATGAAGGCTATCTGAACGCATGAGACGGATATGAACAAACTGACGAGGGGAAGTGGATGGAGTGCGTTCCACCTTTACGAATATAGAGATCGCGAAGCGCGCGTTGCTCACCAGCCAATACCAGCTGCAGACGACCGGGCACAACATCGCCAATGCGAATACGGCGGGTTATTCCCGACAGGTCGTCAACACGGCGGCCGCGGCGCCGATCGAGGCGCCCGGGTTCACGAAGAGCACCCTGCTCGGCCAATACGGGATGGGCGTCGAGGTCACTTCCGTCAGACGGGTGCGGGAATCGTTCCTGGATGACCAGTTTCGCAACGAGAACAAGTATCTGGGCGAATGGGAAGTGAAGAAGGATACCCTCGAGAAGCTGGAAGCGATCTTTAACGAGCCATCCGAGACGGGGCTCCGCAACGTCATCGAGAACTTCTGGAATGCATGGCAGAACGTCAGCAACGAGAAGGGCAGCATGGAAGCAAGAGCCGTCCTTATCGAACAGACGCTGGCGATGACCGATGCCTTTAACCACATCGCCAGCCAGATCAAGGATCTGGAATCCGACATCTCCCAGAACATCTCGATCAAGGCGATCGAGATCAATACCTATCTGAATCAGATCGCCTCTCTCAACGAAGACATCAAGCGGATCGAGGGATTCGGCGACTTCGCCAATGACCTGCGGGACCAGAGGGATCTCCTGGTCGACAAGCTGTCGAAGATCGTGAACATCTCCGTTACGGAGATGCCCAATGGCTATACGATC
The DNA here is from genome assembly GCA_937957685.1 of uncultured Paenibacillaceae bacterium. Lineage (GTDB taxonomy): Bacteria > Bacillota > Bacilli > Paenibacillales > DA-C8 > Insulibacter. The sequence continues at coordinate 6,418 of CALGAO010000048.1, forward strand.
AGCATGGGCAATCAGGTCCTGGTCGACGGATCGAATGTTCTGAATCCAGTCGACTATGATGCCCTGGAGAGCGCGTATACTTCCGGGGATCTGAACAGCGGCGAAGTCTATGGCATGTTTTATTCCCTGGAGCATTATGTGCAGGAATATCGCGCCCAGCTCGACTCGATGGTCAGAGCGCTCGCGGAAGGCGAATTCACGATCACATTGCCGAAGGGAACGGTATTGCCGGAGGGCACGGAGCTGAATGGCGTCACCTACTCTGACGCCAACGGCAATCGTGAATTGCAAGCGGACCTTACGGTGACGGTCAGAGGGATCAACGGCCTGCATCAGCTCGGCTATACCTATGCGGATCCTGATCCGGCAACGGGCCGTGTGCCGAGCGGCCTGCCGTTCTTCACGATCAAACCGGGATACGGCGAGCTGACGGCGGAGAGCATCACCCTCAACCCGGACATCGCCAATGATCCGAAGCAGGTGGCTTCATCCTCCCGCGTCATCAAGGATGGATCAGGCAAGGAGACGGTCGTTCCCGGCAACAGCGACATCGCCCTGCTAATCGCCGGAGCCAGAAATGTCCAGATCGAGTTCTCCGGTGTGGACGGCTTCGAGCCTTCCTTGAGCAGGGGCTCGCTCGATGAGTACTTCCGTTCGATCATCTCCAAGATCGGCGTGGAGACGCAGGAAGCGAAGCGTCAGGCAGACAATCAGACAGTGCTCGTGATCCAGGTGGACGAGCGCAGGCAAGCCGTCAGCGGCGTATCGCTGGATGAAGAGATGACCGATATGATCCGGTTCCAGCATGCGTACAACGCCGCGGCCAGAGCGCTGACGACGGTGGATGAGCTGCTGGACAAGCTGATCAACGGCACAGGCATAGTTGGGCGTTAACGATAATGGATGAGGCAGGTGTGTGCATATGGTAGGAAGAGTCACGCAGAATATGTTTGGCATGAACCTGTTGAAGAATCTGAACAGCAACCTGAGCAAGCTGAACAGATACAGCGAGCAGATGTCCTCGCTGCGCAAGATCAACAGGCCAAGCGACGATCCGGTCGGGATCAGCTATTCGCTGCGCTATCGAAGCGATATGGCGGCGAATTCGCAATACAAATCCAACCTCGATTCCGCCCAATCGTTCCTGGATTACACGGATACGATGCTGGGCCAGGTGACGGATGTCATCCATCGCATCCGCGAGTTGACGGTCCAGGGCGCCAACGGCACGAACCCTGACGTCTCGCTGGATTCCATCAAGAATGAGATCATTCAGCTCAAGGATCAGTTGAAGCAAATCGCCAACAGCTCGTTCAACGGCAAGTACGTCTTCAACGGCCAGTTGACCAATGTCAAGCCATACGGCGACGACGTCGCTCCCGAGTACGTGACAGCCATCGATACGGGCGCGATCAGGTACGAGATCGGTCAGGGCATCTACATCGGCGTGAACGTAACCGGAAAGGACGTATTCGGCGAAGGGATCACGCTCGACGAGAACGGTGAAGTGACCGATCCGGAAAGTGACAACCTCTTCTACGTGGTGGAGAATATCATCCAGGCGCTGGCGAACAGCGATACCGACGCGCTGAACCATGCGTTGACCCGTCTGGACTCCAGATTCGACAAGCTGCTGGAGGTCAGGTCCCAGGTTGGCGCCAAGGCGAACCGGCTGGATCTCGCTGCCGAACGGCTCGGCGACATTGACATCAACTTGCAGACCTTGCTGTCCAAGACCGAGGATGTGGATATGGCCGAGCTGATCGTCAACATGAAGACCGCGGAGAATGCGTATCAGGCATCCCTGTCGGCAGGCGCGAGGATCATCCAGCCGAGTCTGGTTGATTACCTCCGGTAATCGGTGAGGGGTTCCTATGACGACCATCCCACAGATCCAGATCCGTACGCAGGATATGGTGCTCGGCATGGAGACGACTCCGCACAGATTCGAGATCCGTCAACCGCGAGGCATCCAGGAGATCGAGCAGCAACGTCCGGAGCTCTCGATCCGGCAGCCCCAGGGAGAACTGGATATCGATCAGACACGGGCGAAGGACGCCCTGGGGTACGTGCAGCTGTCGGTCCTGTCGGATCGCATCGCATCCGAGGGCAGGCGCATCCTGCTCGAGAGCATCGCGCGAACCGCCGAGCAAGGGGACCGACTGGCCGCGCTTCATCAGGGTACGAGGATCGAGGATATCGCCGTGGAGGATTCCCTGGTCGAGACGCCGAGATCGCTATTGGGCACGCCGGGCTATGACAATGTGGACATCACCTACATCGCGCATACGCCGGAGATTGACGTGGAGATCCGGCCTCCCGTACATCGATATACCGTGCGCCAGCCGGAGCTGGAGTTCACGAGGGGTTCGCTGACGGTGTATGTGCAGCAATATCCGAAGGTGGAGATCATCCCGCCGCCATTGATTGACCGTGTTATCTGACAGCGATAGATGTTGCATCTATTGCTTTTCTTTTTTGGCTGTGTCTGGCCGGTTGTTGCGCATCGTCGGAAGGCGCGGCGCCTGACGGCGCGCGGTTCCGCCGCAAGCAGGACACGACCTGCTGTCCATCTCGGGATCAGGCATCAGGATGCAGGTTTGACCAAGTATGTAACGGAGGAATAGGGCTATGCAACTGGAAACGTTGAGATTTGGATTGCTGGAAATTGAAGATAATAAGGTCATCAAGTTCCCGCAGGGATTGCCTGGCTTCGAGCAACATCATGCGTTCGTGTTACTGCACCCGGATCCGGAGCTGCCGATCTCCTATCTGCAGTCCGTCGATGATGGCTACATCTCCTTCGTGGTGATGGATCCTTTCCTGGTGTTGCCATCGTACGAATTTGAGCTGTCCGATGCGGTGAAGCAGGAACTGGAGCTGACCGGTCCGGAGGAGGTATCGATCCTTGCGATCGTCACGATCAAGGACGATATCCGGAATGCCACGATCAACCTGAAGGCGCCGCTCGTCATCAATACGCAGCTGCGAATCGCGAAACAGGTCATCCTGCATGACTATCCTTATGTCACGAAGCATCCTCTGTTTGCAACCAGCCCATCATCCGCGGCCGATAGGGGGTAATCTGATGCTCGTATTGTCACGCAAGATCAATGAGTCCATCATGATCGGCGACGATGTTGAACTGGTGGTCATCGGTGTCGAGGGCGATACCGTCCGGCTGGGGATCAAGGCGCCGAAGCAGGTCGATATCTATCGCAAGGAAGTGTATCTGGCGATCAAGCGAACCAACGAAGAAGCCGTCCAGAGCGTGGTGGATGAACAGGTGATCAAGGAATGGTTCGCGTCCAGGATCAAGGGAGATCAGCAGCATAATCAGACATAAAATCGGAACAAAAAAATTCGCAAATCCTATTAAATAGAATCGATGAATTGTCGATATAGATGGTAGAGGCTGATTCAGCGGGGCGTACGACCGCCGGATCGGCATTCTGACCACATGGATGTGGAATCAGTAATCTCAAGGAGGAAGATCACATGATTATCAATCACAACATCTCTGCTCTGAACACGTATCGCCAGCTGACTGGCAACACCAGCGCATCCAGCAAGTCGCTGGAGAAGCTGTCGTCCGGCTACCGCATCAACCGCGCAGCTGACGACGCAGCAGGTCTCGCCATCTCCGAGAAGATGCGCGGTCAGATCCGCGGTCTGGCGCAAGCTCAACGCAACGCTCAAGACGGCATCTCCCTGATCCAGACAGCTGAAGGCGCGCTGAACGAAACTCATGCCATCCTGCAACGTATGCGTGAGCTGGCTGTTCAGGCGTCCAACGACACTTACACGGCTGATGACCGTGCGAAGCTGCAAGCTGAAGTGGATCAGCTGGCTGCGGAATTGACTCGTATCTCCTCGACGACCGAGTTCAACACCAGAACGCTGCTCGACGGCAACTTCACCGGCACGTTCCACATCGGCGCGAACGCTGACCAGAACATCAGCATCTCCATCAGTGACATGTCGGCGAAGTCCCTGGGCGTATTCTTCGAGACAGCATCGTCCGCGGCGGGTGCTAACGCATCGCTGCATGGTCATACTGTAGATACTAGCACCAACGTCCTCTACGACACCAACGGTGAGATCGCGGCTATCGAGATTGGATCGACCTTCTACAAGGTCAGCGACGTTGTATACGACGAAGACAAGGGGGAATTCAAGGCCAAGGACGGCGCAACCGCTTTGAAGCCAACTAGCGGTTCGACTTATGCCCTGGCTGCCAACATCTCGACGCAATCTGCTGCCAACAAGACGATCACCACGATCAACAATGCGCTCGAGAAGGTATCCGAACAGCGTTCCGCTCTCGGTGCTGTGCAGAACCGTCTGGAGCACACGATCAACAACCTGGGCGCAACCGAGGAGAACCTGACAGCTGCAGAATCCCGCATCCGCGACGTAGACATGGCGAAGGAAATGATGAACTTCACGAAGAACAACATCCTGACCCAGGCAGCTCAGGCTATGCTGGCGCAAGCCAACCAACAGCCGCAAGGCGTACTGCAACTGTTGCGCTAAAATCAAGACCTTTACTAAAAAAGAGAGCAGCTTGGTTGCTCTCTTTTTTAGTATCATCCAACCGATTGAAAGGTAGCTGTGTGATGAAAATATCCTTGTGTATCATTGCCAGAAATGAGTCCGAAAATATAGCCCGTTGCATCAACAGCGCCAAAGCGGTCGTCGATGAGATCATCGTGGGCGATACCGGCTCTGAGGATGACACGGTGGCCATTGCGGAAAGCCTTGGCGCCAGGGTCTATCATTTCAAATGGGTGGATGATTTCGCCAAAGCCCGCAATTTCGTGCTGTCCAAGGCCACCGGTGACTGGATTCTCTTCCTGGATGCGGATGAATATATCTCGGAAGACACGGTGCAGAACCTGAGGCCGGTCATTCAACAATATCATGGAACGAATGTCGACGCGATCCTCAGCTATCTCATGAACATCGAGAAGCAAAACTCGAAGGTGATGGACTCCCACAAGACGATTCGCATCTTCCGCAAACATCCGGATCTGGCGTACGTGGGAGCGGTACATGAATATATCGCCCCCAGACAGAACCGCAAGCTGCAGTATGCGGATGCCTCTGAACAGATCAAGGTGATCCACACGGGGTATTCGCAGGAGGACAAGGCGAAGAAGAAAAAGGGCGAACGCAATCTCCAGCTTCTGTTCAAGGAGCTGCAGAAGAAGCCCAATGATGGCATGTTGCTCTATTATATCGCAGAATCCTATGCGCTGGAGAAGAATTACAACGAGGCGTTACGATACTCTCTTAAAGCTGCGAAAAGCAAAAAGTTGCCAGACGGCATCCGAAGCAAGAATCTCAAAAACAGCGTCTGGTACAAGCTGAAACTGAACTATCCCGTACAGGAGATCATCGACGATACCCGCCGGATCATCCAGCAGTATCCGGATTACTCCGATATGCACCTGTTCCTGGGCAATCTGTATCTGGATCAGGGTCGGGTGTATGATACGATCGAATGCTATGAACAGACGTTGAAACATGCGGCCCAGGCGCCGAAGTATCAATCCTCTGTGTTGACATACATTGTCCCGCTCTATCGGAAGCTGGCAAAGCTGTATGAACATTCAGGCCAGTTGCACAAGAGCGTGGAATATTATGTGGAGCTGCTCAAGTTCGACCGCCATGACCAGAACAGTCTGGCAGAACTGCTCAAGATCCTGGTACGCAATGAACCGACCCCGGCGATCATGGGCTTCCTTGGCAAGCTCTATCAATTCCAGGACATGAAGGATCTGGTCGTGTTGCTCCAGTCTTCCCTGAAGACGAAAGACAAGGATCTCACGGCTGCTGTCTTCGGATGTTTCAACGATGCGCAGCGGCAGAGGTTGGCGAAGGAGCATGCCTTCATCCTGCTCTATCATGGTTATTACGAGAATGGAGCGGCCCTGCTCTATCAGATCCACGCAGCAACGGCTGATGAGGAATCGGCGCTGTTCGCCGCGATCAGCGCGGATCTGGCGGGTCGAAGGGACATCCTGCAGGCGCTCGCTGAACGGTGCGCCCCGGCCTTGGGACGAGTGATTCATCAGCTCTATCTGGATGAGCCGGCGGCAGAAGAGATGACGGATGAGGAAGTGAAGCAACTGGAGAGGCTCCTCAGCGAGTATGTCTTCCTGGGACGGATCGACCAACTCGAGGCCTATCTGCATCTCCTGCCGGTGAACAGATGGGGCGCGATCGCGGATCGATGCTATCAGCAAGGCGAATATGCAGCGGCTGGCCGCATTTACCGGGATTATCTGATGAATGTCCCGGAGATCCCCGCCGACCGGCTGACGACCGCGCGGCGTCAGTATGCGGAAGCCCTGTACAGGGCGAAGAACAGCAGTACCCTGATCCAGGCCGTGCAGGATTTCCTTCAGGCCGATCCGGATTATTTCCGGTACTACGAACTGGGGATCGAGGCTGCGAGGCAGATGGAGGAGCCGTTCCTGCTGAGGAGAATGGCGGATCTGGCCAAGGCTCGCTTCCCGGACTCTTCCTATATTCGTTCGATATAACAAAACATTAGCAACGGGAATTTGCGGAATCATGTCGAATATGTTGATATATTGAGAGTGACAAGCCAGGGAACGCAGGCGGATATCACTTAACACTTACAGAAACGGTGAGATACGTATGATAGCGGCAGTCGTGTTTGCCGGGGGGACGGGTGTGCGCATGAACACCCGGACGAAACCGAAGCAATTTCTGGAGGTCCATGGGAAACCGATCATCATCTATACCCTGGAGCATTTCGAACAACATCCGCTGGTCGATTGCATCTCGGTGGTCTGTGTGCCCGGCTGGGAGAAACAGCTGGAGCACGAGATTGAGAGACATTATATCCACAAGGTCAAATGGCTGGTGACCGGCGGCGAGACCGTGCAGAAATCGGCGTACAACGGCCTCAAGGCGGTGTATGAGGATTGCCCGAATCCGGAGGAGACGATTGTCATCATGCATGACGGGGTGCGCCCGCTCATCCATGAGCAATTGATCACCGACAATATCGAGACGACGAAGAAATATGGCTCGTCGATCACCGTCAGCTATGCGACGGAGACGATCTGCTCGGTGAATGATCAGGGAGTTATCGAGCATATTGCCGATCGTTCCAGGGCCAGGATCGCCAAGGCGCCCCAGTGCTTCTATCTGGACAAGCTGATGGAAGCGCATCTCAGGGCGAGAGAAGAAGGGATCGACTGGATGATCGATTCCGCCTCGCTCATGCAGCATTACGGGCACAAGCTCCATTCTGTGGCAGGTTCCTCCTATAACGTCAAGATCACGACTCCTTCGGACTATTATATCTTCCGCGCTCTGCTGGAAGTGGAGGAGAATTCCCAGATATTCGGCCTTTAAGAACCATCAGGAGTGATTCGATGAACGCGATATTGAGGGAAGATTTCGAATACATCGCCTCAGCCGGGCTGGACTGGGACAGGCTCGATCATCGCACCGTGTTCATCACCGGGGGAACTGGCTTCCTCGGTTCGCTGCTCATCCGTTTCCTTCATTATCTGAATGAGACTCGCAGGCGCGGGATCCGAATCGTGGCGCTTGTTCGCGATCCGGGCAAGGCGCGTGCCATTCTTGGGGACGCGGATGTCGTGCTGGTGCAAGGCGATATGTGTGCGCTTCCTCCTCTGCCGATGGAGATCGATTACATCTTCCATTGCGCAGCGGTGACGAATTCGAAGCTGATGATCGAGCAGCCGGTGGAAGTGACCGAAGGGATGGTCCTCGGCACGTATGAGATCATGAAGCTGGCCAGGCTCAAGAAGGTGAGCAGCGTGGTGTATCTGTCCTCGATGGAGGTGTACGGTCAGATCGGCGCTGAGGACCGCGAGACGGTGGAGAGCGATCAGGGGTACGTGGATCTGTACAATGCGCGCAGCTCCTACCAGATGGGCAAGCGGATGGCGGAGCATATCTGTTTCAATTACTGGACGGAATACGGCGTTCCGGTGAAGGCGGCGAGACTCGCACAGACCTTCGGCGCCGGCGTGCTCGACACGGAACGGCGGGTGTTCGCCCAGTTCGCCAGAAGCGTGATGGCAGGCGAGGACATCGTGCTGCACACGGACGGCACCTCGATGGGCAACTACTGCTATTCGGCCGATGCGGTGCTGGGCCTCTTCTATCTGCTGTTGAAGGGTGAAGATGGACAGGCCTACAACATCGTGAATGAGCAGGCCAGCATGACCATCCGCGACATGGCGATGCTCGTGGCGGAGCGCGTATCCGGCGGCGCGATCTCGGTCACCTTCGACATTCCCGAATCCAATGTGTACGGATATGCCCCGAAGAGCCGGATGCGGCTGTCGGCCGGCAAGCTGCGCAGCCTGGGCTGGAAGCCGAAGTACAACCTGGAGCAGATGTATAGCAGGATGATCGCATATCTGGCAGATATCGACATGACTGAACAATATGATCCGATCGGGGAAACGTCGGTAATATAATCTCGCAGTTGAAAGATGCAGGGGGTACATCCGTGCAAGAGAATTTGATAGAGTCAGCATATGTCCTGTATCGGAAGCTGAAGTCCTTCTTAGCAAGCATTCTGTATTATCTTTGCCGGCTCTTGCCAATCTCTCGATACAAGATTGTGTTATCGAGTTTTGAGGGGAGACAGGGCTACGCATGCAATCCCAAATATATAGCTGAAGAACTGGCCAGAAGAAATAAAGAGAGACCAGAATGCGAGAGATATGAATTGGTATGGCTGGTCAACAGGATGGACAAAGAGTTTCCGCCATTTATCAGAAAAGTGAAAAACACCGTTTGGAACCGAGCCTTTCATCTCTCTACCGCAGCTGTATGGGTAGATACTCACCGCAAGCCGCTCGAGACCAGGAAGCGTAAAGGTCAATTTTATATCAACACCTGGCATGGCGCGATCGGATTTAAACCAGTAGGTGCGCTTAGGGGAAGCAAACTTCCGAAGATCGCTTATCTTGTTAGCAAGCATGATTCAGAACTTATTGATGTTTTTTTGTCCAATTCGGAGTGGTGCAGTGAATTATATTACAAGGCATTCTTCTATGAGGGCCAGGTTCTCAAGACCGGGTCTCCAAGATGTGATGCGATTAACCGGAGGAGCCAGTTGAGGGAGTTAATCCGCAGGCGGTATCATCTGCCTTTGGATGCGAATATTTTGCTGTACGCACCTACGTTTCGTGGCGGCTATCAGAAGACGGGTGTGGATGCCAAACAACAAGATAGTAGCCTTGATATGGAACAGTTGCTCCAGAACTTAAAGGAAAAGTTTGGTGGAGATTGGTATATCTTTGTCCGATTTCACCCATTACTCGCTTCCAAAAAACACCAGTATAACCATACGGCCCCGAAGATCATCGACGTGACGGCATGGGATGATGCATACGAATTGTTGGCTGCCTCGGATGCCTTCATTTCAGATTATTCGAGTCTGGCTTTTGATGCATTAGCGATGAGTGTGCCCGTCTTTATCTATGCCGAAGATATGCGGGAATATTCAGAAGAACGGGGAGAACTCTTGTGGCACAAGGAGGAACTCCCCTTTCCAGTTGCCATGAACAACGATGAGTTACATCGGTTCATTCAGCGGTTTGATATCGTCCGCTATAAATTGAAAATTGAACAGTTTGCAGATAAAGTTGGTTTACTTGAAGATGGACAAGCCAGCAGCCGTGTGGCGGATCTAATCGATGCTCATACAGGTGGCAGATTATGACGAAAGAACAAAAAGGAATATTTAGACGGTTTGACTACTATTTTTCAAGATTCAAGTCCATGCCGATGGCGTTATACGGTTTAGGTATCCATACACGCAACATATTGGAGCAAGCAATCGATTACAACATCGTTGGCATCGTGGCGAATGAGCGGATCGGCGAGAGACTGTACGGTAGAGAGGTTATGAGCGTTGATGTAATAGAGAACCAGGTCAAGATCATCGTGATCGTAGCCCAGCCCAAGTCAGTTAGAACAATCTATAGCCGGATCTGTCATCTGGAGAGCAGAGGCATTGAGATCTATGATATTTATGGCGCCAGATGTGGGAAGTATCATAACCAGCATCTGGAGATCAAGCATAATCAATATTGGGACTTGTGCTTCGATCGATTAAAGGAAGCGATTGATCGGTATGAGATTGTCTCATTTGATCTGTATGACGCTTTGGTCATGAGGAAGGTTCCCTCCATCGAATGTCTGTGGGACATGATGGATACAGAGTTGAAGGAAGAAGGAAGTGAGTTGGATTTCAAGTATGAGAGACAGAGAGCTGAGCAACAGTTGATCGGGCAAGGTGTCCTGCCAACCATAGAGCAAATTTACCGGCGGTTGTTGGATAACAACCAGAAGCTGACCTTACAACAATCCTGGTCGTTGATGCACAGGGAGCTTTTGCTGGAGAAAAGGTTTGTCGCCCCGCGAGACAGCGTGGTCGATGCCTTTCGCTATGCGAGGCAACAAGGCAAAAGGATCTATATTCTAGCAGACATACATCTGACCACCAGGATCATCCTCGATCTGCTTCTGCAATGCAACATTGAGGAGGTTGAAGAAAGCTGCATCTTGGTATCCTGCGAGCAGCAGAGAAGCAAGCGTGATGGTTCATTGTACGAACTGCTGGCACAGATTGCGGGAGAGGGCAGGATCCTACATGTCGGGAGTTTGAGCCTTGCTGATCTTCAGATGGTTGAATCATATGGGATCGATGTTTGCTGTTTGATGAGCGCGTATGAAATGATCACGGCATCATCTGCCGGGAGAGCTATGGAGCAGCCGTTGAAGCTGATGGAGAAGGTAATGACCGGGCTGTTTGCTACCAGGTCATTCAGCGACCCTTTTGCGTTATCGTCGACCCGTGGATTCTTGCATTTCGCTGATATGCGTCAATTGGGGTATAGTTGCTTTGCACCGATGACGGTTGCTTTTATGGCATGGCTGATCAGAACATTCCAGAACCATGCCGGTTCAGCGATCCTGTTCTCCTCCAGAGATGGTTATTTCCTGTACAGACAATATCAGCTTTTTCGGCAACAGCACCTTTATTTGGGACTCCCCGAAGGGATTTATTTCTATATATCACGCAGAGCAGCTACTGTAGCCAGCATTTGGACTGAGGAAGATATAGTCAATATCGTCCGATCCATCTTCACCTTATCCAGGGGTAGCCTGATCGAGCTGCTGAAGCAACGATTGGGGATTGCATTTGATCCGGCGGACCGGCTTCTGAACCGTTCCGTGTCGGAGCTGAGAGAAGAGGATCAGGAGGCGATTGTCGCCAGAGTCTTGGACATGAAATCATTGATTCTGGACAATGCCAAGGTCGAGCGAAACAACTATCTGAACTATTTACAGAGTCTAAATCTGGGATCGTTTGATCGGATCTACCTGTTTGATTTGTATACGAAGGGAACTGGCAGAGCGGCCTTGAGTAAAATTATGAATCGACCAATTGATCTGATTTGTTACGGTGTCAAGGATTATCCAAATGCATTTATCTCCACGATGGAAGGAGTGTACAGCATGATCACCGAGGATCAGTCGTGGTCGTTCAGCTGGTTTGAGAGATGTTATCAATTGTTCGAGATCATTTACTCCTCCCTGGAGGGACAGTTAAGATGTTTCGATGAAGCGGGAAGGCCGCTGTTTGTAGAGAACAGTAAATATAACGCTCAAACGATTAAGGAAGCTCAAACAGGCGTCCTGGAATACATCCAGGATCTTGAGCAGCTTGACGGTAAATGGTACGAACGGGAGACGCGTCCTGAATGGCTTGATTCGACGATTAGGTTGCTGGCTAGCGCCAAAGTGTCTGAGCACATTCGACATGGGTTTATGTATTACGACAGTTTCGCAACCGAGTCACCTTTGAATATGTGGGATATTATCGTGTAGGGGTTATGCTGATGAGAATATTTGTGAAGAACCAATTGTTAGGAATCGTGGAAGTGCTGAAGGAAGCGCACGACTACTTAAGAACGTTTATCGTCTCAAAACAGCATGCAGAAGCGATTGAAGTGTTGGCCACTTGTCAGGATGGAGCTGTTGCGATTGGCACCACGATGGAGCAGTCTGGACAACCGGTCGAGGAATGCATACGGGTACTTGAGTCGTATTGTGAGCAGCTTTACTATATCAGCCAGAATGTGCAGAATGCGCAATATAATATTCAATTGGCCTATCGGGTGCTGGATGAGCAGGTCAGTTATGTGGAGCAGTTTATCCGTGAGAGATTGAATGTAACGTATGAAATCGTGTTTCTGCCTTACAAGGCATCCATGTGGGACAGCATGGAGAGCGTATGGCGCGCGGCGAAGCAGGACCCCAACTGTGAATGCTATGTTATCCCGATTCCCTATTACGAGAAAACTATGGGCTCCAGCGTCTCGACCATGGTGTATGAAGGCGCTGTGTTTCCTGATGATGTGCCAATTACTCCGTATGAACAGTACAATATCGAGGAACGCAAACCGGATATCATTTATATCCATAATCCCTACGACGAATACAATTTGGTTACGTCCGTACATCCGACTTATTACTCCTACCAATTGAAGAAGCATACTCAAATGCTTGTGTATATCCCATACTATGTGACGGGAGGAAGTATCCCTGAGATCCACACAACCTTCCCGGTTTATAAATATGCGGACAAGATCGTGATTCAATCTAATCATCTGAAGAAGGTGTTCAGGTCGAATGTTCCAGAAAGGAAGCTGGTGGCGCTTGGATCGCCTAAAGTAGACAAGATCGTCGAACTTCACAGAAAGCCAAGGCAAGTCCCGCCTGAATGGGAGCCAGTCATTTGTGATCGTAAGGTGATCTTTTTCAACACCAGCTTGTCGGAGTTGCTGGAGCATGGAGAGAAATCGCTAAAAAAAATGTGGGATGTGTTCTCGTTCTTCCGTATGAGAGCGCGGGAAGTCTTGCTGTGGAGACCGCATCCGCTCAGCAAATCAACCTTGAAGGCGATGAGGTCATCGCTGTATGAGCAATATTGCGCACTGGAGCAAACCTTTCTAAACGAGAAGATCGGCATTCTGGATACGACGCCTGACGTATCTATGTCAGTTGCGATCTCTGACGCCTATATCGGAGACCCGGGTTCGTCAGTCGTTCATTTGTTTGGCGTAGCAGGCAAGCCGATTTTCCTGCTGAACTCGTATGTTGAGGTTGACCGTGCTGGTGCGAAGAAGTTGATTGGCTGTCTGGATGCGCATATTGAGGACGGAAAGGCCTGGTTCGTTCATAGTCATTATAACGCATTGTGCGAGATGGACCTTCAGACTGGAAGTGTTGCGATTATTGGTAGAATTCCCAATGAACCGGATAACGTTCCCAAGCTTTATCATGATGTCATCAAAGTGGACAACAAGCTGTATTTCAGTCCATCTTTAGCAAGGGAGATCCTGGAGTATGATTTGCAGACAGGTAGTTTCAGGAAGATTCCTTTCAAGAATCTGATGAACG
>CALGAO010000049.1 GCA_937957685.1 uncultured Paenibacillaceae bacterium
GATGTCATATGGATCGCGCTTGCGCTCATCAGCCATTATTCATCATCCTCGAGGTCCTTACCCTCGTCTTGAGCGTCCTGGTTGATGGCGGGCTCATTGTGATGAAGCAACTCTTGGACCTCACTTCTAGTCATTACTTTTCCAGCTGGAATATGAACCCAGTGGCTTCCCCTCCTCCCGCGATCACTTGCCCCAGCTTGTTCACATAGTGCCGGGTCAAGCTGAATACACATGGTTATATCAGGAACCATAATCGTGGAGAGGAATAACACAAGCCTATGGGAAAACAAAGCTTTCTGCAAGGAACCTTGATCCTGTCCGGCGCGGCGCTGATCACCAGATCGCTGGGCTTCATCAGCAGCATCTTTCTGGCACGACTGCTGGGAGCGGAGGGGATCGGCCTGCTCATGATGGCGCACCCGCTCATCCCGCTGATCATCACGCTCACGGAGCTCGGGCTTCCCGTTGCGATCTCGAAATTCGTCGCCGAAGCGGAAGTCCGGCAAGACCACGCCAAGACGAAACAGATCCTCGTCGTATCCCTGATCGTCACGAGCACGCTCAGCATCACGCTGACGCTGGTGTCGCTGCTGGGGTCCAGAGCGATCGCCTCCATCCTGCTCGCCGATCAACGCGCCTATTACGCAATGGTCGCGCTGACGCCCATCGCTCCGATCATCGCCATCTCCGCCGTGCTGAAAGGCTACTTCCGAGGCAAGCAGCAGATGAAGACGATCGCCGTATCCGACATCTTCGAGAACATCGCCAACATCTGCGCCATCCTGCTGCTCGTGGAGTGGCTGCTTCCATATGGCATCGAGTATGCCGCCGCGGGGGCGATGGCTGCGTCAGTGGTCAGCGAAGCGACCAGCCTGACCATCCTGGCCATCCGCTTCCGCATCGAACGGGCCCGGTTGCCCAGGACGATCTCGGTCCGTGAGGCCCTTGCCAAAGGAAAAAACACGCTGTTCGAGCTTCTGCGGATCGGTCTGCCCACGTCCGGGCAAGGTTTTATCCATTCGCTGTATGGCGCCGTGCAGCCGCTGCTTGTCGCGTACAGCCTGTCGCTGGCGGGCCTGATGACATCCGAAGCCACGGCCCAGTTCGGGCTGCTCACGGGGTATGCGTTGCCGCTATTGTTCCTGCCGGGCTTCGTCACCCATTCGCTGTCGACCGCGCTGATCCCGGCGATCAGCGAAGCCGGTGCCAGTCGCGACAGCCTGCTCATGCATCGCACGATCGAGCAGGCGATGCGCATCGCCTTGCTGGTTGGCGCGCCAAGCACGATCATCCTGTTCGAATGGTCGACTCCCCTGGCGTCGTTGATCTACCAGGCGCCGGAAGCGGGAGCGCTCATCCGGATCCTGGCACCGTTCTTCTTCCTGTTTTACTTTGAGTCGCCGCTGCATGCGATCCTGCTTGGCCTTGGCCGGGCAAGCACCGCGATGTGGAACTTCATCATCTCCATCTTCTGCCGGACGGCTGCGATCTTCATCCTCGGCAGCCGCCTGGGCATCGAGGGCGTCGCTCTGGGGATCGGGATGGGCATCCTTGTCATGACGATGCTGAATTTCTTCTCCGTGTCCAAAGCTGTCGGCTTCTACATGGAACTGCGCCCGTACATTGCTGCTGGCGTCGCCATGCCGCTCATGGGCATATGCGGCCAGCACGCTTATGCGTATCTGCAAGGAGCCGGCCTGACGCTGCTGCCGAGCGTGCTCCTCTCCATTCTCATGGCGTTGGCTTGCTACTTCGCGGCATGGATAGGCATCAGATCATGGCGCACCTGACCGGATCGGAAACCCTCCATCAAGAATGACGAAAGATTGCTCTGATGGAATCGCCATAACATTTTCATAACTTCATCCCCAACTGAGGGAAATCCTGTAGTATGATGAATCAATACCAAGCTTTCCGCCAGACTTGGATTGATACATCAGGGGGATACGGATCATGTCTCGGAAACTACTATTCGCAACGCTTTTATCTTCGGTTATGTTGGCAGGCTGTTCGTCCGGGGGGAGGGGAGGATCTGACCAGTCTGAAGGCAGAGGTCGCCGCGCTCAAGCAAGAGGTGGAGGCGCTCAAGCAGCAGCTCGCGGACTCGCCCGCTTCGGCAGGCAGCTCTGATCAGTCGGGCTCGGATGCGTCGCCAGCAGCGTCGGAAGCATCGTACAACCTCGGACAGCCGTTCCAGTATGACGGGGTGGAGTTTACGATCACCGAGCGGGAGCGGACCACGCAGATCCATGACCAGATCGTGGCTGCTGAAGGCTATGAGTTCCTGCTCTATAATATCACGCTGCACAATGCGGGCAGCGAGGACTACTCCTACAGCCAGAACGACTATTCCATCGTGCTGAGCAACGGAGAAATTCAGGACAACCATCTGATCCTGGATCTCAAGAATGTCCTGGACGACTTCCTCGGCACGGGCGAGCTGGCGCCAGGCGGACAGACGACCGGCTGGGTTGCGTTTGAGGTGCCTGTCGGCGATCAGCCGATCGAGTTCCGATACGTGAAGGCCACCTTCAGCGGCATCAAAGGCTCGTTCAAAATCAGGCTGTAACCTCATCACCGCCGACAACGGCCACCGACCATCATCTCCGACACATAAAAGTACGGCTCGCCTTAACCATTCTGGCGAACCGTACTTTTGTCATTATAGCACCTTCGACAGAAATTCCTGCGTCCGCGGGTGCTTCGGATTCGTGAAGATGCGTTCCGGCGTATCGTCCTCGAGGATGCTCCCCTCGTTCATAAACAGCACCCGAGTCGCCACTTCTCGGGCGAAGCCCATCTCATGCGTGACGATCACCATGGTCATGCCCTCATCCGCCAGCTGCCGGATCAGGTCCAGCACCTCGCCGACCATCTCCGGATCAAGCGCGGAGGTCGGCTCATCGAACAGCATCACCATCGGATTCATCGCCAGCGCGCGCACGATCGCGATTCTCTGCTTCTGCCCGCCAGACAAGGTGGACGGGTACACATCGGCCTTGTCCTCGAGCCCGATGCGCTTCAGGAGCCGCATCGCCGTCTCCCTCGCCTCCGCCTTGATCTGCGCCTTGCTCGTGGTGATCGGATGCAGCGGCAGCTTCTCGCTTCTCAGCAGATTGCGCAACCGGATCAGCCGATTCTGCCATTTCAGCCTGCGCAGTTCGCGCAATCCCAGATAGACCGGCGCCAGCATGATGTTGTCCAGCACCGTCTTGTTGTTAAACAGGTTAAAGTGCTGGAACACCATGCCCATCTGCCTGCGATGTACGTTGATGTCCACCTTCCTGTCGGTGATATCCTGCCCGTTGAAGATGATGGAGCCGCTCGACGGGTCCTCCATGCGGTTCAGACAACGAAGGAAGGTGCTCTTGCCGCTTCCGGACGGCCCGATGATCGCGATCTTCTCCCCTTGCCTGATCGTGGTGGTGATTCCCTTCAGCACATCCAGCTGTCCGTATGTCTTCCTCAGATTAATGACGTCTATCACTTTTTCTCAGGCTCCTTTCCAATTGCCTGATGATCAGCGCAGCGATCGCCACCAGGACAATGTAGATGATGGCCATGACGAGATAAGGCACCATGAACTCGTAGCTGTTCGAGCCGATATAGTTGAAGGCCACATACAGATCGGCTGCGCCTACGAAGCTGACGACGGACGTCTCCTTGATCAGCGTGATGAATTCGTTGCCCAGCGTCGGGACGATGTTCTTCACCGCTTGCGGAACCACCACTTTCAGCATGGTAACCCGGTAGTTCAGACCGAGAGCCCGGCCCGCCTCCATCTGCCCGGGATCAACGGACAGGATGCCGCTGCGCATGATCTCGGATACGTAGGCAGCGCTGTTCAGGCCGAAGACGATCACGCAGACCGACAGCGCAGGCATATTGATACCGAGCATGGGCAACATAACATAGTATGCAACGAGCAGCTGCACGACGATCGGCGTTCCTCTGAACAGCCCGACATAGAATACGCACAGGCTGTCCAGGATCTTGGACAAGCGATTATACTTGGGCGATACCCGTATGATGGCGATGATCGTCCCGATCAGGATGCCGATGGCAAGCCCGGCAACTGCGATATAGATCGTGTTGTACAGACCGGTCAGCACCCGGACGTATCCATCATGCTCGATGAAAATCTCCCAGAACCGTTCCAGCTTCTTGTCAAAATTTCCCATGACACTCTCCCAAATGCATAGATACTCCGCCCTTCAGCGGAGTATCGGTCTTATAGCGACAGGCGAACTGGCACGGATGTAGGTCCGTCCGATCGCGCTGCATCGCGTTCAGCTTTATTGAAGTTCGTTGAAGGCTGCGGCGATAAACTTCGCAGGCGCCTCGTCGATGATGACGAGATCGAGATTGCCGTTGAGCATATCCTGAACGGCCAGCGAACCGTTCTTGTAGCCGACTCCGGTCACATTCAGGCCCGGGAATCCCCAATCCTCGTCGCCTTCCACATAGAACTGCCCGGTTGTGCCTGTCTGGAAGCCGACCTTGTTGTCCTTCGTCAGACCAGCCAGCACAGCTTCCACGTCGGCCGTTGTCTTGGTCTCGTCGAAGCGCGTGTCGGAAGCCTTGACGATGATCATCTGCGCCGCATCATAGTATTTGTCCGTGAAATCCACGTATTGCTTGCGTTCTTCCTTGATCGTCAGGCCGGCCATGCCGATATCCGCCTTGCCCTGGCCTACGGACAGGACGACGGCATCAAAGTCCATGTTGCTGATGACCAGTTCCTTGCCGAGGTAATCGGCAAGCAGTGCGGCGATCTCCATGTCAACGCCGTAGTATTTGTCGCCCACCATATATTCGAACGGCTCAAATGCGGCATTGGTCGCCACGACCAGTTGATCCTTGCTGTTGTCCAGCTCCGCGGAAGTCACCGCCTGAGGCTCTCCGTCGCCGAAGTAACGATTCAGGATCTCATCGAGCGTGCCGTCTGCCTTGATCTGGGCGATGAATTCATTGGCTTTCTCCAGAAGCTCCGGTTGATTCTTGTCCACGCCAAATGCGTATTCTTCCTCAGTCAGTGGAATATCGATCACCTTCACACCCGAGCTGGCGCTTCCCTCATCCTTGTTGCCTGAGCCGCAACCGACGATGGCGATCGTCAGCAGTGCTGCGAGCAGTATGGTTGCAAATTTCTTCATCATGACCTCTCCCTTTTTTGAATATGCAATTCTTTCTGTATTATTTGTATAAATATACATGATCTGATCCAACAACGCAATAACCAAAAAATGAGCCCTTTTTTATTGTAAGTCAACATGGCAAAAAATTGAACCATCTGGCAGGATAAACATCCATAAATAAGGAAATGAATATTCATATTTTCCATTTCAGAATCCGAATATGAACCAGAGGAGGAATCAGGTTGGAGATCATCAGAACCTATCGGCAGTCGCTTCCCGAAGTCAAGCTGATTGGCAAGAAATACGGCGACGAAGATCGGGTGGACGGCATGTTCGGCTACCATTGGGGGCAGTGGTTTGAGAACGGTTGGTTTCAGGTGATTGAGGAGGCCGCAGGCGGCAGGGACAGCCTGGCGTCCTTGTACGAGGACGGCACGGCTGTGCTCGGATTCATGCGCCACAAGGACGGTGCTCCCTTCGAGTACTGGATCGGGATGTTCGTGCCTCCCCGGACGCAGACGCCCGAGGGGTTCAACGAACTGGCGCTCGGCGCGATCGACGTCGGCATCTGCTGGTACCACGGCCCGGAGCAGGAGCTCTACTGCAAGGAAACTCTTGCCCTGGAACGCCTCCAGGCAGAAGGGATGAAGGCAGCCATCGACGAGCAGGGGTATATCCAGTTCTTCGAGCGCTACAGCGATGAGCGGTTTATGAATCCGGACGAGAACGGGCACATCATCCTGGATATTGGTTTCGTCGTGAAGCCGGCGTGACAGGCAGGACAAGGCGGTGAGAGGGGCAGTCCCCCAGCCACCGCCTTTCTGTTTCTGTGCCCATGCCAATAGCTCCGCACCTACATATGATGTGTTAGCCCAACGATAAGGAGTGATCACGTCATGTCTTTCACCACAATTCCAGGATTTCCGGGTTTCCCGGGGCAGCCGGGACAACCGGGTGGTCCAGGTTCAACAGGAGTGCCGGGAACGCCGGGGCCCTCAGGCCAGCAAGGAATGGGGCCAACCTCGCCGCCGCCAAGCTTCATCCCCCAGCAGCCGCTCACCTCCACCTTCGCCGTTGATCCCGGAGCGATCGCGGGTTGCCTTTTCCGCAATACTTACATCTGGCTTAACAATGGCAGCCAGTTCTGGTTCTATCCGATCTTCGTCGGGAGAACCTCGGTAGCGGGCTTCCGCTGGAACGGACGGTTCTGGGCGTATACCGGGCTGAGCCTGGAGTCCATCCGAACCTTTACCTGCTTCTGAGATTGTCCATATAAAGGACGGGGAATCCTGCCGATTCCCCGTTCACCGTTCATGTTACCTAATCCTTATATGGGTCGAACTCATCCGCTCCTGCCATGCAGACGCCGATCGGCTTCAGCACATGCAGGACCTCCACCGTCTCCGCATGGGCATCCAGCACCTCCTGCAGCTTGCGGTATACAAACGGACTCTCGTCGGTGCCTGCACCGCGCAGCTCCACGCCATATTCCCGCACAGCATGGAGCATCTGCTCCATGCTGATCTGGCCGCCTGTTCGCGTGCGCGTCTTCCAGTTCATCTTCCCGGCCGCCTGCGTCCTGCTCATGATGCGCCCCGCTCCATGCACGGTGCTGTAGTAGGCGTCCCGGTTCTCGGCGCTGTCCTTGCCCCTGACGATCACCGATATATCGCCCATGCTGCCGCCGATGAAGCTGATCTGTCCCGGCGCGGATGGCGTCGCTCCTTTCCTCACAACGATGACCTCTCGGCCGTTGTGCGTCTCCTTCCAGGCGAAGTTGTGATGATTGTGCACCTCAAGATCCGCTTCGGTCTCCAGGATGTCCAGCACCTGCCGGATCACATAGTCCCTTCCGGCATAAGCATAGCGACCAGCCAGCTTCATCGCGCGGTAGTACATGTCGCCCAGCTCGCTGTCCAGGTCGAGCAGTACAGGAGGTTGGTCCATGTTTTCACCGGGAGCCTTCGCCATGAAATCCCTGCCCGCCGCCAGGTTGATGAACCCGCTCGCCGTGCGGTGGCCGAAGCCCCGGCTGCCGAAGTGGTTGGCGACCCAGATCCGTCCCGTACCTGCCTCCTCGAATGTATCGACGAAGTGGTTTCCGCTTCCCACGGTACCAAGCTGATCGCGGGCCAATGTCTTCAGCTTGTCATGCACCTGTTTGCCTATGGATCTGTATACCGCCCAGTCCGGATCATCGAAGAGCTCGTGATCCACCTTCTCGTTGTTGACCCGGCCGATGCCGAAGGAGATCTTGCGCGCAAGCTCGTCCATGATCCTGGACAATCTCGGCCTGATATCATCCGCATGCAGCTTCGTGCGCACAGCCTTGTTGCCGCATGCGATGTCATACCCCACGCCGGATGGAGAGATCTGGCCGTCATAGACGACCACTCCGCCGATCGGCTGGCTGTAGCCTTTGTGGTGGTCCGCCATGAGCAGCGACTGAATCACATGGCCATGCTCAGCGCACCTCTTCGCCTGCGCGACCGCACTCGGTTCAGGCGTCCCCCATACGCGAACTCCATCTATCGTCTGATATGCCATTCTCCTCATCCTCCATTGCGTCCTTCAATGCCACAAATCTATTATATGATGATCTGCGCAAGGCCGCGAAGGGGCTGATTGCCGATGTCGCTTTATCCGCTTCTGACGCTTCGACCAAGGTTTGTACGATTTTTCATACAACTCGACCCGCTCCCGGTGTTCCAACCAAGCTTTTGTACGATTTTTCATACAAACGGATCTAATTCTGCCATTTCGACCAATCTTTTGTACGATTTTTCATACAACTCGACCCGTTCCCGGCGTTCCGACCAAGGTTTTGTACGATTTTTCATACAAACGGATCCAATTCTGCCACTTCGACCAATCTTTTGTACGATTTTTCATACAACTCGATCCGCACAGATCGCCGGTGCCAAGTTTTTGTACCATTTATCGAACATCATGCCGGGTTCAAAGTATCAGATCACCTTGATCGCCTGCCTTGGTTATCGCCGATGATGTTGCCAGCTTCATCAAGATTCACCCTGCAATTAAGCCAAGGCCGCCCACCAGGTCGGTCTTCGCCAGCTTCCGGACGACCTCATACCTCTAAACGGGTGGCCCCTATCCTTCTTTCACGAACCTCTATTCGAGCGCCGCTGCTCCATGCTTGCGCACCAGCCGGTACGAGCCCTCTCCCTCGCGGATGATGCGCCATTGCCGATGGATGAGCAGCAGCAATTCCGCCGCTTGCGTCCCGGTCAGAGGCACCCCTGCCAGCTCATTTCCCATCTGCTGATAATCCCGCTCTTCGGACAGGCCATACCTGAACCACAGCAGCCGCTTGAGCGCATGGGCAGGCAGGAAGTTGAGCGTATACCCTTGCGACATGACCCGCGGCCAATCAACGCCGAGCTCCTCCGCCATGTTCACCCGCTCCGCGAAGTCCATCTCCGGATCTCGAGCCTGGACGAACGGAGCATCATCCCGCTTCCTGAACGACTCCAGGATGACCGCATCGCCAACGCCTGACGAGCGGCAATTCTCCAGCAGCAGCGCAAACGGGATGCCAAGCACGACCCGCTGATCAGCCAGCAAGTACCGGTTGAACCAGGCGTTGACCTGCTCCAGCACATCGATGCGCAGCGAAGGTTTCCCGGACTTCTGGAAGGCATGTCCGCTTCCAGCATAACGGATCAGTCTGGTCGTTTTCCCATGGCGCTTGAGGGCCGTGTAATACTGATCCGCCTGCTCCACCGGACAACGCAGATCCTCCGCGCCGTGCATGATCAGCAGAGGCGTCGTCACCCGGTCTGCGTAAGCGATCGGCGACCTTTCCCAATATCTCGCCGCATCCTTCCATGGATGGGTGCCGAGCATCGCTTCCGCATACCGCGGGCCGATATCGCTGTTGCCATAGAAGCTGAACCAGTTCGTGATGCTGCGTTGCGACACCGCCGCCCGGAAGCGATGCGTCCGGCCCACGAGCCAATTGGTCATCAGGCCTCCGTAGCTGCCGCCCATGACCCCGGTTCGGGTCGGGTCGAGCCACTCGCAGCGGGCCAGCGCTTCATCCAGCGCCTGCAGCACATCGTCCGCATCCCCCTCCCCGAAGCGGCCGATGACCGCAGAAGCGAACTGTTGCCCATAGCCGAAGCTGCCGCGGGGATTGGTGTATACGACTGCCATGCCGGCAGCCGTCAGCGTCTGAAATTCGTGATAGTATACTCCGGCGAACAGCGCATGCGGGCCGCCGTGAATCGCCAGCACGACCGGAACCTGCCCCTGACAGGCTGATGACTCCATGCCAGCGGGACGCAGGAGCCACGCTTGCACCGGATCTCCCGCGCTGTTCGTAAACCAGAACGCTTCCGGTCGCGAGACGGACAGCGATGAGGCCAGTTCCTGATTCCATCTCGTCAGCTGCATGATGCGAAGCCGGGAAGAAAGGTCGTCCCGGACCGGTTCAAACTCCATTCGTGCACCATCAGAACGCCCAACCGGGCACAACGCCTCATGGTCCAAGCCTTCCGCCAGCTGATCCTCCTGTCTCGATTTCCCATGCACCTGATCACCGTCTAAAAAAAGCTGAACCCGCTTCAGCGCTGCATCAACCGCCACAGCCGATCGCTTTTCTTCCTGTACTGACTTCGCATACTCCTGTACACCATGCAAATGTCCGACCCCAGCTGGCTCCATTGCCACACGATCCGCGACATCCGCTTGCCGTTCTTCCTGACCAGGCTTCCCATGCACCTGACCGTCATCCGTCTGTTGGACCTTGCCCGGATCTGCCTGCCGCACCTTCTCCGCATCCGCTCGCGCCGCCTCAGCTTCCGTACCGTCCAACACATACAGCTCCGCCGGTCCGTCCGCGCCGATCGCCTGCACGACAAACTGCGGACGATGCTGCACCTGGGCCGCCTGCCAGATCACCCACGGTTCCCCTGTGAGCGGCTGCGAGCTCCCGTCGAGCCGCCATCGCCACAGCTGCGTCCCCCCCGTGGCGTGACACCACCGCCGCGATCGTCAGCTCCTCCGGCCCGGACATGAAGAACGGCCCGGGCATGCTCTGACCGGTCGTCATATCGTTCAGCACATATACGCCCAGCTGCACATCGTCCTGAGACAGCCGCATGATCGCCTCGTGTCCGGATCGCTTCAGATCCACGACATACAGCGCCAGCTGGGTTCCGGCGCCATATCGGCCGTCATGGCCGAGCCAGGCCAGCATCGTGCCGTCGGGCGACCACGCATAGCGGTCGATCGCATAGCTGCCGGGAACGGCCTGCACCGTGGAGCCGTCCTCCAGCGATACGATATACAATCCGCGATGCGGCTCGCCGCCCTCAGGATTCGGATCCCCGGCATGGGTATGGGCCAGATAGGCGATCGATCTTCCATCGGGAGACCACCTCGGCTGGGAGATGTCGCAGGCGCCGTTGGTGAGCCTCGTCGCCGTCCCGGAATTCGGCTCCGTAAGGAACAGATGGCTGTACAGCCCGTCCCACCATCCGGCTCCTTCGGAGCGTGGGATGTACCGGTCGTAGACGGCGCCGCGACGCGCCGCATGTCTCCTGTCTTCCTCCCGGCTCCTCGCCTCCCGCTCCGGGTCGAGGCTGATTCGGGTCGTATACGCGATCCGACCGCCATCGGGAGACCAGGCCCATTCCATGATGCCATGCTTGCAGCTGGCCAGCATCGTCGGTGTCTCGCCTGCCGCGCGAACTCCGAACAGCTGTCGGACGCCGCCGTCCGGCCGCAAGAACCCGAGCCATTCTCCGTCAGGTGACCAGCCCGGAGCACTGTCCTGTGTCCCGTTCGTCCATGCCTCATCTCCGCCGCCGTCAAGAGCAGCCACGCGAATATGCGAGGCATATTGATCCAGCTCCCGATTCGTCCTGCGGTGCACATACGCGACAGACTGCCCGTTCGGATGAACGACAGGATCGCTGACCCATTGATACTCATGGATCAGATCCGGTGTGATGATTCGCTTGCCCATTGTGTCTTCAGCTCCTTGGCGATCCTGGTGATCGGCATTCGGCATGAGGACTCCGATCTGCGCCAGCCATCATGCCTTGTGGAATGGTCGTTTGACGATGTTTGATCCACCTTCTCAACCCAGCCTTCTCAACTTTGATCCAGGTAACGGATCGCGATCGCTGCCAGCATCGCCGACCCCAGAGGCAATGCCGTTTCATCCAGATTGAACTTCGGATGATGCAGCGGATACGATGTGGCGGGATCACCGTTGCTGGTGCCCAGACGGAAGTAAACGCCCGGGATACGCTCGGCATAAAAGGCGAAATCCTCCCCGCCCGTCGACGGACTGGCGAACTCCCAGCGCGGCTCTCCGAACAGCAGCTCGTTGGTCTCGCCGAAGAAGGCGACCAGATCGTCATCGTTGACGACCGTAGGATACCCTTCGTGGATGGTCAGCTCGAACGAGGCGCCGAAGGCGTCTGTCACGCCCCGGATCGTGCGGCGCAGCAGCTCGGGCACCATCTTCCGCACAGATGCGGACAAGGTTCGGATCGTCCCGCGCATGCGCACCTCGGGCGCGATGACGTTCTCCATGTATCCCCCTTCGATCTTCCCGATCGTGACCACGACGGTCTCGAGCGGATCGATGCATCGGGTCGCCATGCTGTGCATGGCATTGATCACCTGGGCGGATACGGCGATCGAGTCGATCGCCTCATGCGGTCTGGCCGCATGTCCGCCCTGGCCGATGATGCGCAGCTCGATCGTATCCACGGAGGCGTAGGCAACGCCCTTCGTCACGTTGAATCTGCCCACCGGAAGCGCCGGGTTCACATGCAGGCCGGCGATCGCATCCACGCGCGGGGATTCCAGCACGCCGTCGCGAATCATCGCCGCCGCACCTGCCAGCCCTTCCTCCGCAGGCTGGAAGATGAACTTCACATTCCCTCTGGTCGGACGGTACTTGCCCGTGAGCAGCCTGGCCGCTCCCATCAGGATGCTCGTATGAGCATCATGTCCGCACAGATGGGCGACGCCGGGATTCCGGGAAGCATATTCGACCCCGGTCGCCTCCTCGATCGGCAGGGCGTCCATATCGGCGCGAAGCGCGATGACAGGTCCGTCCTGCTCCCCGCGCAGCAACGCGGTTACCCCGGTGCCGCCGATCCCCGTCTGCACCTCCAGCCCCAGGCCTTGCAGATAATCGGCGACGATCGACGCTGTCCGCCGCTCCTGAAAGCCCAGTTCCGGATGGCGATGAAAATCCCTCCGCCAGCTGACCAATTGCTCCTGCAACTCCCGGGCGTCCTGCAACAACTGTTGGATCTCCATTTCCTTACCACCTCGAGGTATGTTTGGATGTCATTCTTGATGACACATGATGCGGATTATGAATACAACCTTTCGCACATCTTCCGCGCTGCGCGCGACATGTTTTGATTCGTCATCCATTCATCTTGACATGATCTTAATAGATCATTTGGTTAATGTAAATAGATTTACTCGGATTTATCTTTTAAAGCGAGAAAAGGGCATCCCTTCCGCCAAATAAAAAACACCACCCTCACGGATGGTGTATCTTGGTCTGACCGTCGTGCTCACCGGCTACCCTGGGCCGCTTCCAACGAAGCCGCATCGCGAACAGGATCAGCATATGCATCGATTCGCCCCTCACCTTCTCGTCACCAGCTGGATCATGCTGTAGATCGCCCACAACGCGGTGGACGCCATCATCGCGATCAGCCCGACCGCCAGATCATACGGATATCCGTAGAAGCCGATCTGGGTTGGATGCACCGCGATGAGCAGATAGGCGATCGGCAGACTGATGATCAAGCAGACGACCGCCCGGCAGACGATCAGCCCGCCTGACCGCCGCCTCGCACGTCTCGGCGACAGGATCGCGCGCACCAGCCCGAGCACCAGCAGCAAGCCGATGGCGGCAAATCCCAGGGACACCCATCCGACCAGCTTCCAGAACGTAATGCCTACCTGGATATCCTCAGGCGTCTCGCCCAACAGCATGCGCGCGATGTTCATGGCCAGCGGAGGTCCCAGTTCCGGGATCGACTCGCCGATCAGGAGCGAGATGCCCAGCTTCCGTTCCGGCAGCAGCACGATCATCGCACCCGAGCCGATCCCGTCACCAGCCTTGTAGAGCACGCGCTCGGACCCGAGCAGCCCTTCCTCGAAGCCGCTGACCGCATAGCGGAAGCCTTCATCCGCCTCCACCTCGCCCTTGTGCGACATCGCCAACGTCTCCTGAGCGAGCAGCGGATATTCGCCGTCTCCGAGCATCGCCGCCAGGTAGTTGGACAGATCGAGCACATTGGAGCAGATGCCGCCTTCCGGATTCTGCCCTTCGCCGAACACCTCCAGATTGCTCGCCGACGGACGCTTCCAGCCGAACATCCAGTGGTACTCCGTGGCGGCAAGCTCCGGATAAGCGTCGGGATCAAACGAAGTCCTGTCCATATGCAGAGGTTCAAAGATCGCATGCTCCATATATTGCTCGTAATCCATACCGGTGACCTTCTCTATCACCAGGCCGAGAACATTGTAGCAGCTGTTGCAGTATGCGCCCTTGCTGCCTGGCTCGTCGGTCATCGATACCGTGGCCAGCGCCCTGACCGTGCGCTCCAGGGAATTCCGGTTCTCACGCTCGTTCTGGAACACCGACCCGTCCGCCTCGAAGCGATGGATGCCAGCAGCATGCGTGAGCAGATGACGAATCGTCACCCTCGCCGAACGTTCCTGATCCTGATAGGTGAACCATGGGATGTAGGCTTGCACCGGCGCATCCAGCTCGATGAGCCCTTGCTCATACAGCTTCAGAACAGCCGTTGCCGTCAGGGACTTGGTAACGGAGGCAACCGCGTACACCGTCTCCGGCGTGACCGGCACACCGCTGTCCCGATCGGCCACGCCGATTCCCCTGGCATCGACGACTTCACCTTCATGTACGATGGCGTACGATCCACCCACCACGTTATTGATCGCAAGTTGTCTGGTCACATATTGATAGATTCGATCCAGCTTGTCCTGTCCCAATTCCCCCTGCGCCGCCAGGCTGTTCAGAGGCCATAGGCCAGCGAGCATCAGGATGGTCAAGCCGATCTGCAGCAGTTTCCTTATCATATCGTGATTCCCCCCTCACTGGTTCCATCCGTCTATGCGCGCGCCTCTTCATCGGTTGATTCGGAGTAAACCCCGGGAATATCCGTGTATCCGAACCCGAGCAACGATGCGACAACGGCAAATACCACGGCTTTGATCCAGACAGCCACTTTCCTGATCATGGTTATCCACTCCTTGACCATTCGGCTCATTCGCTTGAGCCATCATCTGATGACCTAATCGTACAGAATGGCTGTCACAGGCGAATAGTGAAGGTTGTCATAACGTTGTCATAAGCATGTCATATGAGGACAAAAAAAGCACCGGATCTCTCCGGAGCTTGATCAAACTCGCCTGATTCCCTTATCGGACCGCCCTCACAGCATCCCTTTCGCCTTCTTCACCGCTTCCATCCGGCTGTGCACGTTCAGCTTGCTGTAGATGCCGGATATGTAGTTGCGGACCGTTCCATCGGACAGGAACAACCGCTCGGCGATCTGGCTGTTGGTCAAGCCGTCGGCCAGACACTTCAGGACGTCCAGCTCCCTCTCCGACAGCTCGTCCAGCTCGCTCGCCTGCGGCTGCGGCGCCGAAGTTCCGAGCGGCTTCGAGAACAGCAGCCTGGCGACTTCCTGGGAGATCATCGTCTCGCCTCGGCTGACGAGGCGAATGGCGGCGGCCAGATCCATCGGATCGATGGCCTTCAGGATATATCCTTCAGCCCCGGCATCGAGCGCACCGATGGCGGATTCCCGCGTCTGCATGGTGGTCAGCATGATGATCTTGACGGACGGCCATTTCTCCTTGGCGATCCTCGTCGCCTCCAACCCGTCCATCACGGGCATATTCACATCCATCAGCACGATATCCGGCAGGAGCTGCTCGATCTGCTGCAAGGCCTCCTGCCCATTCAACGCCGAACCGACAACCTCGATATCCTCCGTCGCATTCAGAATGATCTTCAGGCTGTTCAGGATCAGCAGCTGGTCTTCCACGATGATGACGTTGATCGATTTCATGTTCTCAACCCGCTTTCAGAGGTATGGTGCAAGTCACGCTGGTTCCCTGATTGACTTGCGAGCGGATCTCCAGCGTGCCGTTCAGACTGGCGACCCGGTTGTTCATGGCATTCAGGCCGAAGCCCGTTTCGATATGATCCTGACCGATGCCGTTGTCAACGACGGTCATGGCGATCTGCCCCGGCGCATAGGACAGCTTCACCGCGATCTCCGTCGCATGGCCGTGGCGTTTCGCATTGGTCAGCGCCTCCTGCAGGCAGCGAATCAACGTGACCCGGACCGCTTCCGAAGCGGACAGCCTGTCCGGCTCCTCGCCGCTTACTTCCACGATCACGCGGGTTCCGGTGTGCACGCCGAAGTCA
Source organism: uncultured Paenibacillaceae bacterium (assembly GCA_937957685.1). GTDB lineage: Bacteria > Bacillota > Bacilli > Paenibacillales > DA-C8 > Insulibacter. Next base: position 15,610 of record CALGAO010000049.1, read on the forward strand.
TCGGAGATCTTCGCCAGGCTCTTGCTCAGGGAGCGCTCATCCTCATAGACGGCCATCTGGTGGATGTTCCTGCGGACGTCGTTGAAGCCCGTGCGCGCGTAATCGATCAGCTGCTTCAGGCTGTCCCTGGCTGCCGCCGGAGACGCATCCATCTGATAATAAACGGCCTCCATCCCCTGGATGGTTGAGGTGAACGTATGCCCGACGGTATCATGCAGCTCTCTGGCGATGCGATTTCTCTCCTCGACGATCGCAAGCTCTTCGATCTGCCTGGCATACAGCTCAAGGGTCTGATTCTGATCCTTGATGATCTGCATCATCGTCCTCATCTTCAGATGCGTGTTGATCATGATGCGGAAGCAGATGCCGATGATGAACATGATCGAATTGTCCAGCCATTCGTTGGCGATCGCCTCGATGGGATAATCATAGAGCACGCCCGCCAGCCCCGGGATGAGGAGGACGGTCGGCACATAGAACCAGGCATAACGCTTGCGAAAGGTGAAATAGCCGATCGTGAATACCGGCAGATTGTACAGGTCAAATGCGGATGGCTCACCGGCCAGGAACAGGATCAACGGGGCGATCAGGACGAGCTCGATAAGCGGACTGTACGGCTTCAGCTTCCTGGAGAAATAGCAAAGAAGCGGGATCAGGAAACAGGCGGTGATCCAACCGGCGACCAGCCCGATGGCGCCGGTGGTGATGATGGGATGTGAGGTGGGGAGGATCCGCTCCGGATTGGCGATCAGATCCCTTAACGCCAATACCAGCCAGGAGGTGCGCACGGCTGCATAGACGATATCAAACCAATGCAGGTTTCCCTTGGCCATACTTTGCTTCCATGCTGTCAGTTTCAAATGCCATGCCACCTTTTGCGCATACACCAGGTATGTAGAAGTATGATTCAAGCATATAATCGTAAATTCGCTTCTCTCCCCGGAGTTGTCAAGCTTCCGTGACGCTGAATCTGCATCATGGTATGCTTGATAGACAGATGACCACTTCGAGGGCAGGAGGGTATCCGAAGATGAAAGAGATCACGGAGATCAAAAAGGCGGTCAGCCGGCTGGACAACGAAACAGTCAGATCCTGTCTGCAACTGGCTCTGATCCAGATCGGAAGACTGAAGCAAACGCCGGATGCGGCAAGCGATCCGATCGACAGGCTGATCGAGCTATATGATGAGTTGGTGCCTCAGCCGGACCCGCGATCGACCTGGAGCCCCGCTCCGGGTTGCACCCACGTGCATATCGCGATCGGGGATTCCTTCGCCGGCAGCATGAGGCTGGCCCTGACAGAGCTTGGTCTGGCGGATAGGCACAAGCTCATCATACTCGCGGACAATTACGCCATCGGCCCGCTCGGCGGACTCGACTCTCCCGAGGGTCGCGAGGCGCGGTGGAAGTGGTTCCGGCAGAACATCGTGGAGGCCGTTGATCTCATCTATACGGATGTGGAGGAGGAGCACAGCCGGACACGGAGCCAGCTGGAGCAGATTCCGGAGCAGGCGGAGATCATCGTCTGGACAAGCCGCAGCGTGCGGGAGCAGGCGGGGATGCGTTATGCGATGCATCTGCTGCGCCATCTGCCGAATCCGATTCGCGTCTGCGACGCCGCCGCCATCTGCGAGGAGCTGTTTAACCGACCGGACGCTCATATCGAGTACCTGCGCTCCGGGGAGATCCCGCACAGCAAGCTGAAGCAGGCGATCCTGAGGATGGATGGCGCCGCGCGCCGGCTGTCGAAGGGGGACATCGCACGCCTGGCCGGAGAATGGCATGCGCTATCGGAGCAAGGCGGAGTCCTGCGCATCTGGCGGGATGGCGCGATCGTCGAAGTGCCCGCCGATTATTATGACGCATTTCTGCTGGACACCCTGGACGAGGTGAATCCGCCCGCAAGCGACGGCACGTACCGGTTCATCATGTCCGCCCGCCTGATCGGACAGGCGTTGGGGGAATGTGAGCAGGATATCGGATATGAATATTTGGAACACAGGGTGCGGGAGCTCATCTACCAGGGGGTGTTGGAGATCCGAGGCATCCCGGTCGGCATGAGATATTACGGCATCAGGAGGAAGAAGTGACAAGTTGCTGTAGAATAATATCGATTTTTTGCGGTTTTTCCGAAATGATGTCAACTTCAGGATAGGTTAGAAGAACTATTCATGCTATTATTGATTGTAGAGATTACATGGTGAGGTTGATTCATCTATGTTAACAGGCGAGATTCGCAACAAGGTAGATAAAATTTGGACAGATCTCTGGGCAGGTGGCATTTCCAATCCGATTACGGTCATCGAGCAGTTGACCTATCTGATGTTCATCCGTTCCCTGGATGAGAAGGAATTGGAGAACGAGCAACTTGAAGCGTTAACAGGCGAATCGGTGCCCAAAATTTTCCCGCAAACTCCTGAAGGCCAGTCGATGCGCTGGAGTCAGTTCAAGACGAAGGACCCGCGTGAGATTTTCGATATTGTTAGTCTGAAAGTGTTCCCCTTCATCAAATCGCTCGGTGGCGACCAGGCGACAGCATTTTCCCGCTATATGCAGGATGCGATCTTCCTGATCCCTACTCCACAGGTACTTCAGAAGATCATCACGGGCCTGGACGAGCTGTATGAACATGACATCCAGGATCTCGATATGCAGGGAGATCTGTACGAATACATGCTGAGCAAGCTGTCTACAGCGGGCCAGAACGGACAATTCCGCACGCCGAAGCATATCCGCGATCTGATGGTTCGCTTGCTCAATCCTACACCCGACGATCGTATATGTGACCCTGCGTGTGGCACAGCGGGCTTCCTGGTGTCGTCTGCCGAATATATCCGTGAGAAATATGGCGATTCGATGACGCCAGAACAATGGGACCATTTTACTTCTACTTTGATGACCGGGTTTGACACCGATCGGACGATGCTTCGTCTGTCGGCGATGAACCTGATGCTGCACTCCATCACGAGCCCGAAGATCGAATATCTGGACAGCGTATCCAAGGAAAACAACCATTCCTCGGAATTCAGCATCATCCTCGCCAATCCGCCGTTTACGGGTACGGTTGACGCCGAGAGCATTCATGACAATCTGAAGGCTGTCTGCGATACCAAGAAGACGGAACTGCTCTTTGTCGCGTTGTTCCTTCGCATGCTTCGCAAAGGCGGACGTTGTGCAGCGATCGTTCCGGACGGAGTCCTGTTCGGCACGACGAAGGCACACAAGTCACTTCGCAAGGAATTGGTCGAAAACCACAAGCTGGAGGCCGTAATCTCCATGCCGAGCGGCGTATTTAAGCCATATGCTGGCGTGAGTACGGCGATCTTGGTCTTTACGAAGACAGATGCTGGCGGTACGGACCAGGTGTGGTTCTATGATATGAAGGCTGACGGTTACTCCCTTGACGACAGACGAAATCCAATCGACGCTAACGACATTCCAGATATTCTGGCACGTTTCCACAACCTCGAGGCCGAGAAAGACCGCAAACGTACGGAGCAAAGCTTCTTCGTCGACAAAGCATCGATCGTGGAGAACGGCTATGATCTGTCCATTAACCGATATAAAGAGATCGTATACGAGAAGGTTGAGTACGATCCTCCTTCTGTGATCCTGGACCGACTGGACAAGCTCAACGCTGAGATCGCTTCGAAGATGCAGGAACTGAGGGGGATGCTCAGTGAGTAAGTGGAAGAAGGTACGGTTAGGTGATCTGGGAAATTTTAGGACTGGCGGTACGCCTTCGAGGAGTAAACCCGAGTTCTTTCAAGGGGACATTCCATGGATTACAACTGTTGCATTAGGCAAAAAAATGATTGATGAAAGTGACGCAGTAGAGTTTATCAGCGATGAAGCACTTAAAAAAAGTTCAACAAAGTTAATTAAACCAAACTCAGTAATGATTGGTATACGGGTAGGCGTAGGTAAGACAGCAATAAATAAGGTAGCTATGGCTACTAATCAAGACATCATTTCTATTGAGGATATTGAGGAAAGTATACTACATAAACCTTATCTAATATCTTTTATTTCTAGCCGTTCTAATCTCATAAATTCATTAAAACGAGGAGCTACTATTCAAGGAATAAGTTCTAGTGTCCTTAAGGACTTATTAATTCCCCTCCCTCCCCTGGACATCCAAAAGCAAATTGCACATGAACTCGACACTGTTTCCGAGTTATTAGCACTTCGCAAGCAACAACTTGAGGAACTGGATCAACTTATCAAGTCGGTGTTTTATGAGATGTTTGGGGATCCTGTGACGAATGAGAGAGGGTGGGAGGTAAAGCCATTCGATCAGATAGGTACATTAAACAGTGGTGGCACACCACCGCGAAGCAATAGCTCATTCTTTAATGGGGATATAAATTGGTTTTCTGCTGGCGAGCTAAATTCTAGGTATCTACATGAATCAAAAGAGAAGATTACCATATCAGCACTATCTTCCAGTTCAGCAAAACTATTCGACGAAAATAGTATGCTTATTGGAATGTACGATACTGCTGCATTTAAATTAGGCATCTTGACCAGCAAATCTTCATCTAATCAAGCATGTGCAAATATAGCTGTTAATAAGAATCTCGTTAACATTGAATGGCTATATGATTGTTGTAAATTAATGAGAGATTTTTTTCTCTCGAACAGAAGAGGCGTTCGTCAGAAAAATTTGACACTGGGTATGATAAGATCTTTTGAGATTCCAGTACCTCCATTGCCGATACAAGACAAATTCGCCGATATCGTCACCCAGATCGAATCCCAAAAAGCTCTCATCAAAAAAGCCATCAACGAGACGCAACTCCTGTTCGACAGCCTCATGAGCAAATACTTCGATGACTAACGTATAGGCTTACACCCTATCTACCAAATATTCGAGGTGAACAAGTTTGGCTGCAAATTTTGATTTCCTGAACGGTAAAACTGAATATCAAATGTTTGCAGCGGCTTGCATCGAAGCGGAGCGGGTGCTGGCGACATCGCCAGCAATGTCTGCTGTGGGCAGTCGCAAAGCGCTGGAACTGGCTGTGAAGTGGGTTTATGCCGCAGACAATACCATCCGTATGCCGTACAAGGATAATTTGCAGTCACTCCTGCATGAGCCAACGTTCCGCTTCGCCGTCGATCACAAGACGTGGCAGAAATTGCTGTACATCGTGAAACTGGGCAACATCGCTGTTCACACTGACAAGGTCGTGACGCGAAGTGAGGCTCTCCTCTCACTTGCCGCCGTGTTCGAATTCGTGCAATGGATCGACTACTGCTATGGCTCGGACTACGAAGAGAGATTCTTCGACGAGAACCTCGTGCCCGAGCGGATCGTCGTAATCGATGAAGCGAAGGTGAAAGAGCAACAAAGCCTGCTCGAACAGAAGGAAGCAGAGCTCGAAGCTCTGCGGGCCCAGGTCGCCGCGATGAGCGCACGATACACCGCTGAACGTGATCAACATAAGAAAGAACGACATTTTACGCCTATCGATCCATCGGAATACGAGACGAGGAAGAAATACATCGATGTCGATCTGAAACTGCTTGGCTGGACGTTCGGAGACGATGTGCGCGAAGAAGTCGAAGTAACCGGCATGCCCAACGATGAAGGCGTTGGGTATGTCGATTATGTCCTGTATGGCAAAGATGGCCTCCCTCTCGCCTTGATCGAAGCGAAGCGCACATCCAGGGATCCGAAGAGCGGCACCCATCAAGCCAAGCTGTATGCAGACTGCCTGGAGCGAATGACAGGCCGTCGTCCGATCATATTTACGACGAACGGCTTCGAGACGAATATATGGGAGTCGCCAGACTCACCTCAACGTAAAGTCAGCGGCCTGTTCTCCCGCCGAGACCTGGAGAAGCTGATGAACCGCCGGTCGAGCCGCAAACCGCTGAACGAGATTCGCATCGATGATCGGATCACAGATCGTTACTATCAGAAGGAGGCCATTCGCGCCGTAACCGAGCACATTCAAGCCGGACATCGCAAGGCGCTATTGGTTATGGCTACAGGAACAGGCAAGACCAGAACCGCTGCCAGTTTGACCGATGTGTTGTCGCGCGGCGGATATGTGACCAATGTCCTGTTCCTGGCTGACCGTCGCTCACTGGTGACACAGGCCAGGAATGACTTCCGCAAGTACCTGAAGGACATGACGCTCTGCAACCTGCTGGATCCACGCGACGACAAACTGGCCCGGATCGTATTCTCCACCTACCCGACGATTCTCAACACGATTGACACCGCCAGGTCGGAAGATGGTTCGAGATTGTATACGCCGGCGCATTTTGATCTGATCATCATCGATGAAGCACACCGCAGCATTTTCAACAAATATCAAGCCATTTTCGAATATTTCGATGCCATCATGTTGGGACTAACAGCAACTCCGAAGTCAGATGTCGATCGCAATACTTACGATTTCTTCGAGGTGGAGAGAGGGGTCCCGACCTATGCCTATGAATATGAAACGGCTGTGGAGCAGGATCATGTACTCGTGCCGTTCCACAATATCGAGGTCAGCCTGAAATTCCTGTCCGAAGGGATCACCTATGATGAATTAACCGAAGAGGACAAGGCGAAGTACGAAGAAGACTTTGCAGATGAAGAAGGAAATATACCGGAGGAGATTCCTGCTCCTGAGATCAACGAGTTTATATTCAACCAGAACACGGTTGATACGGTCCTGCAGGATCTGATGACCAAGGGCATCAAGGTCGCTGGCGGCGACCGCATCGGCAAGACGATCATCTTCGCCCAGAATAAACGTCATGCCCAATACATCGTCGATCGCTTCCATAAACTGTACCCACACCTGGGGGAACAGTTCATCCAGAAGATCACCTACGAAGACGCCTATGCCGAAGATGCCATTACCAATTTCAAACAGGCAGACAGCTATCCACACATTGCCGTGTCGGTAGATATGCTGGATACAGGCATCGACGTCCCGGAAGTGGTCAATCTGGTATTCTTCAAAAGGGTGCGGTCCAAGACGAAATTCTGGCAAATGATCGGCCGTGGCACGCGGTTGTGTAAGGATCTGTTCGGTCCGGGAGAAGACAAGACGAGGTTCGTCATCTTTGATTATCTCGACAATTTTGAATTTTTCCGTCAGTATAAGGAAGGACTTTCTGGCAATGAAGCCGTCAGCATTACGGAATCCATCTTCCAGAAGCGAGTCAAACTGATACGTCATCTGCAACATGCTGACTTTGCCAATGATGCTGGCCAGAAGATGCGTGAAGCTCTGATCGATACTGTCGTCGGGCAGATACGAGCATTGAACACGGAACTGATCGCGGTGAAACTGAAGTTGCAATTTGTGGAAAGATTCAAGGAACGTAACGCCTTCCAGGTTCTGTCCGAGTCTGATGTTATGACCTTGAATCAGGAGCTTGCTTCACTCGTCTACATGGATGAACGGGACGAGCATGCCAAGCGGTTCGACAACCTCATGTATGGGCTGATGGTCTATGCTCTGGAGAATAACAGGCAATACACGCGCAATCAGAAAACATTGAAAGACTTCGCTCACAACCTGCTGACGGAACGTGCCACGATACCGGCTGTACGCCATAAACTGGAGCTTATCCGAACCGTAGAAAGCGATGAATTCTGGCATCATGCAACAATCTTTGATTATGAACGGATACGGGTTGAGCTTCGTGATCTGGCCAAGTTTACTGTTGACGACTCGAGCGGCATCAGCCCTATCTACACAAACCTGCGCGATGAAGTCCTGTACGTCCGCGAAGGCTTGCCGATCGACAGTGGCTACAGTTTCGAAGACTACAAGCTGAAAGTAAACCGCTATATCGAAGAGAATCGGGATCATATCGCAATCTATAAATTGCGCAACAATATCCCGCTCACGGCGGGAGATTATGAATCGCTGGAGAAGATCTTCACGGGTGAGTTGGGAACAGCAGATGATTACAGGCGCGAGTTTAACAACACGCCATTCGGCCTGTTGGTGCGCAAGATCGCCAAGCTCGAGCCTGAAGCGGTCATGCGGGCATTCTCGGAGTTTATCAACGATGAATCTTTGACTCAGCAGCAGATCGTATTCGTCCGCAAGGTCATCGATTATATTATTCAGAACGGGTATATTGAGAATGTCGCGGACCTCGCCAAACCGCCTTTTGACAAGCCGCAAAGTTTCTTGAAGCTCTTCGATGGAACGAAACAGCGCAAGCTGGTCGAGACTGTGAAGTCGTTCAAAGAAAATGCGGAGAAGATCGTAGGATAAGCATTACGACCCAGGAGCTCATTAACATGGATAATATTTCAAAATGCAAAGAATTGGTCCGATCCATCTACGACCGGATGGATGCCAGCCATGATTACCAGCATATCGAGCGCGTGTATCGAAATGCGGAAGCCATCCTGGAGACGGAGCCGGAAGCGGATGGCGAGATCGTCCGGCTGGCCGTGCTGCTGCACGACGTCAGCGATGCCAAGTACGCGGACTCGAAGGAGGCGGAGGAGCGCATCCTGAACGCGCTCGAGCTGACAGGCGAACAGCGGCAGCATATCCGCGACATCATCGCGTCGGTGTCGTTCAATGGCGGGAACGAACTGGAGGCGAGGACGATCGAGGCCAGGATCGTGCGGGACGCGGACCGCCTGGATGCCATCGGCGCCATCGGGATAGCGCGGACGTTCGCCTACGGCGGAGCCAGGGGACGCAAGCTGTACGATGAAACGGAAGTGGCAAGGACCGAGATGTCCGCAGAGGAATATCGCACGAAATCCACCGCTTCAGTCACCCATTTCTACGAGAAGCTGCTGCTGCTGAAGGACCGGATGGTGACGGACAAAGGCAGACAGATGGCCGAGCAGAGACATGCGTTCATGCTCGCCTTCCTGGAGCAGCTGCGACGAGAACTGGACGGTCATGCGTGATTGGAGACGCATGTGCCTTGAATATAGTGGAGTCCTGGCATCGTGGTATATAATAAATGCAAGCATGGAATAATTAGACAAAGGGGAGGGAGCTGTCTTGCGCCAATGGACGCTTGAGCAAATCAAATCCAGACGTGATGAGCGTGCCAGTCTTGTCAACCAGGCTGTCGGTCAATTTCGTGCAAAATCCAGGGAACAAGGCTGGACGATGAAACGTACTCGGCCCAGAGATGCGGATGAGATTCGGGCTCTGAACGAGATTGCTCGCCGAACCCTTCGAGAAGCCCTGGCGGAAGGCACTGTCCGGTACGACAGAGAAAGGCGGGTGCTGATCCTTGCCAGATTATCAGGAAGCAAGACAGGCTCTTCAACAACTTGCTGACAAAGACAAGTTTGAGAAGATGATGCTTACGGCAGCCATTATTACGGAACAGCTCGAACATCATGGAATCAAACCTATCATTGTCGGGGGACTCTCCGTTGAAATTTATACGATGAATGGATATACGACCTATGATATAGATCTTGTGTTGAATGGATACGAAACTGCGTCACAGGTCCTGGAACAATTGGATTTCAGAAAGATCGGCAAGGATTGGGTCCATCCCGTGTTGGGCGTCTCTCTGGAGATACCCGGCAATACTCTGACAGGAGATTATGGTAAAGTCACTGAGGTGCCTGTCGGAGACAGAAGAGTATATGTGATCGGCATTGAAGACATTATACTCGACAGACTGCGCTCAGCGGTACATTGGCAATCAGGCGTCGATCGCGAATGGGGCTATCGTATGCTTCTGATGTACTATGAAGAAATTGATATCAACTATATCAGGAGCCAGTTGCAAGGAATGAAAGAGGAGCAAGAATGGGAGCAATGGTTGTCTGAGGCCGCGATCGATAAGGACGGCATCGGATCATGAGCCATTCTATCCTGTTACCAACGGCCGAGGGAGCTTGCGAAACAAGCCCTCGGCCGTTGCTTCCGTGGCGTATCTATCTCCCTTCCAGTTGCTTCACGATGGAGCGGATCCGCTCCGGCACCTCCTGTCGCAGCGTCTCCCAGGGAACGAACAGCTCCTTCGGCATGTCATACCGTTCAAAGACCATCGAGGGTCGAAAACGAAACTGCTGCAGATAGGCCCTCACCAGCCTGTCGATATGCTCTCCCGTCTCATAGGCTCCGGCAAAGGGCGAGGTGATGATCAACCCCGCCGCACCGGCTCCTTCATCCGTGCAGGAGTGCAGATCGGGAATGAGGTCAAACAACTCGACCATCGGCGAGAAGGCGTGCTTGCCCGGCTGCGAGTAAAGGACCACATGGGTATCCTCCAGATTGGAGCGATCCTTCAGCAATCCCTTGAAATACTTGCCGTGAAAGCTCGCTTCCGCGTCCAGCACGCTGCCGTCCCTCGCCACATAGACCCAGACATGCTCCAGCTCATAAAGATGCTGGATATCGAAGTCCCAATAGATCGCATATTCGACGATGCAGTCCAGCCGTGCATCGCTGAAGGCGAATGTCCGGCGGAAGGAGGGCGAAGGGCCAGCCTCACGCAGCACGGTCACCCCGACCCGGACAGGCAAGAACGGCTCCAGGCGGTCGAAATACAGGATCGGCGCGTATCGCTCAGCGATGTCCAGTTCCTTCATCGGCCTCACCCCTCATCCGCCTGATCTTGCGCGTCATGATCTGATAGCTCTGTTCGATCTCCTCCGCGGTGCATGGCGCCCGCAGTTCATACACCTTGATCGGCGCCGCATCGATCACCGGCAGGAAGGCATCGAAGGTATGGTCATCGCCGCTGTGCACATAGGGGCACCAATGGTCCAGCATGTTGACGGTTTCATGGATATGGACGCCCAGGACCTTGTGCTTCATCGCCTGGATTTCCTTCGCATTGTCATACAGGCCCATCGCCTCCATCATCATGCCATGCCCGATGTCGTACCACAGGTACACCGGCGCTCCCTGCAGGTTGTCGATGATCTGACCCGCCTCCTGCAGCGTCGGGATCTGATAGCATCGGGAGCGGGTCTCGATGCCGAGCTTGACGTCGTACTGCTTCCGCGCGATATAGTCGCACACTTCCTCCAGGCTGTCCTGGATGCGCCGCACATAGATCGGCGCCAGCGCGTCGCGCCTCGCCTTCATCTCGCTCCACAGCGCCTGGTACTCCGGCGAATCCTTGCCATGCTCATGCCACAGCTTCTTCAGCGCCGAGTCGATGTTGTAGTCGAAGGGCACCTCTCCCGGATGAACGACGACGCCCTTCGCCCCGAAGCGATGCGCATAGTCGACCGAGCGCTTCAGGAGCTCTATGGCCCGACGCCTCTTGTCCATGTCGTCGTATCCGAGCATCACCGAATCCGTATCGTAATCCTTGTCATCGATGAACGGGAAGACATTGTGCACGCTGGAGATCCGGATCTCCTGCCGCTCGATCATCGGGATGATCGTCGTGAGCAACGCTTCCGTCACATTGTAATTCAGTTCCACCTGCTCGAAGCCGAGGCTCCTGATCTCTTCCATGATCTCGCGCCCGACCGTATGCCTGCGAAGATTCCACATGGTGGAGAAGGAATAACCTTCCTTGATCGTCATACGCATCCTCCTGTCTCGTGCATCTGTCCATGCACGTTTGCTATGAACGCTGCGCCAACCGGCCGGAAGCCGATCCCGACGGGAATCAGCCTCCCCGCCTCCGCACGCAACTTCTGATGAGGGCTTGGTGCTCCGTCATCCGGCACGCCCCTGTCGCAAGTACGCCATCCTGACATGCGCCAGCCGCAAATGCCGCCAGCATGCCCCCGCCAGCGCGCTCCCATCCGATCCCGATCCACCAATCCATCAGTACAACCGGATGCGGAACGTCTTGGTGAAAGGCGTCAGCAGATTCACCTTCAACGTCTGGACGCCGCGCGGGGATTCCGCATGGCGAATCTCCCACAGCAGGTGATCCTGCTGGCCGTCCATGATCTCCATCCGATCCTTGCCCGACTCACAGAGGATGCTCCCTCCTGTCCACAGCTTCACCTGTCCCTCGCCAGCCACGAGCCCTTCTCCGGATATGGAGCATCCCCTCGGGAAGAAGAAGCTGATCTGCGTCAGCACATCCTCCGGCTCATCGCTCGCCGCCTCGATCTCCCAGAGCGTGTCCTGTTGCCGGATCTTCACCGTCACCCGATGCTGCTGCACATGAGTCCGGGGACGATGCTGATGCGGCAGCAGATACCACGGACTTACCTCCGCCGCCCCTGACTGCCCCAGGTGCTCTGCAGGAATCGGCCCGATGTATCCCTTCTCGAGCCGTGCGCCCAGCTCATAGCCGTCCGTCGTCCTGCGCAGCGAATGCATCTCCACCACGCCCGGCATGAACAAGCTGCCGATCTGCACGCCGAGCAGCTTCACCTCTCCGTGATGCAGCGAGAAGAAGCTGGCGTTGCGGGCCATCACGGTCGCGCTTGTCCTGCCCTTGCGAACCCTGGCCACCGGCGCGCCGAAGGAGGTGTGCATGCTGCTGTGCTCGATCTGACCATGATGGCCGACCTGCTTCATCCGCTCCAGATCCCGCTCCACCGGATGATGCTCATTGAGGATGACGGCATACTCGTCCGGCAACGGCTCCCTCGCCACGTCCTCCAGTTGGGCCGGGAAGATCAGGGAGCCGAGCAGCGCGTGATGGTTGACCGGACCGAGATCGGTCAGCTTCTCCAGCGCCAGGTCGTGCATCGTCGCCAGCAGGGGATCCCGATCGAGGCTGGCCATGACCCTCAGCACCAGATAATAGCCCGACAGATCGTGGACGACCCCATAGTCCTGCCGGCCGGAATAGTCGGTCACGACCTCGCCGTTGGCATGGAGCAGATAACGCATCATCTTCAGATTCCTGCGCACATAATCGAGCAAATGAGGCCGCCTCAGATAGGTCGCCGCATAGAACAGCATGATGTCGCTCACGGTATTGTAGATCCCGTTGCTCCGCTCCGTCCACTCCCCGTCCAGCGTGCAATCCATGCCCTCCGCCAGCCATTCGTCCGCTCTTCGGACCAGCTCTTCCATGCCGAACAGGTCGTACAGCGAAGCGAGGGCTGCCGTCATCACCCAGCGATGGTTGGGCGTATGGCACCCTCCGGTCAGCATGGCGGGGATCGTGCGCTCAAGGAACAGCCTCAGCTTGTCGGCGATCGCCCGGATCCGCTCGTCATCGGCAGCAGCCAGCAGGCGAACCAGCTGGACGAAGCCGTTCACGACGAACCCGGTGTCAGGCGGGGAATGAAAATTGGTGCTCCCCAGCGATATGGTCCCGTCCGCATGCTGCTTCCGAAGCATGTAATCGGCGGCCCGATCCAGAGCGTCGATCACCTGTTCATCGCGGTAATACCTGGACTCCGGCAACACCAACGCCGCCCCCATGGACGCCATATAGCTGGCAGTCCCGACATGGCTGGGACTCGGAATCCCGGTCAATCGATTCCGGATTCCGCCCGCATGCCGACTGCCCGATTCACGAACCTGCAGCTCCAGAGCCTCCGCCACTTCCTGATCATTGAGCTTGATTAATTTTAGCGGTACTGTTGCCATGTGAACTCGCCTCCCCCGTCTCCTGTCCCACGCGATTCCCTTTCATCCGGGCCCGTGAAGGGTTCTCCCGACGCAGATCCGGCCCACCTCCTGCCGGTTGACGTCTAGACGTAACGCGCCACGACCATTTTCTTGCGGGTGTAGAACTCCACGCCGTCACGCCCGTTCGCATGGAGGTCGCCGTAGAACGATTTTTTGTACCCCGAGAAAGGGAAAAATGCCATCGGCGCCGGTACGCCCACGTTGACGCCCAGCATCCCCGCGTGCATCTCCTCGCGGAACTGGCGGATCGCCCCGGCGTCGCTCGTGAAGATGCAGCCGCCATTGGCGAACTCCGACCGGTTGGCCAGCTCGATCGCCTCCTCCAGCGTAGCCCTGCGCACGATCTGCAGGACGGGGGCGAAGATCTCCTCCTGCCAGATCTTCATGTCCGGTCCGGCGTGATCGAACACCGTCGGCCCCAGGAAGTATCCGTCGCCATGCGCGGCGTCGGCATGGCGTCCATCCAGCTTCAGGACGGCGCCCTGCTCGATGCCCGATACGATGTAGCCGATCGTGCGCTGTTTGTGGGCTTCGCGGATGACGGGCCCGAGGAATACACCCTTATCCAGGCCATTGCCGATCTTCAGCTCCCTCGCCTCCGCCACCAGACGTTCAACCAGCGGCTCCGCAATATCGCCTACGGTCACCACGACGGAGCAGGCCATGCAGCGCTCCCCGGCCGAACCGAAGGCGGCGCTTATGATCTCCTTCACCGCCAGGTCGAGATCGGCGTCGGGCATGACGATCGTATGGTTCTTCGCGCCGCCGAGCGCCTGCACCCGCTTGCCCGCCGCAGCCGCTGTCCTGTACACATATTCGGCCACAGGCTGTGAACCCACGAAGGAGATCGCAGCGATGCGCGGATGCGCCAGCATCCCGTTCACCACGTCATGTGCACCATGCACGATATTGAACACTCCGTCCGGCAGGCCAGCCTGCGCGAACAGCTCGGCCAGACGATTCGCAAGCATAGGCGTCCGTTCGGACGGCTTCAGGACGAAGGTATTGCCGCATACGATGGCTAACGGAAACATCCAGCACGGCACCATCATCGGGAAGTTGAACGGCGTGATCCCGCCGACCACCCCCAGGGGATAGCGATACATGCTGGATTCCAGATTCGTGGCGATATCCGGGAGCGTGCTGCCCATCAGCAGCGTCGGCGCGCCGGCGGCGAACTCCACGCATTCGATGCCGCGTTGCACCTCGCCATAAGCTTCCCGGTAGCTCTTGCCGTTCTCGCGGGTGATCATCTCGGCCAGTTCTTCCCAATGCTCCACCAGCAGCTGCTGGAACCTGAACAGGATCCGCGCCCGCTTCGGCACAGGGTAACGCTTCCATTCCTGAAAGGCCGCCTCCGCCGCTTCCACCGCGCGATCCAGATCCTCCCGACCGGACAGGGGCACCTTCGCCAGCAGCTCGCCGGTGGCGGGATTCGGCACTTCTTCATATCGCGTGGCGGACGCTTCCTGCCATCTGCCATTGACATAATTATACAAGACCTGAGCGCTCACTTGTCAGCCCCCCATCCAAGATGATGAAACTTGTCGATCGCTGTCTGCCTGACCGCCTCCATCGCTTGCCTGAACCAGGCGATCCGGTCGAAGGCATGCGGATCCGCAAGCATCTGTTCCCTCAGCGACCTGCCGAATGCCATGCGCAGCGCCGTGCCGATATTGATCTTCGCCACGCGGTGGCTCGCCAGCCTGCGCAGGTCCCCGTCCGGCACCCCCGTCGATCCGTGGATCACGAGCGGCGTGCGGACGCGCCGCTCGATCTCGCGCAACAGGTCGAAGCGGAGGGTAGCCGTCTGTTCCTCCATCCGATGCACCGTGCCGATGGATACGGCCACCGCATCCACTCCGGTCTCGCGGACGAAGCGTTCCACCTCCACCGGGTCGGACAGCTCGTGCTTCATATTCAGGGACGGATCGCTGTAACCTACGGAGCCGACCTCCGCTTCCACGCTGACCCCAGCCTTGCGCGCCAACCTCACCACCTGCCTGGTCACGGCGATATTCTCCTCCAGCGGCAGCTGCGAACCGTCGAACATGACCGAGGTGAATCCGTGGTCGATCGCCGCCTGGACGGACTCGAGCGACGGACCATGATCCAGATGCACGCACACCGGGACAGAGGCTTCCCTGGCCGCCTGCAGCAAGAGAGGCGCCAGATACGGCAGCGGCATATGGCGGATCGCCGGGAGATTGGCCGCCAGGATGACCGGCGCCTGCATCGCTTCGGCAGCGCGGACCACGGCGATCGCATCCTCATAACCGTAAACGTTGAACGCCGGGATCGCGTGCGGCCGGTCTGCCGCTTCATCGACCAACGGCTTCAGTGGCATCAACATGCTGCAGCCCGCTCCCTTCGCACCTAGTCATACTTGCGCATATGCTCCTCGATCTGCTGCAGCGTCGGCATCGCATCCGAGCAGCTGTGGCTCGCCACCACGATCGAAGCCGCCGCGCTGCCGTACAGCTGGCATCGCGGGATCTCCCACCCCTGCATCAGGCCGTAGATGAAAGCACCGGCGAAGGCATCGCCGGCGCCGAAGGTCTTCACCACCTGCGTCGGGAAGGTTCGTCCCCTAAAGACGCCTCCATCCCTGGAGAAGGCGATGGAGCCATCGCCGCCATGCTTCACCACCACGATCCGGGCGGCATGGTTGAACCAGGTATGCGCCGTCGCTGCGTCATCCGCTTCACGCCCATCCTTCGCCAGCTCCAGCAGGTCGAACTCCTCCCGGCCGCCGATGATCACCTGGCTCTTCTCCGCGACGAGCCGGCCATAGATGCCGACCTCCTCCTTCGTCGCCCATGTGTACGGACGATAGTCGATATCGAAGATCGTCACCACACCGTGCTTGCGGGCGTACTCGAGCGCCAGGAACACCGCCTCCCGCGACGGGCTCTTCGCCAGCGCCGTTCCCGAGATGAGCAGCGCCCGCGAGCTGGCGATATAGTCTTCCCGGATGTCGCCCGGCTCCAGCTTCAGATCGGCCACATTGTCGCGATACATCAGAATGCTGCATTCCGTGGGCGACCTGATCTCCGTGAAGGCCAGCCCCGTCACGCTGCCGGACCGGTCCGTCACGATATGCTCGGTATTCACGGACAGGTCGGTCAGATACTTCAGAATATAGCGTCCGAACGGATCGTTCGACACCCGCCCGATAAAGCCGGTTCTGAGGCCAAGCCTGGTCATGGCGACGGTAATGTTCGCCGGGGATCCGCCCAGATACTTCGTAAATGTCAACGTCTCCTCCATCGGCCGGTGGATCTCATTGGCGTTGAGGTCGATGCACAAGCGTCCGATGCCGATGCAATCCAGCGCCCGCCCCTCGGGAAACCGAATCGGATTCATCCTCTCACTCCTTGTCACCTTGATCGATATGGCAAACGGGGTCTTCACGAGCATGCCCTGACCACCTGCCTGGGCTTGCCTGAGCTTTCCGGGACCTTCCCGGACCTGCCTTGGCTTGCCTGAGCCTTCGGGATCTTCCTCAGCCTGCCTGCATGCACTTCCTCCACATGCTCCCTGCGGTTGGCATGACCCCAGCGATGCCCGTTCATCAGCGTCCCGGTCTCAGGTCTTGCGTCAACCCGCCTCTTCTGTCGGCAAGGCCGCCGCGAGCTCGCGGATATATGCGATGGCCTTCTCGGCATAGGCATAAGGCTCAGCGACGAGCGGATCCTGCTCCGCCTCGATGATCATCCACCCTTCATACCCTCGCCTGTACAACTCCTGAAAGATCGGGGCGAAATCAATGCTCCCGTCACCGGGCACGGTAAACACCCCTTGCTTCACCGACTCCACGAAAGGAATCCGCTCCTCCCGCACCCGCTTCAGCACTTCGCCGCGCACATCCTTGAGATGGATGTAGGCGATCCGCCGGACATGCTTCTTCAGCAGGACAAGGGGATCGCTGCCGCCATAATACGCATGGCCGGTATCGTAGAGCAGATGGACAAGACCGGGGTCGGTCATGCTCAGCAGCCGGTCGATCTCCTCGCCGCTCTCCACCACGGTGCTCGCATGATAATGGTACACAAGCTTCATGCCGTACTCCTGGCAGATCCTGCCCGCCTGCTCCAGACCTTCGGCCACATGGCGCCATTGCTCTTCGCTGAGCCGCTCCACCTGTGTGCCCCCGGGAGCCCGGCGCGGATCGGCATGCGGGGAGCCGCCGATCTCGCAGGTGACGACGTGTTTCGCCCCCATCCGATGCAGAAACCGCACATGCTCCCGATAGGCGGCCAGCTCAGATTCACGCAGCGCCGGGTCCGAGAAGATGACGCCCTTCCATTGGGAAGTCAGCACAAGGCCCTTCTCCTCCAGGCGGCGCTTCAACTCCTCCGGCTCCCGCGGGAACTTGCGGCACATCTCGGTTCCGGAGAAGCCGAGGCTTGAGAAGTCGTCCAGCAAATGCTCAAATGTATAGTGATCCCCGATCGATTGATCATCTTCATTGACCCAGTTGATCGGCGAGATGCCGAAGCTCCACCGATGGATTCGCATGCCAATTCCACCTTCCCAGGATAAGTTCCGATCAAACGGTATCTCACAGGCGGCAGCCAGGAGCCGCCTGGGCACGACGACCGGCGCATGGCCCGTGCGATGGGTCACGGATGCCGCTGTCGAAGCGAATGCATCACGGCAGACGCAACGCCTGCCCGCGGTGCGGCAGATGGTCGCGATAAGCCTGCCGCACCCGCTCACTGCGGGATACGGCCGCCGTATCCACCCGCCACCACGACTCATAGTTGTCCGTGCTGGTGCCGGGCAGAACCTTCACCTCGATCAGCGTCGATACCTTCTCCCGCTGCGCCATGCGGATCGCCGCCTTCAGCTCCCCGATGGTCCTCGCCCGGAATGAACGGGCGCCCAGGCTGGCGGCGTAGCCGGCATAGTCGATCTCCAGCCAGTCGCCGTTCAGCCGACCGCCGCCATCGCGATAGCGGAACTCGTTGCCGAAGCCGGAGCTGCCATGGGCTCTTTGCAGGTTGTGAATGCATTGGTAGCCGTGATTGTTGAACAGGATGACGTTGATCTTCATGCCCTCCTGGATGCTCGTCAGCAGTTCGGAGTGGAGCATCAGATAGCTGCCGTCGCCCACCAGCGCGTACACTTCGCGCCCCGGCTCCGCCAGCTTCACGCCGAAGGCGCCGGCCACCTCATATCCCATGCAGGAGAAGCCGTACTCCATGTGGTAGGTCTTCGGCCGTCTGCACCGCCACAGGCGATGCAGGTCGCCCGGCAGGCTGCCGGCGGCGCAGACGATCACGGCATCCTCGTCGATCGTCTCGTTGATCGCGCCGATCACCGCCGTCTGCGCCAGGCCCTCCGGCAGCTCAAGCGCATACAGGCGGTCGACCTCCGCGTCCCACTCCTGTTTCAAGGCTCGCAGCTCCTCCCATCCGTATGCGGCCTGATACCCGTCCAGTTCCGCTTGCAGCGACAGCAGCGCCTCCCTGCAATCGCCGACCACCGCATGGCCGTTCATCTTGATCGCATCCTGGGACTGGATGTTCAGATTCACGAACTCCACCTCGGGATGCCGGAACGCGGTCCCGTCGAGAAATCCTGCAAGCGGCTGCCCACGCTGATGACCAGATCCGCCTCCCTGGCCAGGCGATTCGCTGCCAGCGAGCCCGTCACGCCGATCGCTCCCATATAGAGCGGATGATCCCAGGGCATCGCGCTCTTGCCCGCCTGGGTCTCCGCCACCGGGATGCGGAACCGCTCGGCGAACCGGCGCAGGGCATCCGTCGCCAGCGAATAATGGACCCCGCCACCAGCGATCAGGAGCGGCCGCCGCTTCCTCCGGATCAGCTCGCTCGCCCGTCTGCAGGCCGATGCGGCGACCGGACGGCGGTCGATATGGTGAACCCGCTTCTCGAAGAACGACAGCGGATAGTCATAGGCCTCGCATTGCACATCCTGCGGCAGCGCCAGCGTGACCGCCCCCGTCAGAGCTGGATCGGTGAGCACGCGCATCGCCTGCAGGCAGGCGCTCATCAGCTGCTCCGGACGCATGATCCTGTCCCAGTACCGGCTGACCGGCCTGAACGCGTCATTGGCGGAGACGGTATAGTCAGTCGGATCCTCGATCTGCTGCAATACGGGATCGGGCCCACGATCGGCGAAGATATCGCCTGGCAATAGCAGCACCGGGATCCGGTTCACCGTAGCAGTTGCGGCGGCCGTCACCATATTCAGGGCGCCGGGGCCAATCGAGGTCGTGCAGGCGAATGTCTCCATGCGATTGTTCTGCTTGGCATAGGCGGTGGCCGCGTGGACCATGCCCTGCTCATTTTTCCCCTGGATGAATATGAGGTTCCCTGGATCCTGCTCCAGAGCTTCGCCGATGCCCGTCACATTGCCGTGGCCGAATATGCCCATCACGCCCCGGAAGAACTTCCGCTCCACCCCATCCAGCGACACATACTGTTGATCCAGGAAGCGAATCAACGCCTGAGCCATCGTCAATCGAACCGTAGCCATCATCCAACCTCCTTAACTGACGAACATCTCTGAGATCCTGACCGGGCGTTTCTCCTCCAGCGACTTCCTGGCGGCGTAAGCGAGCAGTTCGGCCTGCAGACCATCGTAGCCGTCGACCAGGACAGGCTGACGATGGCGGATCGCATGGACGAAGGCCAGCATCTCCGCCAGATACGAATCCTTGTACCGTTCCAGGAAGAAAAATTTCGGCTTATCCCGGTACGTCCCGTCGGCGGTACTCCATTCCACCTGATTGGGATACTCGTTATGAACGACCAGCTTGCCCCCGGAACCGAATACTTCGACCCGTTGGTCGTAACCGTAGACGGATCTCCGGCTGTTGTCGATCACGCCCAGCATCCCGTTCATGAGCTTCAGCATGATCACGGCGGTGTCGATATCGCCCAGCTCGCCGATCTTCGGGTCGACCAATACCGCCCCCTGCGCATAGATCTCTTCCACCTCACTGCCGCTCAGATACCGGACCATATCCAGATCATGGATGCTCATGTCGAGCAAGAGTCCACCCGAAGACCTGATATATTCATAGGGCGGCGGCTCCGGATCGCGGGATGTCACCTTGATCAGGTGCGGCCTACCGATGTCGCCGGCGACGATCGCCTGCTTCACCCGCATGAAGTTCGCGTCGAAGCGCCGGTTGAACCCGGTCTGCAGCAGCACCCCCGCCTTCGCCACCTCGTCGATCACCTGCTTCGTCTGCTTGTAATCGAAGCTGATCGGCTTCTCGCAGAAGATGTGCTTGCCCAGCGCAGCCAGCCTGCGGATCAGGCCAAGATGGGTATCCGTCGGCGAACAGATCAGCACGGCATGAATGTCCGGATCCTCCATGACCTCTTCGTTCCGGTTCGTGATGACCGGGATGCCCAGTTGCTCCGCCCATGGCTTGATCTGGTCTACCTGAATATCCGATATCGCCTTCACCCTGACCCCGGGCAGATGTGCCAGATGCATCGCGTGAATCTTTCCTATTCTCCCAGCCCCGATAATGCCAAGATTGATCCTCAAGGTTCTTCCTCCATTTCCGAAAACGTCCATGCTGCACATCTGCTTCTCTACAGCTGCACCCTGCGCCCCTCCAGTTGCGAACGGATGGCGGCCTGATTGATCTGCGTCAACCTCCACATATCCTCTCTGGTGATCGATGGGGAGTCGCCCCTCAGGATCCAGTTCACCCATTGCGCCATGGGACTCGGGAGCGGCTCCGGCAGCTCATCCGGCACCACCCATTCATCGCCGTTGAGATGACGGCTTCTGATGCGGATGCCCCCTTTCTCGATGAGCAAGATGCCCTCCGTGCCATGAAGCTCCAGCAGGAAAGCGTTGTGGCTGACGAATCCCGCTTCGATGATGCCCAGAGCCCCTGAGGCATAATCCAGCAGAACCGCGGAGTTGTCGTCAACCTCTGTGCGGATCGACCGGTTAAGCCTGGCATACAGTCCGGCCGCAGGGCCGGCCAGGCGATTCACGAGATAGATCGGATGGGCTCCCAGGTCGATCAGCGCCCCGCCGCCTGCCTGCTCAGGATCGTAGAAATGCGGCGGCAACTCGCCATATGGCCGATCCTCCCGCGGAATCCCTCCGCCGTGCGCCAGACGGCAGCGGATCAGATTCAGCTTGCCGAGCAGCCCCCGGTCCAGGGCATGCTGGGCATACAGATAATAAGGATCACAGAGCCGCTTCAAGGCCAGCATGATATGAATGTGGCGCTCGTCAGCGACGCGGAAGATCTCCTCACAATCCTCCGTCGTGAACGCCAACACCTTCTCGCTGAAGATATGCTTGCCATGCGCTGCCGCCTGCAGCATGATCTCCTTGTGCATATGGGTCGGGGAAGCGATGATGACGCCATCAATGCCGGGATCGGCAAGCACCCTCTCCAATCGCGGCTCGAAGGCAACGCCCAGCTCCTCTGCCCATGCCCTGCCCCGTTCCGGCACCTCGTCCCATACGAGCCTGATCTCGATCTCCGGATGCGCGCGCGCTTCCCGCGCATAATCCCTGGCATGCACATGCCACTTGCTTAGCAATGCTACGGACAACATCTGACCCTCACTCCTCTCCGGACGATCCTGACGACGTCATGCGAAGGACCACCAGACCGGTAACGCAGATGTGGCTGAAACTCCCCCCATGACACACGTAACACGCATCCCGTAACAGCCCCGTCCTCTGTCACGCGTCCCCTTGTCACAACCGGATCGCCTGATTCTGCTCCGCCGACAGATAGATCGCGCCTACGATCCGCTGCAGGATCGTTCCTTCCGCCGGCCTGCACAGAGCGGGCCTGCCAGCGATGCAGCTGCTCACGAAATCCTCGATGATCGCCAGGCGCGGACTCTTGTCCGGCAGATACACCGGCGTGACATCGATCAGCGTCTCATGCTTCTCCTGGTAGATCTTGAGCGGGAAGACATCGGCTCCCCCCGCATCGCCGAGCAGCGAGACCTGCATCACATCCCGCTGCTCGACATTGGCGGCATAGGCGGCTTCCAGCAGCAGGCTGGCGCCGTTCCGGAACTTCAGCATCGCCACCACCATGTCTTCGATCGAGAAGTTCTGCCAGTCCCACTGGCCATTCAGGCCGACGCCCGGCCTCGTCCCCAGCTTCTGATACGTGCTGGCGAAGACCGTCTCCGGCTCCGGATAGCCCATGAGATACAGCGCGGTGTCCAGCATATGCACACCGATGTCGATGAGCGGACCGCCGCCCTGCAGCTCCTTGTTCGTGAAGACTCCCCAACCGGGTATGCCGCGCCGGCGCATGGCGGTGATGCGTCCCGTGTAGATCTCGCCCAGCTCTCCCGCATCGATGAACCGCTTCAGCGCCTGGACCTGCTGGGAATGGCGGTAATGGAAGCCGTAGGTGAGGATCCGCCTCTCCCTCTTCGCGGTTCGCTCCATCCGCTCCGCTTCCTCCGGCGTCATCGCCGGCGGCTTCTCGCACAGCACATGGCATCCCGCCTCCAGGGCCCGGATGGTTGCGTCCGCGTGATATTTGTTCGGCGTGCAGACGCTCACCGCATCCAGCTTCGCCAGCGCCAGCATCTCCTCGTAGCTGCCATACACCTCAGGGATGGCGAACTGCTTCGCGCATTGCTCCGCAGCCTCCCTGGACACATCGGCCACCGCCACCACTTCCACACGGTCGCCGCACTTCAGGTAGTTGGGGATATGTGCGCCCCTGGCGATTCCGCCGGCGCCGATGATGCCGATCCGCAATTTCCGTGTCATATGAAGCCCTCCATCGCTCTCTCCATGCTCATCCACTCCGCTTGTTGATCGTGATCCGCCATTTCTTCCATGCCCATGTTGGTTGCTTGTCGCTGTGTGCCGGATCCACCGGCATCTGGTCCGGAGAAGTCTGGGGAGAGTCCCCAGGCTTCTCCGGATCGAGCTGCGTCATGCCGTGAAGCTGCTCATGACGCGGTTATTTCTTCGCCCGCTTGTATGCCTCCGCGTATTCCTGGGCGATCTTGTCGCCGCCGCGCTCGCGCCACTTCCGCACTTCGGCTTTCCAGCCCTCTTCATCGATCTCACCGAGGACAAATTTGACATCCGCATCGGACAGGATCGTGTCAAGCTGAGCCCCCACCTCCAGGTAGGTCTCGGATACCAGAGGCAAGGTCGGGTCCGCGATCATGTACTTCTCATTTTCTGCGTTCAGCTGGGCGTCGAGGATCTCCAGCGGCCTTTTCTCGCCCGGCTTCGCATTGACGTCCAGCGGCAAGGTGGTGATCGGTGCGCTGTAGGCGCCCGCCATATCGCCGAACCCTTCATAGTAGGCGGGCAGACGTTTGGCCACGCCATCCACCACCTCGTGATGCTCTCCTTCCACGCCCCAGGTCAGGTAGTTGGCCACCTCTTCGCCGGAGAAATCGTCGAAGAATTTCAGCACCCTCAGGAGATGCTCTTCATCCTTGATGCTGGATTTCGGGAAGACCCAGAAGCCGTTATGGCCGCCCTCCATGAAGATCCGCTTGCCGTAGCCATTCTCCAGGATGCTGAACATGCTGAAGGACGCATGCTCGCCTACATTTTTCTTCACGTTCTCATCGATGCCGATCGTCGAGCCCGTGACGTCGATGCGCACGCCAGCTCGGCCTTCCTCGACGGCGGCGGTCCACTCCGGACGGTCGATCACGGCAAAGTCACGGTTCATCAGCTCCTCATCATACAGGCGCTTCGTGAACTTCAGCGCCTCCAGATAGCCGTCGGTCAGCACGTCCTTGATGAACTGTCCATCCTCGGTCACCATCCAGTTGTTCGGTACCCCGAAGAAAGGAGCGTGGTAAGCGGCCAGCGGCTGTCCTTTCATCATGACCAGGCCGTAAGTGTCGTTCTTGCCATTCTGATCCGGATCATTGAAGGTGAACGCCTTGAGCATCTCGTAATATTCATCCACCGTCTTCGGCTCCTGCAGACCCAGGTTCTCAAGCCAGTCCGCCCGGTACTGGTACGCGCGTCTCGCCATCGGGCGCACCCTTGGGATGCCGTATGTTTTGCCGTCGTAGGTGATGTTGTCGTAGATCTTCGAGTTGATCCTGGACAGGTTCGGGAACTGATCGAGATACGGTCCGATCTCCCAGAACAGCCCGTCCTGAACCGCCTGGATCATATACGGCAGCTTCTGATGCCTTCTCGGGATCGGGATGGCGTCAGGCATGTCGCCGGAGGCGATCATGACCGGGAGCCTCTCCTCGAACGCCGGTCCGGACAACGCATGGATCGTCAGCTTCGTATTGGTCAGCTCCTCGATCTTCTGCTGCACGTAGTTGTTCGGCTCCGGGAACTCCACGCCGTCGAAGTTATACATCAGGTACAGCTCCAGCGGCGGCAGAGGTTTCTCGGCCTGCGGCGCGCCGCCCCCGCCGCCCGTGTTCCCCTGCGAATTCTTATTGGTGGTTGTGTTGTTGGTCGTCCCCTGGTTGGAACTGTTCGAGCCTGAGTTGCTGCATGCTGTCAACATCAGCAGAAGACTGATCAAGATGATAAGTGCTTTGGTAAGTCGATCCTTTCTCATCATGTTCTTGACCCTCATTTCTTCATTGATTTTTATTTATTAAAAGATGATGGATTGGCTGCCCGCCCGGAGGCCCAGGCCGTTCAATCGATCATCCTTTAACCGAGCCCAGGAGTACGCCTTTGGCAAAGTGCTTCTGCAAGAACGGATAGACCAGCATGATCGGGATGGTCGCCACGACGATCACCGCCATGCGAATCGACTGCCCATAGTACGGCACTTCCTCCATATCCGTCGAGTCGCCGATGTTCCCGTAAGCGAGGATGATGACCTGCCGCAGCACCACCTGCACCGGATATTTGGTCTGATCCGTGATGTACATGATGGCGTTGAAGTATTGGTTCCAGAGGCCAACGGCGTAGAACAGCCCGAATGCCGCCAGCGCCGGCAGCGACAAGGGCATCACGATCCGGAACAGGACGACCAGCTCATGCGCCCCGTCGATCTTGGCCGATTCCTTCAGCTCATCCGGAATGGACTGGAAGAAATTCTTCAGGATGATCAGGTTGAATGCGCTGATCGCATTCGGAATCATCAGCGACCACAGCGTGTTCAACAGCCCGGTGGAGCGGACAACGAAATAGGTCGGGATCATGCCGCCGCTGAACAGCATGGTGAAGACCACCATCAGCAGGAGCATGCTCCTGCCGGGAACATGGCGGTAGGACAAGCCGTAGGCCATCAGGGAGGTCAGGATCAGCTGGATCATCGTCCCGACGGACGTCACATATACGGAGACCAGCAGGCTCCGGTAGAAGGTCTTCGCCGAGAAGATGTACTGGTAGGCCTCCAGAGTGAATTTCTTCGGGATAAGCCCCGCGGTTACGGAAAACGATGAGCTGATCACATAGATGAACGGCAACACCGCAGCGAGCGCGAACAGCGACAGGAAGATGATATTGGCCGCATCAAACACGCGGCTTCCGAAACTTCTGCGGAGCACCTCAATACACCCCTTCCTCGCCGAACCGCTTCGCGATCCAGTTTGAACCGATCACGAGGATCAGTCCCACCACCGACTTGAACAAGCCGACCGCGGCGCTGTAGCTGAATTGGCCCTGCTGCAGGCCGACGCGATAGACATAGGTGTCGAACACTTCCCCCACCTCGCGATTCAGGGCATTGAGCATGAGGAAGATCTGCTCGAACCCGAGATCGAGGAAGTTGCCCATGCGCAGAATGAGCAGGATGACGATCACGCTGCGAATCGCCGGCAGAGTCACATGCCACAACAGTCGCCAACGATTGGCTCCGTCGATGCGGGCGGCCTCGTACAGATTCGGATCCACCCCCGCGAGCGCAGCCAGGAAGATGATCGTCCCCCAGCCGGCGTCCTTCCAGATGATCTGTCCGATGATCATCGGCCGGAACCATCGCTCGCTCATGAGGAAATTGATCTTCTCGAATCCGAGGCTGGCGATGATCTCATTGATGACCCCGCCCTCGGTGGTGAACAGCAGATAGCAGATGCCGACGACGACGACCCAGGACAGAAAATGCGGCACGTAAACGAGCGTCTGCACCGTTCGCTTGTAGATCTCCGAGCGAACCTCGTTCAGGAGCAGCGCCAGGATGATCGTGAACGGGAAATAGATGACCAGGTCCAGGGCGGCGATGTACAGCGTGTTCCGGAGCAGCATCCAGAATTCCGGTTCGCTGAAGAAGCGCCTGAAGTGCCTCAGTCCGACCCACTGGCTGCCCCAGAGCCCGACATGCGGCTGGTACCGCTGGAAAGCCATCAGGACGCCCCACATCGGGTAGTACTTGAAGATGAGGAAATAAGCGATCCCCGGAGCCATGAAAAAATACAGCCACCTGACTTTCCACATGCGATTGGCCAACGTGTTTCTCGTCTTCGTCGGTTTGGCCATCTCCGTCTGTGCTTCCATTTGATTCATGTCATTCCTCCATTCCTCGGAACTGAACCTGCACCGTTAGGGTAACCGGTTAACTCAAAATGAAAACAAAATGAAAGGGTAACCGGTTAACTTGACATGTGAAAACAAGGTGCGATCATCGATTTTTTCGCACGTAAATGGACAAGTCGCCCGGTCCTGCGCTGATTTTGCCTGTGTATCGCTCATGGAGTTCGCAGATTTGCCCAGAATGGTGTTCAATCCAGGGGGTAATCGGGATCGAGGATGTGAATCGTAGGTGAAGAGTAAGGAAAGCGGTTTCCTTAATTGGCATCATACATCACACTTCTTCTCCCGTCAACACTTTTTTTGAAGCGTTTTCAAGGAATGCGTTGTTTCTCGCAGCCAACGGAACGTCTGTGCGTCATTGGGGAATTGGAGGCGGGCATCCCGCCCGAACATGCAAGATCGGGCATCCTCGTTCCGTTGGCAGTTGAAAAAAAGCGTAGTTCTTCCATCTCCGGAATCCAGTTTCCGTGAACTCCAGGCCATCCGATCATAGGCAATTGATGGATGGAGACGCAGTCTAACGCAAAGCCTGTGTCGATTGGCGAATGATGAGCTCGGGAAGCAGGACGACGCGTTGTTTGACCGTGCTCTCCTCATTGATCTCGGCCACGATCAGGTCCACCACCTGATGGCCCATCGCCCGGATGGGCTGGGCGACGGTCGTCATCGGCGGGTCTGTGATCGAAGCCAGGATCGTGTTGTCGAACCCGACGACCGACAGATCATCAGGCACCCGAATGCCCAGCTCCTTCGCTGCCTGTAAGGCGCCGATCGCCAGCAGGTCATTGCAGGCGAAGATCGCCGTCGGCCGGGACGGCCGCTGGAGGATCGCAAGCGCCGTTACCCGTCCGGATTCGATCGAGAAGTCGCTGGTCAGCACAAGCTCCTCGTCATAGCGCAGTTCGGCTTCCTCCAGCGCGTGCCGGTAGCCGCGCACCCGCTCCTTGCTGCTGCTGACGCTCATGCTTTCGGCGATCACCGCGATCCGCCGGTGGCCCAGTTCGATCAGATGCCGGGTCGCATTGTAGCCGCCGGCGAAATCATCGACCAGCACCGTGCTGGTCGACAGGACCGACATCTCCCGCGCCACCAGGGCGATCGGCACGCGCTGGTCGATCAGTTCCTTCAGAAACTCGTCGTTTCGCACACCGGTGGCGACGATGATGCCATCGACGCTTTTCTGTCTCAGGAGCTGGATATATTTGATTTCCTTTTTCATATCGTTATCCGTATTGCAGATGATCAGGTTGAAGCCGAGCTCCTGCGCCCGATCTTCGACATGGCGCGCCAGCTCGGCGAAGAACGGGTTGACCATATCGGGGATGAGCAGGCCGAGGCTGAACGTCTTCTTGCCATTCAAGGCGGATGCCAGCACATTCGGCTGGTAGTTCAGTTCCTTGCTGATCTCGAGGATACGCCTTCTTGTCTTCTCGCTGATATTGCCGGTCTGGTTGAACACCTTGGACACCGTGGCGGTCGACACCCCGGCCAGACGGGCTATGTCATAAATTGTCGGTCGCATCATCATCATCCTTCTTCATCGGCTTGACATGCGTGACCTGGAACTTCGCCAGATCAACGGGGTAATCGGTTACTTTTCAAATATTAGCTTGAATTGTACCATGTTTTGGGTGCTTTGAACAGCTGCATTTCCCATCGCCAGGCTTGATTCTTGCACGCCCTGTCAACTGGGCTTGAGACATTGCGGCATTCAGCACAGGGCGTCGCTATAAAAAAAGAAAACCACATGGAGTTGATACACTCGCATGTGGCAGAAATAAGCCTCTCGAGGTCAATAATAGCACCACCCCACTTTTTGGAGATACCTCGAGACAGTATAAATAAATCATCATCTTGTCGAGACATAACCCATCTCATGCCCGGGCTGCGCCTCTCGCCACCAGCATATAACCGATGCCACGGACCGTCACGATACGCTCGGGATTGGCCGGGTCAGCCTCGATCTTCCGGCGAAGATTGCTGATATGCACGGCGAGCGTTCTGGTGTCCTCCAGGCTGTCCGTCCCCCAGATGAGCTGGAACAGCGACTCGGAGCTGACCGCCCGATTGACGTGCTGTGCCAGGTAGGACATGAGGCCGAACTCCTTCTTGGAGAGGAAGATCGTCGTCTGTCCGATGATGACCGACTGGGCATAGTAGTCCAGCGTCATGCCAGGCAGCTCCAGCAGCTGGTCGCCTCTGCCGGCAGATACCCGACGCAGATGCGCCTTGATCTTGGCGATGAGCACGCCCGGACTGAACGGCTTCGTCACATAGTCATCGCCGCCGATGGCTAACGCCCGGATCTTCACCTCGTCTTCCTCGCGGCTGCTGAGGAAGACGATCGGCGCATCGGTGATCATGCGCGCACGCCTGCACCAATCGATGCCATTGTCATTGGCCAGGAGCACGTCCAGCACGATCAGATCCGGCCTGAAGGAGTGCAGGAGCTTCATCGCGTCCGCGCCGTTGTGGCTGCAGGAGCAACTGAACCCTTCTTTCTCGCAATAGGCTTGCACGATCTCACAGATATTCGGATCGTCATCGACGATCATGATTTTGTGTGCAACCAAACCTCTGTCACCTGCCCCTTCATCTGACGCACCGGGTCGTCCGTCGATCTCCCATCAAGCACGGCTACAACCTGATGCTCCATGCGGTACCCATGCCCCGATCATACCGCTGACTTTCATCAGGCCCTGCAACAACGGGTTGCCTGTCTGATCCGGTTCACCCTGATCCCGCAGTTCCAGCAGGCTCTCACCAGTCTGCTACCAGTCTATCACGGCGGGAGCATGCATGGCATGCAATGTAAAGAAAAATTTAGATTCCTGCATTCCGTCACGCTCATCCGATCAAACTGCCTGAACGCATGGAAGGGAGATCATGAAGGACGCTCCCATCACACCGTCGCTCTCCGCCCTGATCGTGCCGCCACTCGCGATCACGATCTCCCGGCAGATCGCCAGCCCCAGGCCGTTGCCTGTCGGGCCATTCTCCGACCCGGGCCGGTCGTAGCGGTAATTGCGCTCGAAGATGCGCTCCAGCTGGTCGGGAGGAATGCCGATCCCGGTGTCTTCCACACCCACGACCGCATAGCGGGTACCCCGCACTTCTTCGATGCGCAGCGTCAGCCTGATCGACCCGCCGCTGGCGGTGAATTTCATCGCATTGGATACCAGATTAAACAAGGCCTGCTCCAATCTCTGCACATCCATCTCGACTACCGGCGCGTGCCCGCCCGGCGCTTCCTCGCCACAATCCAGCACGAAGTCCAGGCCGGCATCGCGCACGACGAGCTCATACTGGCCATGGAAGTCGCGCAGGAACCGGGCGACGCGCACCTTCTCCATGCGGTACGAGATTTGCCCCGTTTCCAGATGAGACAGGAAGGAAAGCTCCTCGATCATGCGATGGATGCGGATGGTGTTGTCGCGGATGTATCTCAGGTACTGCTCATTGCGCTCCGGCTTGACCATATCCCGCACCGCCTCGACATAACCCAGCATGCTGGAGAGCGGCATGCGAAGATCATGCGTGATATAGGCGAGGAGTTTCTTCCTCCCTTGCTCCGATTGCAGCAGCTTGTCGTAGGAGGTGCGGAGATCCTCATGCGCCACGGACAACGCCTGCGTGCGTTCCTGCACGAGCTTCTCCAGATTCGTGTTCATCCCGGTCAGCATGGCATTGGCCTCCTGCAGCTCGCGCGCGATCCGCTCCTCATTCGCCGCCGTTCTCGTGAATCTCGCGGAGATCAGCATCATCTGGGCGATCGTGAACACCAGAAGGCCGAGCGGCGAAGTATTGCCGACCGGCGACAGCTCGCTGTAATAGAGGAAGTCGTTGATCACCGTGACGAGCGTGATCACGGACACCCACAGGAAGATCCTCGCGCCCTCCAGCCAGCTCCTGAATGCCAGAACCAGGCCTGCCATCAGGTACACCATATGCGTGACCACCACGACGCCGATGATCGGCAGGGCTTTCGTATAGATCAATGCCGGCGTAAGGATGACCAACGCGCACAGGAGGCCGGTTGCAACCTCGGAACCACGCAGGAACCAGCGCGGTACGATCAGAGGGAAGATGCATCGGGCATATCTGGTCGTGAGGTATCCGCAGGAGCTCAGGATCAGATACTCGATCTTGAATTGCAGCTCCCATGGACATGCGGGCCATATCATCGTGAGGATGATCTCGCCGACGAGCAATGAGCGGATGCTGAGCGAGAAGGTCAACAAGCCAAAGTACAGAGGTGCCTTGTCCTTGCGACGCAGAAAGAACAGCAGCAGGTGATACAGGCCGATCATCATCAGGCTGGCGGTGATAAACATCTCGTAGGCGATTTTCAGATTGGTCCTGAAGGCCATGCGGTCGCTGCCGCCAAGCTCGATGAACTTGGTGATGCCGCCCCGATGGTGATGAAAGTTGGCCACCTGCATCACGAGCTCAACCGTATCGCTCTCAGGCTGAAAGAACACGAGCTTCGTCGCCAGGCGCGGCGTCACGCTCTCCCCGGATTCACCGACCTCGCCAATTGCCGCCAGCAGCTCGCCATTGATCCACAAGCGATACGATTGGAAGATGCTGGGCATCCTCAGCGCCAGACGCTCGTGGCTTTCCTCATCAGCCAGCCGGATGTTCAGCCTGTAGGTGGCATATCCCGTACTGCCGAGCTTCTGATCATCCAGCGCATAACCCAGCCAGGATCGGGGCAGATCGATCCAGCGTTCCTGGTCGTGCTTCTCCGCTTCCCGCGTATGGATGTCATCCGGCTCAAGCAGTTCATGCCAATAAAACGCCCATTCCCCGGTCAGTTTGACCGGAGTTTCACTTATGCGGATATCGCTCAGATCCAGCGTGCCCTTCTCACTCTGGACCTGGATGGAGTCCGGCGCGAAGATGAGAGCAAGCGTGGCGAGCAAGCCGATAACGACCGTCACAGTCACTTGAAGCCAGATCGAACGGTCATCGAAGCGCGGAAACCTCACCTTCATGGCACCAACTCCATTCGACGAAGATAGACGATCTCTTGGTTGATA
Source organism: uncultured Paenibacillaceae bacterium (assembly GCA_937957685.1). Taxonomy (GTDB): domain Bacteria; phylum Bacillota; class Bacilli; order Paenibacillales; family DA-C8; genus Insulibacter. Next base: position 47,644 of record CALGAO010000049.1, read on the forward strand.
TGGTATCTATCATAACATCGAATGGGGGTTGCCCCCAATGATAATTTGCGAATTGGCGAACTCACACCATCTTCTTGCTTCATGATCATGTCGAAATGAGGTCAACCTGGGGTGAAAATGACCAATTGTGAACGATCGCATGAGTATGATTGAATGGATGATCACCATATAGGAAAGTGATTGATGATGTCGTATTGGCATGACTATGATACGGAACCGATTGGCGAATAGAGCGCAAGTTGCTGGAGCACGATGATGGTCTATGCTAATATGTCTATAGTCTATATTAGGAGCGTGATATAGGATGGATAATATCATCAAAGAGATCGGAGCTTTGCTTGATGAAAAGCTTGGCCAGAAATTTGAACCTCTTATTGCTCGCCTGGACTCTATAGAGGAGCGGCTTGATGATATTGACATACGAACAGAAGAGCTCCAGAAGAATGTGTCCCGTATTGAAGAAAAAGTCGATATGCTTTTTTCTGATCAGCCTGATGATATTCGCACCATGTTGCAGATCATGGATAAGAAACTTGATGCTTTGAAGCATGATGTAGAGTTTACGTGAAGATGATCCAGGAACAGGGAAAACCGGTGGCGCATGTCGCTCGGGAACTGGGCGTATCCGACAATACCCTGCACCGTTGGATCAGCAAATTCAAAAAGGATCCGGTCAACGTTTTTCGCAGCAGCGGTAACCTGGAAATGGAGGAAAAGATCTTCCTCGACATGCAGAAGCGAATCCGCCAACTCGAGATGAAGAACGAGATTCTAAAAAAGCACCGCTCCAAGTATCACAGGCTCCCCATCTTCATCTTATCCTAAAGCTGACACATCCAACACAAAAGCAGGCAGCGGTTCCCGCATCGTCCATTCCATGTTGATCGGCGCCGATCCGTAATGGTTCTTGTAATCCGCCAAACCGACACAAGTAAAAGGCATCGTCACGACTCCGTCACTTTTCTTCTCCCGGATAAAAAACAATACAGGATGCTTGCTATGCTTCTGGTTAATATACCGGCGTCCTGTAGGGGACTGAACGGTCGTTCGACTCTGCGATTGCCAATGGAATACCCGCTCGTTCACCGCATAGTCCTGATACATCGTCGTGGGAGAGTAATCTTTCTCGGATTTCACCAATGTCACGAAGAATACATCCATGTTGCGATTTGCGAGATACAGAACCCCCTCTTGAAAATGCCTATGCTTCCATGCCGTATGCAGTCCTAGTGCAGCCAGGATCTGATCACTTGAGTAATTGCAATACAGATCGATCGGTATATCTTCATCGATTCCTTTGATTGGCCTGCCTACGATATCGATATGTTCATATTGATGGCGCAATACATCACATATCTCCGCATAAGCCAAAGGATGCCCAATCAACCAATAAAGCGCCTCTTCCACGCTACGAAACTGGTCGTATTTCCACTCCGACAAGCCCACATTCCAAAAGGTGTAATACAGCATGAGGAGCATTGAACGTTCAACCGGAGTAAGATTCATCGAACCTTGCCCCTTGGCGTCTCGAATGGAAGCCAACGCACGAAGTGAAAATTCAATAAAGCGTGCGGAATTGCAGAATGAAAGCTGTTTGAGCCCACTTGCCAATACCCTCTCGCGGATCTCCCCAACAGGCACATCACATGGTACAACATTTTCTCTAATCCCCAACCCATAGACGGTTGTAGGTGTTGAACGACCATACACTTCGATCGGCTTCACATGATAATCTTCAAAGAACTCTCCCAATCTCCATTCCTGGTGATGAGTGAAATAATCAGTTGCTTTACGGCGTATTGTTCTCAGATTATTGATCGAAGCTCGAATATGAGCCAGGATCACCTCCTGTGCCCGCTTCTCCAGGATGATCGAGCATCCCTTGGGCACATTCGTAAATCCTTGCTCAATTTCCCTCAATACTGACCTGCGTGTTCGAGGCAACAGGGCCTGGAAACGTTGCTCGAAGTTGTAATCCTTGTGTGCCTGTCCGACAAAATCAAGCACCGTCAAAGCTTCCTTCCCTTCGCAGAGCCGCAAGCCCCGTCCAAGCTGCTGCAAGAAGACCGTCAAACTTTCCGTAGGCCGCAGGAACAGTACGGTATTCACTTCGGGAATATCCACACCTTCGTTATACAGATCCACAACGAATACAAAATGGATTTTCTTGTTGACCAGCCGTTTCTTCACGGTATCCCTCACGTCGTCTGGCGACTCGGAGGTCAGGAACTCCGAAGGAACCCCAAAGTCATTGAATTGCTTGGCCATAAACTCGGCGTGGAGCTGGCTGACGCAGAACCCGATCCCGATCACATCACCGATGTCATTGCAATAACGCTGTACCGCATCATAGACCAACCTTGCCCGCTCTCGTGCTACTCGTTCCTGAAGAACGAACACTTTCTCCAATTCCGCTTCGTCATACCTGCCGAATCTCCATTTGACCTGGCTCAGATCCACGGAGTCTGTGACTCCGAAATAGTGGAATGGACTGAGCAGTTTACGCTCAATCGCTTCATATAATCGAATCTCTGCGGCTATTCGTCCATCGAAGTATTCGGTGACGTTCTTGCCGTCCGAACGTTCCGGTGTGGCTGTCAGTCCAAGCAAGATTTTGGGCTTATAGTATGCCAGCAACTGCTGATATGACGGTGCGGCCGCATGATGAAACTCGTCCACAATGATAAAGTCATAATAATCAGGAGGCGTCATCGAATACAAATCCCTGGAGTTCATTGACTGTATGGACACAAACAAATGATCAATCTGTTCCGGTACTTGACCTGCCACCATCACATGCCCAAAATTCATATCCCGTAAAATGGAGCGAAAGCAAGCCACGCTCTGGTTAAGTATTTCTTTGCGATGGGCTACAAACAGCAGCCTGTTCTTCTTTCCAGGGTTTTGCTGACAAAACCTTCGATAATCAAATGCAGAAATGACTGTTTTCCCGGTCCCGGTTGCCGCAACGACAAGATTGCGATACCGCTTATGAACTTCTCGCTCAGCTTGCAGCTTGTCCAGAATTTCCTGTTGGTAGTAGTAGGGTTGAATGTCAAAATAATAACCTAACGTATCTTGGTCATCGATCTTCCAGGATCGTTCCGCCCTTAATGCCTGCCGCAATTTCTGCTCGTGCTTATGTGGAATAAACGTCGTAAATTCAGGATTATTCCAATAGTGCTCGAATGTCACTTCCACTTTTTTCACAAGATAAGGAGCATCCTGTTCAGTCAATTTCACATTCCATTCGAGGCCTGAAGTCATGGCCGATTCAGAGATATTGGAGGAACCGATATACAAGGTGCTGAAGCCTGTATTTCGCCAAAATAAATAAGCCTTGGCATGAAGTCGTGTCGTTTTCGTATCATAGGAAATTTTCACTTCCGTGTTCGGAAGCTTGACCAATTCCTGAACCGCTTTGTAATCAGTGGCTCCCATGTAACTCGTCGTAATCACGCGAAGTTGTCCGCCTTGCTGGGTGAATGTTCGGAGATCATCCAACAGCAAGCGCAACCCGCTGAACTTGATGAAGGATACAAGGAAGTCAATCCGATCACACGTGACAATCTCTTTCTTCAACTCAGCCATCATGCTTGGTTCCCGCTTATCCCCGGTGAACAAAGAACTGATGGACAGAGAGGTGTCAGGGCGCATGCGTGGCTTGGAGAATGCCTTTTTATCGAGTAATTCGAGCAACATCTCTGCGTCTTGGTGAATCAACTGACCTTTTAGCCTGGATACCAGTTCATCATCCAGCTGATCGGTGTGATGATCCAGGTATTGAATGATGAAGCTGATGATGGAATTACATAATGCGACGCGGTCTCTGACGGCTGTTTCGCTGTTGTCCAGGTAATGCATGACTTCGGTCAACATGCGCCCCATATATTTTCCGAGGATTGCCGCTGATTCAGCGTGGTCGATTTTTTCAATTTTAGCTTCGTGCCAGTCTTCATTTAATTTAGACAGTTCATCTTTCAGGTAGTCCGTAATGACCTGTTCATATAAGCCAAATTGAAGCATCTTCCCACCACCCGATTACACTTTGACAAACAGTATTCGACTTATCGGGAAGGAGTCCTTCTTGCCAATAAAAATCGTCTTGGGAATGAGTACGAGAATCCATCAATTATGGTGTACCCACATCGACTTGCAGCTTGTTCAAATAATGTATCATAGTTAAGTGTAAAAATTTTTAAACGCGGGTACTTTAGCTTTCTGGAGGTAAGTTTCTTTAGAAACAATTCGTGATGAGAGTTCTCTGGAAGAATTAGTGTGCATTCTTCTTTAATAATATTTTGGATTCTCCTAATCATTCCTTCTACATTACGGGGAACAAAATCCTGAGCACTAATTGCCCTTGAGAGCAATGCCTCTAGATCAGGATTGCTTTCGTCAAATTTTATGGCCTCACAAAAGCGAGAAAATTCCTCTTTCCCAATTTCCTCGGTTACAGTCTCCCATAGTTCTTTCATCGTCTTGCCTTTTTTCGTATCAGCACCTATGCCAATTGATGAGCCTGATCCTGTTAAAACTATTAGATTCTCGAATTGATTTGATAAATATGTACTGTAAAACTTTCTTAATTTATCGTATGCATATTCTTTTGGACTCATATCTTCATAATCAGCAACTTCTTTCCCATTGAATCTGACAGTATCTTCATCGTATTCGATATTATTGGAGTGGCGGTGAACGCCTTGCTGACGAACCGATCCCGGCGGCGGATCAGCCGGGTCGTCATGTGCCGGTATGCCTCGGGGACGGGCACAACGCGCAGCGTCCCGTCTCCTTCCGGCAGCGCGGATACGGGCAGCAGCGTCGCCCCCAGGCCGGACCGCACGCAGCCCAGCATCGTCTCCAGCGTGGCGGTCTCGATCACTTGCGCCGGCCGCAAACCCTCGCTTTCCAGCCATGCCTCCGTCACCGCGCGGAACGGGCACCCTTGCGGGAACACCACCCATGTCGCCCGGGACAGATCCGGCTCTTCCCCGCCGCTCCGCGTCACCAGTCCGACGACGTCCCGAATCTCGTAATCGGAGACCAGCAGGGACGAACCGATCTCCCCCGTCACGAACGCTCCGTCCAATTCATAATTCAGCACCTTCGCGCACAGATCCGGCGATGTTCCCGTCACCAGCGAGAGCGAGACGTGCGGATAGCGGGTCTGAAAATCGGACAGCACGTGCAGCAGCCTGGCGGAAGCGACCGTCTCGACGACGCCGATCGCAAGCGTTCCGCCCGGCCATTGGAGAAGACGGGCCGACACTCGCCGCGCTGGCCAAGACCTATGGCGGCCTGCCCGTCATCGCCAACGGCAAGCTGGGCGAACCCGAACGGGCGGAGCGCCTGCTGGCGGACGGCGATGCCGACCTCGCGGCGATCGGGACGAGCGCCCTCGTCAATCCGGATTGGCCGCGCAAGGTGAAAACGGGCCTTCCGCTCGCGCCGTTCGATCATGCCTTCCTGCACCCGATCGCCACGATCCGGGACGAGGAGTGCGCGCTCCGATAAAGAAGACGTCCCCCGGCCGCGCATTCGGCCAGGGGACGTTCTGTTAGGCCATATCCAGCTTCCCGCCGTGGTAGCAGTAATAATGAGCCGCGCGCAGTGCCGTCAGCTTCCCGAGCGATTGCTCCGCGCCGGACAGATCGAGACAGAACTGCGGATTGGCGATGGCGAGCCGTCCGTTCTCGTTCACCGCCGCATCGCCGGCAATCACGCTGTTCAATTCGGGAATATGCAGCGAGATATGTCCGGGCGTATGACCGGGCGTCGCGATGACGCGGCACCGTCCGTCGAACAGCTCGTCGCCGTCGCGCACCGTTTCGTCAACGGGCACATGCTTCAGGCTCTCCAGCTGCCGGATGAACCAGCGGCCGAACTCCTGCTGCTCCTCGGGCAGATGTTGCTGCATGTTCTCGGCCTGGATCAGCCGCTCCGACTTCCGCTCGCCGCTGATGGCCCCCGCTTCCCGCTCGCTGGCGATGATCCGGACCCCGGGGTATTTGGCTTTGAGGTCATGCAGTGCCCCGATGTGATCGATATCGTAATGCGTCATGATGACGTGGGTCAGATTCCGCGCGTCATAGCCGTGTCTTGCGATCTCCTGCTCGATGCGCGGCAGAAAGCCCGGATACCCGGCATCCACCAGCGCCAGCACATGATCCGCCGCGATCAGACTCGGATAGATGACATCGGTTTGACCGTTCAATTCGAACGGCAAGCTCAGTTCGATGATGTTCACAAGCCCACCTCTATTCCGGATGATTCCCCGAAGCCTCGCCGACCGTATAAGGGGTCGTGACATTGGCGTACGTCAAATGCATCGACATCCCCCATGCCGCGTGGTCCAGGATATGGCAGTGGTCCATCCAGATGCCCGGATTGTCGGCGCGGAACGCCACCTCATACGTTTCGCCCGGATCCACGAGCAGCGTGTCGAGCACGAGCGGACTGCCTTTGTACGGCGTGCCGTTCCGGCTCAGGACGACCATATGGTGGCCGTGCAGATGCATGGGGTGATCCGAGAACGTCCGGTTGACGATGCGCGTTTTGACCAGATCCCCTTCCTCGACCACGAACGTCGGCGTACGCGGGAACACTTCCCCGTTGATGGCCCAGAGCGTGTTCGAGTTTCCATTATAATGCCCCAGGTAGATCTGGTCGAGCACCGTCAGAAACTCCCGGTCGAACGCGGCATTGCCGTCGATGGGCGCCGGGGCGTACGAGCCGTATGCCAGCGGGTCCAGGATCGGGCCTCCCGTCCGGATATCCGCCGCTTCTTGCCCGTCTTTGCTGAATATAATCGTGGTCTCGGGTTCCCGCCCGTCCAGCGTCAAGGTGACCGGATGGTCCGGCATCGTGAACGTCACGTCGTACCGCCCGCCGCCTCCGATCTTCAGCCGCATGCCGGTGACGGCTTCCGGTTCGTGGATGTCCCAGCCGTCGATCGCGGATACCCGGAAAGGCGTTCCGTGGAGCGAGAACAATTTCGTGTAGCTGGCGCTGTTGACGAGCCGGAGCCGCACTTCCGTGCCGGGCGGGATGATCCGCTGCCCGCCGGACGCCGGCCCGGGCAAATGCAGTACCGTCCGCGTCCCGTCCGGCGTCTCCCAGTCGTGGGAGAAAATCGTGACATCCGCCGTCCCGCCGCCCGCTTCGGCGCCGTCCTTCGGCAGTATGATGAAGGCGCCGAACAGCCCTTTCGCCACCTGGACCGAGGAAGCCTGATGGGAGTGGTACCAGTGGGTGCCCGTCTCGTTCACGACGAAGCGGTACGTATGGGATTCACCGGGCATGACGGCGTTCTGGGTGAGGCCCGCCACCCCGTCTTCGGCGTTCGGCACATCGACGCCGTGCCAGTGCACCGTGACGCCAAGCTCAATGTCCTTGTTGATGAGCTCCACTTCGACCAGATCGCCTTCGCGGACCACGAGATGCGGGCCCGGCACCTGGCCGTTGAACGTCCACGCTTCGACCGTGTGTCCCGAGGCAAGCTCGATCATTTGCTTCTGCGCGACGAGCGTGAACCGCGCGTCAGGCTCGCCGGTCCGCGGACCGGTCAGATCGGTGACGCTGATCGCCGCGCTGCCGGCCGCGGACGCAACGGCATGGCGGGCATGATGATCATGATGCGCTGACGACACCGCTCCGGCAGGCACGGCACCTCCGCCATATTCGAACGTCTCGGGGTGGAGCATGGACATGGACGCGGGAAATTTGCTGCGCTCCATCGACCACAGGAACCATGCCATCAGCAGGACGACGGCCGACAGCGTGAACGCGGCGCTGCGGATCGCCATCGCCAGATAGCCGCGCCCCCGGGCCTCGATGGTCCGGACGCGCCGCCGATGGTACAGCTGCAAGAGCGCCGCGGTTCCGGCCAGCATGGCCAGGTACATCGTCGATTCCCGCAGATCCGGGACGGAGGGGATATCGAACCATACCAGGTACAGCACGAGCAGCGTGCCGGCTGCCATCGTGTGCACGGCTGCCGCAACGTTCGCCGCGGCCTCCGGCGTCATCGCCTTGTCCCCTCTCAGCGCGGGCAGCGCGCGTGCGGCGACGAGCAGCGCCGGCAGCGCGAGGAGCGGCAGCATGACGACGACGCGGTCCATGACGAATGCCCAACCCAGCGCAAAATAAACCGCCGCCGTGACGGCACCCCACAGGATCACCAGCAGGATGCCCGCCCATGAACCGATGTGCGCCGCCCGCCTCCAGAGCGGATGAGGGGATGGCCGGAACACCGCATATTTCAACCCGTTCGCCGCGATTCCGGCCATGACCCCGGCGATCGACAGTCCCATGAGCAGCAAAACTTCAAGCGCGGAAAAGGTTTCAAACACCGGACTGCCTCCTTAACGCCTCCTTCCGCCGCGCTTCACACCGGCACCTTGTCGTGCCAATCCACGCGGTAATCGTACAGCCAGGCGTTGGATTGACGGCTCGCCTGCTTCAGGAAGAACGGCAGCATCAGATCGCGGAAAAAGACCTGCACCGGATTCGTCGCATGTTTGCGCTGGCCGATGGTTCTCGAATATTTGACGACCTTCTCCACCCGTTCCCGGCGCAGCAGTTCGAACTGCCGGAACGCAGCCTCCGGGCTGCGGTTGTCCCGGATGCAGCGGGCAAGCACCAGCGCGTCCTCCAGCGCCAGCGATGCGCCCTGCCCCGCGTTGGGCGAGGTCGCGTGAATCGCGTCGCCGATGAGCACGACCGGTCCCTTGTACCAGGAGGGAACGGACATCAGGTCGTAGATCGGATAGACGCCGATCTCGCTCTTCGTCGCCCGGATGATGTCCGGAACGGGATGAATCTCGTTGCGGTACAGGTCGTCAAGCACCCGGCGCCACTCCGCCTGCGGGATGGACTGCAATTCCTTGCGCGACGGTCTGCCCGGATAGTCGAGATTGCCGAACCAGTAGATTTCACCATCCCGCTTGACCAGGTAGCCGAAGAACGCCTTCTTCCCGAACACCATGTGCTGGGCCGGCTCGTGCGGGATGTCGACGCCGCGCGCGAAGCCGCCGAAGCTGATCAGGCCCGTGTAATCCGGCTCCGGGGCGCCGGGCAGAATCAGCCTGCGCGTGCGCGAATGAATGCCGTCGCAGCCGACGAGCAGATCGCCTTCCGCGGACGTCCCGTCGTCGAAGAGGGCGGTCACCCGGTCGCCCGCGATGTGCAGATTGGCCAGCCGCTTGCCGAATTCGATCGGGATGCCTTCCTGCTGCGCCGCTTCGCGCAGCACTTTGTGCAGGAAGCCCCGCTTGACCGTGAACCCTTGCGGCTCGCCGGACGGGTCCTCGATCTTGCCCAGCCACTTGCCGCTGCCGCTGTGGAAGTTCATGGCGCGCAATTCGATGCCTTCTTCGCGGATGCGGCCTTCCACGCCCAGCTCGCGCAGGATGCGCAGACCGTTGCGCGCCACGTTCAGGAACAGGCCGGTGTAATCGTCATGGCCCGGCTGCGCCTCGTAGATGTGAGGCTCGTACCCGGCCCGCTTCAGGAAGATGGCAACGGCCGGCCCGGCGATGCCGCAGCCGATGATGATCGCTTTCCTGTTTTCCATGGTCATGATCTCCTCCTTGAGAATGCAGTCAACCCGACATTTATCTTAATAATTAAGATATTACGCCGCAGGTTGCCGGATTTGCATCCGGTGAAGGTTTGCTATATCTTAATAATTAAGATATCTAACTCCATCTTACGCACAACGAGCGAATTGTCAATACCGGCCAGAGCCCGGTCTTGAATCTGGACTTCGGTCGGGGTACCATTGCCATGATCGGAGGATGGATCGTCCATGAATCATCGCGAATTTGTTCCGCCGGAACTTTTCGAATCCCTGCTGGAAGCTTCCCGGCGGCTGTCGACCCAGACCGTCTTCTTCCACCAGGCGGCGGCCAAATATCTGGGCCTCAACATCACCGACCACAAATGCCTGGACATTGTGCTCGGCATGGGCCGGGCGACGGCCGGACAGCTCGCCGAGCTCACGGGGCTGACGACCGGCGCCATCACCAGCGTGATCAACCGGCTGGAGAAAGCTGGCTTCGTCCGCCGGGCGAAGGACCCGAACGACCTGCGCATCGTCTACGTCGAGCCGATCCCGGAAAATCTCCATCCGCTCGCGGGCGTCTTCGGCCCCCTCGGCGAAGAGATGGCCGAGCTGTTCTCCCGTTACAGCACGGACGAGCTCCGGCTCATCCTCGATTACATCGAACGCTCCATTCAGGTGCTTGCCCGGCAGGCGGAGCGGTTGAAGAGGGATTAACTCCTTTCATTCGTCCGCATCCAGTCGTCAAAGTGCCGCTCAAGGAAGTCCACTTCCTTCCTGTAATGATCCAGATGGCCTTCCTCCACCATTTTCAAAAAGGCCGGGTCGCCGGCTGCGGCGCGGTCAGACAACAGGGCGCACAGAAAGCGAATCCGCGAGGGGAATGCGCGGTTGATGCAAATCCTTCCGTCGCATCGTGGAAATCTTTCATCAGCTTGGCCAGCTCCGCCGTCACCGAATCCGACCAGATATAGCTTTCGGCTTCGGATGACACTCCAAAAATATCCGGACAAGACGCGCCGCATCTGATGTCGCCGGCCAAAACTGAAAGCAGCGGAAGACCTGTTGAGGCTCCTCCGCCGCTTTTTAAATCGAACCTTACTTTCTCTCCATCACGGCAAAATAGTTCTCTTCCTCATCCGCGAAATTGAATACCTTGCCGCCGGGAATCTCCACGAGATCTCCGACCTTGACGTTCTTGCCTTTCAAGTCATTGTACAGTTGTTCCGCATTGTCCGTATAGAACATCAGGGACGGCGTACTGAGATTCAGTTCGGGATGCATTTTGGCGACGAACGCTTTGTTCTGCAGCACGATGGTCGTGTCCGCGCCCGGCGGGGCGATTTCAATCCACCGCATGCCCTCGCCGTTGTCCTCTTCCGCTTTGACCTTGAACCCCAGTTTCTCTGTCCAGAAAGCCTTCGACTGATCCTGATTGTTGACGTACAACATGACTTGACCGAGTTTTTGTATCATGGTTTATCGCTCCTTTATTTAATTAAAAATGTAATCCGCCGATGTCATTGCCGCGAGAGTCCGGCGCTCCTTCGCGAGTGATTCGACACATATCGGTTTCCCAGGAACACCAGGGCGGTGAGAAGCATTACGATAAACGGCGAGACAGCCTCGGCGTACAGGCCTGCGATCAGACTCGACCCGACCGCCCCCAGCAGAATGATGAAAATGACACCGAGAGAAGCGTAGCCGATCGCGGCTCTCCACAACCCGACAATCAAGCCGATTGCCGCAAGCAATTCGAAAAACCCGATTGCATAAATAAACCCGACGCTGTAACCGATCGATTGAAGCGGATCGGTATAGATTTCCCTGATCGTCTCCGCGCTGGACGACAGCTTGAAGAAGCCGGCGAACCCCATGAGCGGAACAAGCACGATGTGCAGAATGCGGACTGCCCATTTCATGGTTCCTCACCTCCTTTATACTGGAGCCGTTCACCTGTATTGACGAACACCGACCGGGCAATTCATCGGCGGTGTCCCAAATTTCCGATGCGCCTGCTATTTTTTCTTCACATTGCGCCATCCCGGTATGCTCCCACCCTTCATCTCCACCACATTCGGCCGGTGCGGCGGCAGAGCGCCTTGCATAATTCCGCCGGTCATCAGGTATGTTATTTTATACCAGCTTTCAAGAAACTGCCTTCTTCTCAAGCATGGCGGGATATCACATTCGGAGGGAGAGAAATACAATGTCCAACGACAAACTGCACATCGGCATCATCCTGGGCAGCACGCGGGAAGGCCGGGTCAGCCCGCAGGTGGGCGAATGGGTCAAAGGCATCGCCGACATGCGCGGCGACGCACAGTATGAGATTGTGGATATCGCCGACTACAATCTGCCCTTTCTCGGCACGACGGACGATGCGGATCCCGCCGTTTCCAGATGGAACGAGAAGCTGTTCAGCCTCGACGGGTTTGTCTTCATCGTGCAGGAATACAACCACAGCATCACGGGGGCGCTGAAAAACGCGCTCGACCTTGCCCGCGAGGCGTGGAACAACAAGGCGGCGGGCATCGTCAGCTACGGCTCCACGGGCGGCGCGCGCGCGGCGGAGCATCTGCGGGGCATACTGGGCGAATTGATGATCGCGGACGTCCGGACGCATCCGACGCTGTCCCTGTTCACCGACTTCGAAAACATGACCGTCTTCAAGCCGGCCGAGCGGCACCGGCAGACCGTGAACGAAATGCTGAATCAGCTGATCGCCTGGAGCGCGGCGTTAAAGCCGCTGAGAGCGAAGCAATAAACAGTCGCCGTCGAGCAAAGCCCTGTACGGATGTGCAGGGCTTCTCGTCTTGTCTTGGGGGGATGCGAACGGGTAAGATCCTTTATAAGAGGAGGCTGGAGCGGATGAACGAAATCATGGACATCAAAAAAGCCGTCGATCGTCTGAGCCCCGACAACGCGAAGTCGATCCTGCGGCTTGTGCTGCACCAGATCCGGCTGCTGAAAGAACAGACGGCGTCCCCTGAAGGCGCCGCCGCCGGACTGATGGAGCTGTACGACCGGCTGATGACGTACGATGATCGCAAGCTTTCCTGGGATCCGGATCCCGGCTGCACCCATGTCCACATCGTGACGGGCGAATCCTTCGCAGGCAGCATGAAGCTGGCGCTGCGGGAGCTTGGCCGGGCAGATACGCACAAGATCGTCACGCTGAATGACAATTACGCCATCGGCCCGATCGGGGGCCTCGACACGCCGGAAGGCCGGCAGGCGCGGCGCGACTGGTTCAAGCACAACATCGCGGCCGCGCTTGAGGATGACGCGGATTCCGAAGCAGAATACGACGCGTTGCTCCGGAAACTGGATCAAATTCCGGAGCAGGCGGAAATCATCGTCTGGGCCAGCCGCAGCGTATATGAGCAGACGGGCATGCGGTACGCGCTGCATCTGCTCCGCCATAAGCCCAACGCCATCCGCGTATGCGACGCCTGCGCGATCTGCGATACGCTCGACAAGCGTCCCGATCATTCCGAAACCTACAGACGATCCGGTGAAATCGTGCCGGACAAGCTGCGGGAAGCGCTCCTGCAAGCGGAACACGGCAGCCGGCTGTCCGCCGGCGACATCCGGCGGCTTGCGGAAGAGTGGACGGCGATCGCGGAACAGGGCGGCGTGCTGCGCATCTGGCGGGACGGCGCGGTGCGGGAGGTTCCGGCGGATCATTTTGACCCGTACCTGCTGGAGATGCTGGAACAGGTGACGAACGCTGCCGATGCCGGCGGGTTTGTCAAAGCCGCACGCATAGTCGGGGCGGCCATCGGCCATTGCGAACAGGACATCGGTGACGCCTATTTTGAATACCGGCTGCGAGAGCTTATCTATGCAGGTGTCCTGGAGGTCCGGGGAATCCCGGCGGGGCTGCGCTATTACAGCGTCAGGCGAAAATAGTCCCTTACCTTCTCCGCTCCGCCGCGCTGATGCCGCCCATGGACGCAGCCGTCTCCCCCGCCTTCGGCAATGTCAGCACAAACCGCGTCCAACGGCCGCCGCTGTCGAGCTCGAGTCTGCCGCCATGCTTCTCCGCGATATGCCTGGCGATGGTCAAACCGAGCCCCGATCCGCCGTCGCTCTTGCGCGCGGCGTCGCCGCGGACGAACGCTTCGAACACACGGGCGCGCAATTCGGCGGGAATGCCGATGCCATTATCGGCGACCTCAAGCCGCACTTCGCCGGGACCGTCGATGAGCGACAGCCGTACATGCGTCCCCGGCTGGTTGTATTTCAGCGCGTTCGCCAGCAGATTCGAGATCGCCCGGTACAGCAGTTTCGCATGAATCGGCACGGGCAGTTCGTCCGCCGGGATGTCGCATTCGAACACCATCCCCTTCTCCTCGAACAGATCGTAATGGTCGACGGCCATTTCGCGCGTGAACTCCGCCAGATCGCATGTCGTCTTGGCGACGGGATAGTCGGGGACCTCCAGCTTCGCCAGCTCGAACACGTCGTCGATCAGTTCCGAGACCAGCTTCGTCTTGCCGTGGATGAGGCTGAGCGTCCGCTGCCGCGCGGCTTCATCCTTGATGACCCCGTGCTGAAGCGCCTCCGCGTAACCCCGGATCGTCGTGATCGGCGTCCTCAAATCGTGCGAAATATGAACGAGCATCCGCTGCTTGCTCTCGGCCATCCGCCGGTTGTCCGCTTCGGCTTGCTCCAGCTTTTCCGCCATCTTGTTGAAGCTCTCCTGGATTTGCGCAAGCTCGTAATTCGCTTCGACGCGAAGCCGCTCATGGTAGCGCCCGTCCGATATGCTGCGGATGCCCGCGGCAATCGCGCCGAGCGGGTTGGTCAATCTGACCGCGGTCAGGCGGCTGTACACGTACACGTTGAGCCCGAACAGCAGGACGAACAACGCCCCCGTCTCGGCCAGCGCGATCCAGAAGATGTTCCAGTTGGCCGCTGTCATCTCGCTCAGCACGACATCCGTCCGGACATGCTGTTTCGGCAGCCTGACCAGGACGTACCGGCGCTCTCCGTCATTCGTATGGAATGGCGCGATCGACGCGTAGAACGGATTGTCGTCCGTATCATGAAACAGCGCGTTCAGCTCCCGCTCCGTATAGCCCGCCGCCGCACCGTCCCGCTTCTCCCCCCTGACCTCCAGAATCCGCAGCTGCTCGTCGAGAATTTCCACCCAGCCATCCACCGCCTCGATCGCATCGGTCCGGATATCGGCCTGATCCGGACGGGCGATGGCATGGGCCTGAAGCAGCGACATATCTTCGGCGGGCATCCGCGCGTTGGTCCTCGCCACGAAAAACAGCAGCAACACGATGAAGCTTACGCCAAGCGACAGGGAAAAAAGGATATAGCTCCTGAGCAGCATCCCGGACAGCTTTCTCGGTTTACGGCGCATTGAGTTCTTCCTTCTTCGCGAACCGGTATCCGAGCCCGCGAACCGTACGGATGTAAAAGGGCTCCCGCGGCGAATCCTCGATCTTGTCCCTGAGCCGGCTGATCTGCACCATAATGGTGTTGTCATCGGCGATATACGAATCGGACCACACCTGCTCGAATATTTGTTTCTTCGTATAAATGCGCCCCGGCTTGCTCATGAACAGCTTCAGCAGCTTGTATTCTATCGCGCTCAACACGATCGGCTCCCCCCG
Organism: uncultured Paenibacillaceae bacterium; assembly: GCA_937957685.1. GTDB lineage: Bacteria > Bacillota > Bacilli > Paenibacillales > DA-C8 > Insulibacter. The sequence goes on from CALGAO010000049.1 coordinate 62,842, forward strand.
CTTGTACAACAGGCACGCTTCATGATCCAGGACCAGCTCGCCAAGCCTTGTTTCCGCGGCAACCGCGTTCGCCCCCGTTCCCGCCGCACCCGCTTCGTTAAATTCATATGTTCTCCGCAAATGCGCCTGGATTCGCGCCACAACTTCCAATGGACTGAACGGCTTGGAGATAAAATCGTCCGCGCCGAGACCAAGACCGGCAATTTTGTCCGCTTCCTGATTTTTCGCCGACAAGACAATCACGGGGATCGTGGAAGACTTCCGTATCCATTGCAGGAGCTTGAAACCGTCCACATAAGGCATCATGATGTCGATCACCGCCAGGTCGATCGACGCGCGGGCGAACATCTCCATCGCGGCCTGTCCGTCGGAGGCTTCGAGAACGTCATAGTCCGGCTCGAGAAATAGTTTCAGCATGTCCACGATGTCCTGTTCGTCGTCGACCAGCAGTATCGTTTTGCGCATCGCCGCACCACCTCACCACCTCGTAATGTTCGCACCGCGCGTCCGATCTCCTGCCATGTAAGGATAATTTAAGGAAGGCGACAGGAGGCGGAAAGACACGGATTCTATCCTGAGCTTGGCAGCAACATTCACCTGGGAGAGAGGTCATGAAATGGCTGAAACCAAGCTTTCTGAACGTGTCATGAACCGGACCTGGCGGAAGCGGCTGATGACGACCGTCCGGCGTCTGCCTCCGCTGTCTCCGGGATGGAAGGGGGCGGCGATCGCGCTCTCCGGCACCGCCGGCATCCTTTTTCTCGTCCAGAGCTATCTTCTGATCGGGTCGCGGGGACCGGGGGATTACGTGATCGGAACCGCCGTGTTCCTGCTCGCCATCGCGCTGATCAGCGGCGGTATCGCGGGCCTGCTGCATGTTGCCAAGCGCATCCCTTCAAGGTACATCGGCCCGGCGATTGCTTCCTTCATCCTGTTGTTCATCAGCTTCATCGGCCCGATGACGGTGATGGTGATCGTCACCTTGTCCATACTGGCGGGCTGCTCCTTGTCGGGTGCGCTTGTGTACCGGTGGATGCGGGGCGCGTATCGCGAGGCGAAGACGCTGAAGAAGACGGCGGCCGGCATCGCCGCGGCGGTGACAGCCGTGATGACGATCAGCATCGGAACCTGGCTGGTCGATGACGGGCGCGCGAAGCTGGCCAAGCCTTACCGGCTGTCGGTCACGAAGCCGGCTGAACGTTACCCGGCCGTGCTGGACAATCCGGCGGAGCCGGGGCCGTATCCGGTGCGCACCTTGACCTACGGGAGCAAGGACAGCTACCGCGCCGTCTTCAACGCGGAAGATTCGCTCATCACGGAGCCGGTGGACGGCTCGGCCTTCGTGGCGAACTGGTCCTCCCTCCGTACGAAGACATTCGGCTTCGGACCTGAAGCGATGCCGTTAAACGGGCTCGTCTGGTATCCGGACGGCGACGGGCCGTTCCCGCTCGTGATGATCGTGCATGGCAATCATCTCGCCACCGATTATTCGGACCCGGGGTATGCCTATCTGGGGGAACTGCTGGCGAGCCGCGGCTATATCGTCGTGTCGATCGACGAAAATTTTCTCAATACGTCGCCCTTCGACGACCTGTTCATGCTGAACGTGCTGGAGAACGAAAACCCGGCACGCGGCTGGCTCATGCTGGAGCACCTGAAGGTGTGGGAAGAATGGAACGGGACGGAAGACAATCCGTTCCATCGCAAAGCGGACATGAGCCGGATCGCGCTGATCGGCCATTCCCGCGGCGGCGAGGCGGTGACCGTGGCGGCGGCTTACAACCGGCTGCCGGCATCGCCGGAGAACGGCGGCATCGCGTTCGATTACGGTTTCGGCATCCGATCCGTCATCTCGCTGGCGGGCACTGACGGCCAATACGAGCCGGCGGGCCGGCCGACGGAGCTGACCGACCTGAACTACCTCGCCCTTCAAGGCTCCCACGACATGGATGTCAGTTCCTTCGCCGGAGCCGCACAGTACAGCCGGATCGGCTTTACGCCGGGCAGCGACTATTTCAAAGCGTCGGTCTATATCTACGGGGCCAATCACGGACAATTCAACACGGTATGGGGCCGCAGCGATGCGCCGGGACTCGGCAACCTGCTGTATAACCGAGCCCAGCTGATCCCGCAGGAAGAGCAGCTGCAGGCGGCGAAGGTGCTGATCTCGTCCTTCCTCGAGGCAACCTTGTACGAGAAGACGGAATATCGCGCGATCTTCCAGGATCTCGGCCACGCAAGGGAATGGCTGCCGGATACGATGTACATCCACGATTATGCGGATTCCCGGACGACGCTCGTCAGCACCTTCGACGAAGATATCGATCTCACCACGACCACGCTGCCCGGCGGTCAACTGATTGGCGAGCAGCTGGCGGAATGGAAAGAAGAAAAGGTCGAAATGAAATTCGCCCCCGGTCCGTACAGCGCCGTTCGCCTCGGATGGGACCGGGACCGGGCCCGCGGCACGCCCTCCTATACGATCGTTCTGCCCGATACCGGGCTTGCCGTCCCGCCGGATGGCTCGATCGTCTTCTCCGTGGCGGACCGGTCGGAGGCGCGGGAAGAAATGACGGATCTGACCGTACAGGTCGAGGATGTGCACGGCAACACCGCTTCCATGCCGCTGAGCGCCGCCGGAGGCTTGCTACCGATGCTGGAAGGCGGTATTGTGAAATGGCCGTTGACGTCGCTGATGCCGACCAGGGAGCCGGTATTTCAAACCTTCGCATTCCGGCTGTCCGACTTCGGCCGCGTCAACCCGGCGTTCCAGCCGGAGCGGCTCAGCCGGATCCGCCTCGTATTTGACAAAACCGCCGCAGGCTCCATTTATCTGCGCGATGTCGGCATTCGTGACGACGTTGCCGTCAGCCATGCGGACGAATGAGAGATTGGAAAAGTTGACCATCCATAACCCTATGACAACGACAAAGAGGTGCTGACTGTGAAAAAAGTGTTCGCCGCATTGGTGCTGGGACTGGCGGCAGGTGCCGTACTGGGATTGCAGCAGACGATGACCTTGACCCCTGATCAGGAAGCTATGATCGTCGCCCAACTGGGTTCGAAGCAAGTGCTTGTGCTGCTCGCCATGCTGCAGACCGCGGCATGGGCGAGTGTTGCCGCCCTGGCGGGAGCGTGGGCTTCACCGAAAGTCAACCTGAACAAACCGTTTGTTGTCAGCAGAAGAAGCATTGCTGCGGCGGCAGGCATCGGACTGTTGTCGGCCGGCTTGATCGCCATTCCGGAAAAGCTGATATTCGCGGAAGCGTTGGGGCTCCCGGACCGTTTTGAGTTTTCCTGGCTGTACTTTCTCGGGAGCGTGCTCTACGGAGGCGTCATCGAGGAAATTCTTCTCCGGTTCGGGCTCATGACGGTCATCGTCTGGCTGCTCGGCCGGCTGATGAAATCCGCGGATCGCAGCGGCGTCTATATCGCGGGAATCATCATTGCCGCATTCGTTTTTGCAGCAGGACATCTTCCTGCCGCTGTGCAACTGTTCGGTTTCAGCGCCGTGACCGTCACCCGCACGATGCTGCTGAATTTTCTGCCAGGCATCGGATTCGGCTATCTGTACTGGAAACACGGACTGGCCTATGCGATGCTCGGACATATCTCCACCCATGTCATCAATCAGTTGATCCTGCTTCCGGTATTGTTCAATGTCCTGTAACCCATGCCTGGCCCGGTCCCGATGCGGACCGGGCTTTGCTTTTCGATATGGCCTCCGGCAAGTGACACCCATAAGCACTCACCTGTTCAATTCCGGAATCGAGTACGCCGCTTCCCCGCTCCAGGGAAAGGGCACCATCAGACGCTCCTTCATGGCATGGATGGAAGCGGTCGGCACATGGAGCAAATCCGCGGCATCGCCGCCGGCGATCAGCGCCACCCAGTCCTCGTTGACCGGTATCGCTCTATACCACTGCCCGTCGTCAACTGCGAGCGGTCGGGCGCCGTCGTCGGCCAATCCGACGATCTGCCATTTGCCTTCGGCATGCTTCAGCACACTGCCCCGGGTCAGCGGGAGCATATCGTCCGCCGGCTCGAGGGCGATCAATTCCCCGGTCGTCCAGTCCATCACGCGCCGCTCCCGATGGTACGTATCCCGATTTTCAATATACTCGACGAACAGCTTGTCACCGTCGATGAACTTGACGCCCTCGGGATAAACCCCCATATATTGGCCACTGTCGCGGAACACATCGCGGAATACCCGCGGCTCACGATCCGTCACCTGCTCATGCAGGTACAGATCCCCTTCCAACTCCCGTTTCTCATTCTCGTGCAGCGTCACCACGACCAGCTTGCCGGAAGGCGCATGGTAGTCGAAATACACCCATTCAACCGGCGCCGATGCCGCCCAGACCACCTGTTCCAGACCTGTTCCGACATCGTAAAGCACGATGGACCGGTCCTTCCGATAGAGCAGAACATCATCATCCCTAAGCCAAACCGGCGACGCCGCATCGAGCAGCATGAGCCGGTTACCCTCCCGGTCAAGGAGGGTGTAGTGGTAAACAAAGAAACTTTCCCTCGCCGCCGTCTCTTCCGCCAGCACATCTTTTCCGGACGGGGAACGGTCGAGCCGGGTGTAGGAAATGAGGGATTTCAGGAACGTGTCGCGATTGCCCGTCGACGGATCGAAGAACGCAAAAGTTTTGGGACGGGTTGGTTGTATGAAAATGCCGTGGTCTTCCTGCACTGGCCGGGCCAGGCCATCCGCCGCACGGGCATGGCCGAACCCAAAGTAGAAGTCCCCGTATTCTTCTGTGGCGGCCGTGTCTTCCCATCTGAGGCGAACCGTCACCGCGCTGTCGGAATGCCAGTCGTATTCGACCTCAAGCCCCTCAGCTACGAGCCCCTGTGACTCGACGCTCGCGTGGTCCACAGGATGGGAGAACGTCACATGGTACGCATGGGTTTCGCCGGCCAGCACATAATCGCGGATGCCCCTTTCCCATGTCGCCGGGTCCGCGTCCGCCGGCCGGGAAATCTCGTAGGTGAAAGGAGACAGGGGTCGTTCGTCTTCCCCTTGGGTGGAGTCAGATGACGGATCGGTGACGCCCTTTTCCCCATCCTGCGAAACATTCGTTGTCTGCTGAGCCGGGTTTGCCTCTTTCCCGGCCTTGTCCGCACAGGCTGACAGAACCAGAACGGCAGCCAACACCGTTAACAGCAACATCCGTCCCAAAATGATTTCCCGCCTTGATCCACCCGTTGCAGCGCGCATCCCCGTCATCCCTGCTCCTTTTGCCGGATTCTTGTTTACACAATTAGACGTATAAAGGGCAAGGAAAGTTTTTTACATCGGAGTCTTGTCGATAAATATAGAAATATGTAACTTTAACGATTCATGCTAAAATAAAAGATAGAGAAGATAGAAAGGCTGATATTTCCATGCTGACCGGTGAAATTCGCAACAAAGTAGACAAGATATGGACAGACCTCTGGGCGGGTGGAATCACCAACCCGATTACCGTCATTGAGCAGTTGACGTACTTGATGTTCATCCGTTCCCTGGACGAGAAGGAGCTGGAAAACGAGCAACTGGAGGCGCTCACCGGGGAATCCGTGCCGAAGATTTTTCCGCAGGATGCCGAAGGGCAATCCATGCGGTGGAGCAAGTTCAAGACGAAAGACCCGCGAGAAATTTACGATATCGTGAGCACGAAGGTGTTCCCGTTTATCAAGACGCTCGGCGGCGAGCAGGCGACGGCATTTTCCCGTTACATGCAGGATGCGATTTTCCTCATTCCTACGCCGCAGGTGCTGCAGAAAATCATCACGGGACTGGAAGAGCTGTATGAGCACGACATCGAG
>CALGAO010000050.1 GCA_937957685.1 uncultured Paenibacillaceae bacterium
CGGATCCTCGTCCGGCAGCTCATCCATCCCGCTGGCTGGATCCGCTGGAAGCTGCACATGCCTTCCGCCTTCATACCGATGCTCCTGCTGGCGATCATCGACGAAGCCCACCGCCGATTCGGACAGGCCCAGAAGCTTGCACAGCGTCGCCACAGCCTGCAGCTTCTGTTCAAAATTCAGGTTGGTGCCGACATAGACGGTCTCTCCATGGATGGTCAGACGCGCGTGCTGCTTGAATGTCGATTTCGCCTCCAGCTCGCCGGACAGGTAGGTGTGCCTGGATACGACATCGGAGACTCGCTCCGGATGCCGCTTCAGCAGGAGCTCGCACGCCAGTGTAAACGCCTGCACCTGGTTCTTCACGGCATACTTCTTGTCCAGGACACGGATGGATCGGATGGACAGGCCCGCGCTTCTGGTCCTGGCTCTGGCCGCCGGTTCATGCGCACCGCTGCCGTCCGTCTGACTCGAAGACTCCGCCTCATCCGCCAGGTCAACCGCTGCAGCCTCATCCGTGACTCCTTCCGCAGCACCTGCCGCTCCATCCCCATCCGCCTGTCCTTCAGCAGTTGCCTCATCGGCCAGGCCTCTCGCCACGCCATCCGCTGCGTCGTCGTTCGCCTGCGTCGCAGCCCTCACCGCCTGATCGGCATCACCTGCTGGGGCGCTGCGATCCGCACGTTCATCGACAGCGGCGACGCCAGCCTCTGCAACCGCTCGCAGAGCTCCGGATGAAACAACCTCCTGACCGGAAGCCTGTTTCCTTACCCCGTAACTCGCCAGTTCATGGAGCAGCTGCTGCCTCTCTTCCTCCCGGAACATGTTGAAGCTGAGCACATTCTCGTCAAAGTAACGCTGGAAGAAGCGGATGGTATCCATCTGCTGCTCTCCCCTGGCCCTCACCTTCGGATCGGGGCTGAGCGTCAGTTCATAGGTTTCCTTGCGCAGTCTCAGATACATATTCTGGATCTCTTCGGGCGATACTTCGATGTCCACCACATGGATATGGATCGGATCATCCTCTGACCGCACTTCTCTCATGACATTGGCTTCCTCGATCTCCTTGCGAATGTTGTCGCTTAACACGGAATGGCTGGAACGGAAGAACAGGATCGCCTTGCACTGCGGATTGCCGATCATCCGAAGAGCGACGCGCTCCCAATTCATCCCTTTCGCCAGTTCATTCGCATCGATCCATATGTTGCATCCTTCCGCGATCAACGCGTTGGCGATGCCGCGGACCTTGTCCTCATCCCGATGGCTGTAGCTGATCAGAGCGAATGGCTCATCTGTTCTGCACTTTCTGGCCAGATTCATGATCCGATTCTCCTCTTTGTTGATGATGGTATCGAATTGACGATTTGGCAGATGGAATCAACGGAATGGCGATCGTAGTCCTTCACCTCTTCCTCCATCTGCTCATAAGGAACGAGATGCCGATGAAGCCTGCGTTGCGCATCCTTATGCCTGTCCTCGCCTGGCAAGCTGTCGTATCGCCAGTTGTGCAGCCAATGGAATCTGCACCAGCGGATATGCTCGAGCATCGCCAGCGTCTCCCGCCCGAACTGCTCCACCTTCTGGCTGAACTCTTCCTTCGTCCAGCCGGACCGGCTGTCCGTGCCCGGGCGTGCGAGGCCCAGCATCGCCAGCTTCACCTCGAGATGCTCAGCCTGCGCTTCATTGGAGCGGATGGTGAAGTAGTCCAGCTCGTCCCAGCCAAGGGACCGCGGGTTCTCCTCCTGGTATCGTTGATGGATATTCCTGGCCAATGTCTGCAGCTCACTGTGCAGGATGACTTGTTGGGAGAACAGCGTCTCCATGGACGGGAAGATCTCGATGCTCATCTTGTCGGACAGATATTGCGGCACCAGATCGTTCTCCATGTGGACATACAGCCTGGTGTGCTCAGGCCTGATGCCAGGGACATGATCGAGCAGCTTCAGGAGATGATCGGCATTGGTCTCCTGCGAATCATCACAGAAGATGATCATCGATGCGGAACGCAGCAATTCGTAGTCCTCCCAAGGGGACTCGAGGAAGATCAGCGTATCCTTGTCCGGCTGTTCTTCACCGACAGACGTAAAATGCCGAAGCTCCCGATGAAGCTTCAGAAACTCTCCGCTAGGTCCGGCGATCACATAACGATGGGTGATCAGCTGCCCGTCGGCGCTCGCCGCGACATTGTTCTGCAGCGCGTGCCTGAGCAGGGCTTGTCCCAGACTGCCGAAGCCGATCAGGACGATCGTCTGCGGCGCGAGCAGCCGGTGCTCCCGCCAGATCTTCCTCCAGAACAGCTTCGCGATCAGGTCGCTCAGGCTGAATACGTGAATGATCCGCTTGCCCACCCGGTACCGCTCGGATGTCTGCTCCATATGGAGATAGACCTCGGCATCGGGGCGAAGCCGGCTGTTGATCCGGTTATAGATGCGCAAGGTTTCCGCGCGGTTCTTGCCCAGGATCACCGTCTTGCTTGCCCGGAAGGCGAGCCGGTCCTCATTGGTCACGATCCGGCTGCTCCCCTTCTCGCCTCGCGAGCCATGTTCCCTGAACAGGCGGACATA
>CALGAO010000051.1 GCA_937957685.1 uncultured Paenibacillaceae bacterium
TAGGGAAGGAAGATTGGATATGAAAGTTGACCATATCATCGTCCAGGCAGGGGGTAAAGGAACCAGACTGGAGCACCTCACAGCCAATAAGCCCAAGGCGATTGTTCCTGTTGAAAACCTGCCGATGATCTTTCATCTGTTCCGAAAGTTTCCGGAGAAGAGATATATCATCATCGCAGACTACAAAAAAGAGGTGTTGAGAGCCTATCTGGAAAGTTTCGCCGATGTGAAATATCAGGTCGTGGACGCCGAAGGCACAGGCACCTGCAGCGGGGTGAAACAGGCGGTGGATCTTGTGCCGGAGGGCGAACCCTTCATGCTGATATGGTCAGATCTGATCCTGTCCGATCAGTTTCAAATGCCCGAGGAGGACCGGCATTATATTGGCATCTCCCAGACGTTCCCGTGCCGTTGGAAGTATGAGAATGGCGAGTTTGTGGAGGAGCGGAGCGAAGAGTACGGGGTGGCGGGCCTGTTCGTGTTCCGCAACAAGGAGTGCCTGAAGGAGCTTCCGCCAAGCGGGGAATTCGTGCGCTGGCTGAAAGGGAGGAACATTCGTTTCGAACCCCTGGGGCTGGCCGGCACGAGAGAATTCGGAACGCTGAGCGAATATGCCAGGGTCAATGCCATAAAGACGCGGCCATTTAACAAAATGACCATGAATGACGATATTGTTATTAAAGAGCCTGTGGACAAGCAGGGCCATGAACTGGCCAAGCGGGAAGTCCAATGGTACAAGTATGCGTCCGAAAACGGCATTCAGGCGATCCCGAGGATCGTCAGCTATGAGCCGCTCACCATGGAGCGTATCGACGGGCACAACATCTATGAAATGGAAGCGGACAGAGAGGTGCTGGGGAGAATCGTGGATGCGCTGAAGGAACTGCATCGCGTGAAGACCGTGCCTGCGGATGCCTTCAGCACGAAGGATGCCTATTACGGCAAAACCATGAAACGCCTGGACAAGATCCGTGACCTTGTGCCCTTCGCCGATCAGCGGATCATCACGGTGAACGGACGTGAATGCCGCAACGTTTTCTTCTATCGAAGAGAGTTTGAAAGGCTGCTTGACGGGCTGCATTGTGAGCATTTCACGTTCATCCATGGCGACTGCACCTTCTCCAATCTGATGCTGAGAAAGAACGGAGATCCTGTCTTCATCGATCCGCGGGGATACTTCGGGCATACAGAACTGTACGGCGACCCGGATTATGATTGGGCGAAGCTGTATTATTCCATAGTGGGCAATTACGATCCGTTTAACCTGAAGGAGTTCAGGCTGTCCATCGGTGACCAGGGGGTTCAGCTGGAGATCGGATCCAATGGCTGGGAGCATCTGGAGAGAGACTTCTTCCAATTGGTGGAGGCGGAGGAGAGAAGGATCAAGCTGATCCACGCGGTTATCTGGCTTTCTCTGACCACCTATGCCTGGCAGGATTATGACAGCATTTGCGGCGCGTTTTATAACGGCCTATATTATCTGGAGGAGTGTTGGTCTTGAGTCAAGCCTATTTTGCCAATTTCATATCACAGATCGACAACACCTTCGCCAATCTGGATGAAGGGCAGTTTGTCGCCTTGCTGGATGATTGTGAGAAGGTTCTCCGCAGCGGCGGCAAGATCGTAGCCTCGGGCCTGGGCAAGAACGTGCCAATCTGTGAGAAGTTTGTCGGGACGATGAATTCCCTGGGACTGGAAAGCGCCTTTTTGCATACGAATACCGCCATGCATGGGGATGTTGGGTTGATCAAGGAGAACGATCTGGTCATGATCCTGTCGAAGAGCGGAAGCACCGCGGAAAGCTGTTTATTCGCCGAATACATTCGTGACTGGAAGGTGGAGAAATGGCTGATCTCCTTTAACGATGGCGGGAAATTGGCCAGGATGCTGGACAAAAAGCTGCTGCTGACCCTTGAGCATGAGGGAGACCCGTGGGATATCGTCCCGATCAATTCCTCTTCCTGCTATCTGATCCTGCTGCAGGGACTGGCCTTGCATCTGGCAGAACGACTGGGGGTCACGCTGAAGGATTTCAAGCGCAATCATCCAGGCGGCGCGATCGGAGTGAAGCTGAGCCATGTCTCATAGATTAACGCTGTCCCCGCTGGGGCATACCTGGTTGCTGGATCTGGACGGCACCCTGGTCAAGCATAACGGTTACAGGACGGACGGACAGGATACCTGGCTCGAGGGGGCCCTGGAGTTCCTGAAGAGCATCCCGGAAGGAGACATGGTGGTGTTCGTGACTTCACGAAGGGAGGAATACCGGGAAGTTACGGAACGGTTCCTCAGAGACCATGGGGTTCGTTACGACCATATCCTCTTTAATGCGCCCTATGGAGAGAGAATCCTGGTGAATGACCGCAAGCCCAGCGGGCTGGACACGGCGTTTGCGTTGCAGATGGAACGGGACCGGTTTGAGGGGATTGAAGTGGAGGTAGATGAACAGCTGTGAACAAGCATGATGCTGGCAGTGTCAATCAGGAGGCAACGGGCGCCATGGCAAGTCCCCCTGTTTTTTATCTCAAGATCAACCTGAATACCGACTTCGCCGTTGCATGCTTTCAGCACTGGACCCGGATCGTGGAAGCGTGCGGAGCGGATTACTATATCGTCTGCGACAATGAGGCACTGAAGAACCGGGTGATCCATGAGCGAAACAAGGACAGGTTTATCCCCAGTTCGGTGAAGGCCAGGCGGCTGCTGAGACATATTGTGGTTTCGCATTGGCTGAACGCGGGAGCGGCTTTGCTGACGCCTTTTCTTCATGCCAGGGAGAAGGGCTACAGAAGCTTCTGGAACATCGACGCCGACGACACCGTGATGTGCGCCGAGGCGATGAGGTGCGCGGATATGCTGAGGCAGGTGCAGGAGCATGCGGACCGGAGCGATGTGGACTGCTTCAGCCTGGACATGCACAGCAGCGCGTTTGAGCGGTTTTATCCGTATTGGACCTTTGGTGTTTGCTACTGCAAGACAGACATGGATTATGTTTCCAAATTACTTGGATTTAATGATTTTTTTGACCGGTTGGGTCTGAAACGAGACGATCTGTTTGACAACAATCTGGATGAGGTCTTCAGCATTTTGGGCAAGCACTCGCAGATCAGGACCGGGACTTTTTATATCGAGAATCTGGTTTTCAGGCACAGTGATTTTGCCATTCATTATTGCAAAGATGGAAGATTTCATTATCGAAATGTATCGCAATTTACCAAAGCTTTGTGGAGATTGAAGGATGAAGAGATCAGGAACGGACTGCCGATCCCTGAACGATTCGTGAAGTTCGACTTCGGACTCTCTCTGGAGGAAAGCCTGGCTTTCCTGGAGAGCCGGCCGGTTTTCCATCAATTTGAGGGCAGACAGATCCTCGATCTTCCCTTGGACTTCATCTCCGAGAAAATCCGTGAAGGCAAGAAAAAACTGGTGTTGTTCGGGGCGGGCAAGGATGGCCTGAGAGCTTTGAACACCTTACGGGCCTATGAGATTGAGCCTCATGCTTTCTGTGACAACTCCGCCAACATGACGGGCAAGGAGGTTCAGGGCGTCAAGGTCATCAGCTTCGGGCAGCTGAAGGCGCTCAGCCTTGAAGAAGAGGTCCTTGTGCTGATCACAACTTCGAGGTTTTATTATGAGGTCAGGAAGCAATTATCCTCCATTCCTGTTCAGGTATTGAACCCGTTCAGCGCCGCAAGCCTCCATATCCGCAAGCATTTTGCAAGGACCTTCAAGCTGTTTGTCCATAATCAACAGACACCCATCTATCTTTGGGGAGACTATCGTTGGTTTGTGGATATCAATAACTTCTATAAAGATATTTTGAAATATGACCTGCTGGCGGACATTCAGGGCTTTATCGAGTCGGAGGATCTGCCGCAGGAATGCAAAGAGCAATTTTCGTGCATTCCCCTGGACGAGCTGCCGGAGGATGCCTTTGTCGTGATCTCAACCGAGGCTCCGTCTTATCTGGAAAAGCAGAGGGAGATGCTGCGGCGAGGCAAGATCAACAATTACCATTTCATCCTGGGCTTTGAGCTGGAGTTCGCTTTCAAGCGGGTGCTCTACTCGTCGACACGGAGATTCCAGAATTACTATAACGGAGGCAGATGCTTCATCATCGGCAACGGGCCTTCTCTCACGCTCGAGGATCTGGAGACGCTCAGGAAAAACAACGAAGTCGTTTTTGTATCCAACAATTTCTACCGGTGGTTTGACAGAACCGCCCTGCGTCCGGATTTTTACTTTATCTGGGATGTTCTGGATGTGCAAGCGGAGAACGTACTGCAGAACGAGCAGATGAACTTTATGGTGCCCATCCATTTCAGAAGCGAGATGCTGAAGAAAGTCCAACATGTTTATTTCTTCGAGATCTCTCCGTGGGTGCAGTACGATTATTATCCGTACAAGCCATTTTTCTCGGAGGACCTGCCCCTTGTGTACGAGGCGGGCTCCATCAGCTATATCATGCTGCAGATGGCGGTGAACATGGGCTTTACGGAGATCTACTTCCTCGGGATGGACAATGATTTCCCGATCGTGGTCAAGCATGACGGATCGGTCATCATCGATGAGAAAGTGCAACACCATTTCTATGATCAGAAATTGAGACTGACCACGTACAACAAGGACATGTTTGAGGCCGAGTACGCCTACGCCAGAGACTATTGCAAGCAAAAGGGCGTTCATATCTACAACGCTACACGAGGAGGAAAGCTGGAAGTATTCGAACGCGTGGATTTTGACCGCTTGTTTCCGGCTGAGGACAAATGATGAGAATCGTGGCTGTCGTTCCGATCAAACTCAACAATGAGCGCTTGCCAGGCAAAAATACCAAACTGTTGGGGGGCAAGCCCCTCATTCAATATATCCTTGAATCGCTGAACGCCGTGGCCGAGATCGACGAGAAATATGTCTATTGCAGCGATCGATCGGTGTGCGACTATCTGATCGAAGGGATCCGCTTCTTGCAGCGCCCGGACTATCTGGATCTGCCCACCTCCAATTTCTCGCAGATTTTTGCGGAGTTCAGCAGCCTGGTCAAGGCCGATATCTATGTCTATGCGCATGCCACCGCCCCCTTTGTGAGGGCGGAGACCATTCGCAAGGGCATTCAGGCCGTGGCTTCAGGCGCGTATGATTCGGCCTTTTGCGCCGAGCGGCTTCAGGACTTTATCTGGCATCAGGGCGAGCCGCTGAACTTTCAAGCAGAGAACATCCCTCGCAGTCAGGATCTGCCTGTCTATTATCGTGAAACTTCAGGAGTGTATGTATTTAACAGGGAAGTGTTCGAGCAACACCACCGCCGCATAGGAAGAAAACCTCTGATCCTGGAGGTTGGCTATCGTGAGGCCGTTGACATCAACACGCCTCAGGATTTTCAGCTGGCGGAATGTCTGCTGCATTTCAGGGAGGGAGATCCGGGTGAACAAGTATAACTTGCTTGATTGTACGCTTCGCGACGGCAGCTATATCACCGGAGGGGAGTTTCCCGATCACGCCATTCGTGATATTATCCGGACTTTGATTGACGCGAATCTGGATTTCGTGGAGGTTGGATATCTGAACAGCACCAAGCCTTATCGCGGCAACTCCACGCACTTTGACAGCATCTCCCGCATCGCCGAGTATCTTCCGGCTGATCGCAGGAACACGATGCTGTTCGCCATGGTTGACGTGGATCAATTCAGGCTGGAGGACTTTACTCCCTATGACGGGACATCGGTGGATGGCATACGGATCGTGTTCTACAAGCATCAGATCCAGGAAGCCATCCGATACGCCAAGGCTGTCAACGAGTCGGGGTATAAGCTGTTTATGCAGCCGATGGTCACCATCGATTATTCGATGAGCGAATATTCCTCCCTGTGTGATGAGCTGATGAAGCTGAATCCCGCCGGCATCTCCATCGTCGACAGCTTCGGATACATGACGCCGGGGGATTTCCGCAAGTATTTCAAGATCCTGGACAATCTGGCTCCCGAAGAGGTGATCATCGGGTTTCATTCCCATCAGAACATGAACCTTGCCCTTCCGGTTGCTGTTGATGTGTTTGAATATTCCACGTCCAGAAGACTGGTGGTTGACTGCTCCTTGCTCGGCATGGGACGGGGCGCCGGCAATTTGCAAACCGAACTCGTGGCCAATTATTATAACAATTTCTTCGTGCCCAAGTACGATCTGGCGGAGATCATGCGGCTGGTGAACGACTATATCATGCCGATCAAGGAGCAGAAAGAATGGGGCTACACCCCCTATTATTTCCTGACGGCCTATAACGGTTGTCATCCGAATTACGCGGCTTTTGTGCTGGAGAATCACCAGATGAGCCTGACGGACTTCGCTGCTTACCTGAAGACCGTTCCGCCTGAGATGAGGACGAAGTGCCGCAGACCTTACGTGGAAGAGCTGTATCAGCAATATATCCAAGCAAAGGAGTCAAGGGCGTGAAGTATGGACTTTGGTATTACAAGCATACGCACAATATCGGCGACGATGTATGGGCCTATGCCCAGTCATTGTTCTATCCGCGCATCGATTATCTGATCGACAACACGGAGGTTTACAAGTTCAAATCGGATGACGATGAAGAGGTGGCCACGATCGTGGCTGCCTTTGTCGAACCGTACAACCGTGAATATACATTCATGCCGCCCGCGAACCTGATTCCCCTCTTTGTCAGCTCCTATTTCCGGCCGACGATGTGGGAGTTCCTGCAACAGGATGCCATAAGGGCTTATATGAAGGCCTTTGAACCGATCGGTTGCCGCACCCGCGAACAGGCTAACCTCTTCAAGGAGATGGGAATCGATGCCTATTTCAGCGGCTGTATCTCCCTGACTCTTCCCAATCTGCACAAGCCGAAGGACAGGTATATCTGCTGTGTTGATGTGCCTGATCATGTGGTTGAGTATGTGAAACGCAAGGTTGGCGATCGCTTCGAGATCCGGGTGATGACCCACGACGTTCCAAATGTTGAAGAGCATGCGAACATGAGCATTGAGGAACGATTTGACATCGTCAGGAACTGCATCGAGATCTATGCCAGCGCCCATTGCGTGATCACCAGCAGACTTCACGCGGCTCTGCCATGTCTGACACAGGATACGCCCGTTCTTCTGGCCACCACCAGGGAACGCTCGGTTGGCGTCAACGATATGGAAAGTCGTCTGAAAGACTTCTTCCCTCTGGTGCATCATTGCTATTACGATGATTTTCTGCTTGATCAGGTGGATTATGATTTTGTCCATCCTCCATGCAATTCCGATGACTATCTCGTGTACAAGGAAATCCTGGAAAAAAGGTGCAAGGATTTCATCCGGGATTGCGAGCAGGGGCGCGTGACCAGGAAAGCACCGTTCACGGAGCGGCAGAGAGCGGAGGCCATGATCGAGATCCTGCAGAGGAAAGTCGTGCAACTTAAACAGGTGATTGACGCCAAGAATGCCAAGATCCGGAATCAGAAAGAACATATCCTTCAGGTGCAGGATAGATTGCTGAAGCATGAAAGCTTCAACGTGTGGGAGGGCGTGGAATATTTCGGCAATTGGGAAGGGCGGTCAAAGGCGATGAGCAAATATATCTCGCCTGACTGTCGTTCTCTTGTCGACCTGGGCTGCGGCGAGATGCACATCAGGCGGTATCTGAACCCGACCATCCAATATTATGGCTGTGATTACAAGAAACGCGACGATGAGACCATCGTGTGCGACCTGGCCACCGGAGAATTCCCGGATGTTCATGCCGACACCATCTTTATCGCCGGGGTATTGGAATATCTGGTCAACTGGAAGGATGTCCTGAAGAAGTCCGCCGAATACTGCAGCCAGATCGTGATGAGCTATTCAACGACGGAAGCTGCGCCGGTTCGCGATTCGATCTGGGTGACTTCGATCGCCGAAGCGGAGATTACCGATCACATGGATCAGCTTGGCTTCCGTCTGATGGACAGGGAAGTATACAACACGTCTGTCATTTTTAACTTCATGAAGAAGATGGAAGCCGATGAACAAGCGCGGTGACAGACCTATGAGAACCATTAAAGTGCTTGTGATGGACGTTGACGGAACTCTGACGGACGGCAAACTCTATATCGGCGAGAACGGAGAAGTGATGAAGGCCTTCCATGTCAAGGATGGATATGGCATCAGGGATCTGTTGCCCGCCTATCGCGTGCAGCCGGTCGTGATCACCGGACGAACCTCGGAGATCGTCAGGAAGCGTTGCGACGAGCTGGGCATTCATTATCTGTACCAGGGAGTGAAGGACAAGGCCGCATGCCTTGCGAAATTCGTGGAAGAGATGAGGCTGTCCTACGAGGAAGTCGCGTGTATAGGCGATGATGACAACGACCTGCAGATCATGGGGAGATGCGGCCTGATCGGCTGTCCGAATGATGCTTCCGAAAGGATCAAGGGCATCGCCCATTTCATATCGTCGAGAAACGGGGGGGACGGAGCGGTCCGTGAGTTCATTGAATGGATGGCGGCAAATGGATGCTTTGATGAAGGACATGGTTGCTTGCAGGAACAGATGGATGGCCCAGGGGCTGGATGAATGCGATTATGTCCTGCTGCTTCCCTCTCATGATGATCAGCTGAACGGACGGATCAAGGCGGCCTTCGAGCGGAAGCTTCAGGGACGTAAAGGTGCGGTTGTCGAAGGGGAAGCGGCGCGTGATCTGCTGAAGCTGTATGAGCTGTATGAATACAGCGGCAAGGTGATCATCGGCTCCTTCGACCAGCCTTGGGGCCGCAAGCTCCGCAATCTGCTGGACACCGGGATTGCGGATGCAGACACACTGATAGATGACGTGATACTGGGAGCGTTATGATGGAGATTCGATATCAGGAGGAAATGATCCGGACCATCGGCAGCCTGATGGCTGCTGATCAGCTGGTCAACCGCCATGTGTTGGCTTTTGGACATTGCCATGCGACGGAAGTCATGATCGACCATCTCCTGGACAGGGGAGTCAGGGTGAACGGCATCCTGGACAACAACCGAAGCAAGCAGGGCAGCGCATATCAGGGGATCCCGATCGTTCCGCCGCAGGCCGTCAGGCAATTGGCCGGTGAAGAGGCGATTGTCCTGATCGCCACCCGCTATTATGAGCCCATGGCAGCACAGCTGAGGGAACTCGGGTTCGCCGGCGACATCGTGAAGGTGGTTGATTATAACTCCTTTGCCGAATACTCGGTATCCGATGATGCGATCAGACGCAAGACGGAGAGGATGCTCCGCGGAACGGACACCCTGAAGGCGATCAGGGAGCAGTATCGGCAGCATCACCTGGTCGTCTGTCCTCATGATGCCCTGGGGGATGTGTACGCGGCCTGCTCCTATCTGCCGGCATATTGCGCCAGGCAACAGATCAGGGAGACGGCGGTTGCGGTGGTCGGCCATGGTTGCCGTCAGGTGGCCGAGATGTTCGGCGTGGACCAGGTGGTCGTCCTTGATCCCGTTCAGATGGATGAGCTGGTGCAAGCGATCATCTTCCATCATGAGGACAACTGCCTGATCGCTCATCATGACCGCCCGTACACGGACAATCTGATCAGGTATCTGGATCGCCATTTTATGAGTTTTACGGACTATTACAAATACGCCGTTTATGGATTGGGCAAGGACGCGGAACCGGTCCGACCCTCCAGGATCGCCCCCTTTGACAATCGGGCAAACCTTGCCAGAGGCAGGAGCGTCATCATCGCCCCCTATGCCAAGAGTGTGGTTCAACCGCCCCGTAGCTTCTGGGATGAACTGGTGAAGGGATATCGGCAGCAGGGATTCCAGGTTTACACCAATGTGGTCGGTGATGAAGCGCCCTTGCCAGGCACCATCCCCTTGACCTTGCCCATCAACCAGATGATCAGGGCGGTGGAATATGCCGGACATTTCGTCGGGTTGCGCTCGGGATTGTGCGATATTGTCAGCACGGCCGATTGTCGCAAAACGGTCATCATGCCCGATTGCATCTACAGTACCACCAGGTTCAAGGTTGCGGATTTCTTCGCCCTTCCAGGCTGGGAGCAGATCATCATATAGGAATATAGGAGAGTATGATCCAGGGCGGCGCAATGGCGAGCATGAGATCGCGATCGACAGCCCGCGGGAGTCATCAGAGAAACGGAATCTGTCGCCGGGAAGGTCTTGGGCTATGTTTCATTCGGTCGGTTGTTGCTTCTGATCGGATGGCCCGGAGCCAATGGAACATGGATCCGATATATTGACGAAAAGCAGCTTGCTTCAATTGCTGACGGAACGAGGATGCGTTATGGTATATTTTCAGGCGGGTATCTCGCCCGGAATCATCCCATAACGAACCGACGTTCCGTTCGCTGTGTCAACATGGAGATATGGCTGCAAATAGCGGATCGACGTTCCGTTGCGGTGGGAAAGGGGGGTCTCAGACGCAGAGGAATCCCTCTGTTCATAGATCCTCTTACCGGGATATACAAATCCGTGACCAAAAAGATTATAATATCTCTGACAATCCGCTGTACACCATCATATCGTAAAGAAGGTAATCGCTCATGAGCTTCCAAACGTATCAAGAAGCCGTAGATTGGATCACAGGGCTTCGTGCCAACGGCATCAAGCCGGGACTTATGCGGATGGAATATATGATGGACAGGTTGGACCATCCGCACAGAAGATTAAAATTCATCCATGTGGCGGGCACGAACGGCAAGGGCTCCACCTGCGCCATGCTGGATCAGGCTCTGCGCAGCGCAGGATATGATGTGGGGAGATTCACCTCTCCTTATCTGGAGAAGTTTACGGACCGCATCACCTTTAACGGAGAGCCGATTCCCGAGGAGGAAGTGCTCCGGCTGACGAACCGGATCAAGCCGCTCGCCGAGGAGCTGGCCCAAACGGAACTTGGACATCCCACGATGTTTGAAATCTGCACCACATTGGCGATACTATATTTCGCGGAAGTTTCCTATCCTTATTATGTCGTATGGGAAACGGGCCTTGGCGGCAGGCTGGACAGCACGAACATCGTCATCCCGCTCGTATCTGTCATCACGAATATCGGGATGGACCATACGGAACTGCTCGGCGACACGCCGGAGAGGATCGCCTATGAGAAAGCCGGCATCATCAAGCCCGGCGTGCCGGTGGTCACGGCTGTGGAACAGCCGGAGGCGCTCAGGGTCATCGAGGAGATCGCGGCGGTGAAGAAATCGACGGTATACCGGTTCAAGAAGCAATATGACTTCTCCGTGCCGTCGGCTGAGTCGCCTGAGCAGATGCAGGCGATGGACTTCGTCGGTCCGTTCAGGGAGTACATAGGGCTGGAGGTGGCGCTCCAGGGCGCGCATCAGCTCAAAAATGCGGCGGTGGCCGTCATGACGCTGGAGATCCTCCGCCAGTACTATGCGTTGATCCTGGAGGAAGAGGATCTTCGCGCCGCCCTGGCCCAGGTCAGGTGGCCGGGCAGGCTGGAGCAGGTGTCGAGTGAGCCGCGCATCGTGGTGGACGGCGCGCACAACCCGGAAGGAGCGGAGGTGCTGGCCCATGCGCTGAGGCAGTCATATCGTTACGAACGTCTGCATATTATGGCAGGGATGCTTGCGAGCAAGGAGCATCGCGACTACTGCAGGCATATACTACCTCTGGCAGATACGGTCATCGTGACACAGCCGAATATATGGGGTGCGAAGGATGCCGGTGAACTGTACGATGTGATCATCGACCTGAAGCGGGACATGGGGCTGGATCGCCTGGAAGTCGTGCTCGAACCTGATTGGCGGCATGCGCTTGAACGTCTGAAGAGTGTGAGCGGTCCCCAGGATCTCTCGATCGTCACCGGATCGTTATACCTCGTTTCTGATGTTCGTTCCATGCTGTTCTATCAAACTGAATCCGAAAAAGGTTGGTGAAGCGTTTGAATACCCAGGAGCACGTCCACTTCATTGGGATCGGCGGTTATGGCATGAGCGCCATAGCTCGCGTGTTGTTAGATATGGGGTATCGGGTCAGCGGTTCGGACGAGGTGCGTCAGGAATTGACGGAGAAGCTGGCAGCAAGAGGTGCGTTAGTTTACATCGGACATCAGGCCGAGCATGTGCGCGGCGCTGATCTTGTCGTCTATTCCTCCGCATTGCCGAAGGACAATGTGGAGATCGTCGAAGCGGAGAAGCTGAACATCCCGATCATCCACCGCGCGCAGATGCTGGCGAGGCTGCTCAATGCGCGTCGGGGCGTCGCAGTAGCAGGTGCTCACGGGAAAACGACGACTTCATCGATGATCGCGCTGATCATGGAAGCGGGCGATCTGGATCCAACCTATATCATCGGCGGCGAGATCATGAATGTCGGCAGCAATGCCAAGGCAGGCAAGGGAGAATTCGTGGTGGCCGAAGCCGACGAGAGCGACGGCTCCTTCCTGCAGTACCATCCGCAATACGCGGTTGTCACGAACATCGAGGCCGATCATCTGGAGAACTATGACGGCAAGTTCGAGAATCTGAAGAATGCCTATGTCCAGTTTCTCAGCCAGGTCAAGCCGGGAGGCAAGGCGGTGCTGTGTCTGGACGACCCCTATGTGCAGGAGCTCGTGCCCGGCCTGAGGTGCGACATCCTCACCTATGGCATTCATTCGGATGCCGCCTTCAAGGCCAGGAATGTCGAGCTTGGCGATCGGCGGGTGAGGTTCGCCGTCGAACGCGAGGGTGAGGGGCTGGGCACGATCGAGCTGTCGGTGCCAGGCATTCATAACGTATACAATGCGCTTGCGGCGCTGATCGTCGGCCTGGAGGCGGGCCTCAGCTTCCAGCAGATCGCCTCCTCGCTGGCCAAGTTCCGCGGGGCGAAGCGGCGCTTCCAGGTGATCGGCGAATACGACGATATTCTTGTCATCGACGATTACGCGCATCATCCTACCGAGATCGAGGCGACGATCGCCGCAGCCAAGTCCACGGGCAAGCGCATCATCGCCGTATTCCAGCCTCAGCGGTATACGAGGACCTATTTCCTGCTGGAGCAGTTCAGCCGCGCCTTCGGCGAAGCGGATGAGGTGATCCTGACGGATATTTACTCGCCAAGCGGCGAGAAGCGCATCGAAGGGGTGAGCTCCGCTCGCCTGGCGGAGTTGATCGCGAAGAACAGCAATCCGAACGTGCGCTACATCCCGGACAAGGACGAGGTGCTGAGCTTCCTGACCGCGCATGTGAGACCCGGCGATCTCGTGCTGACGATGGGGGCAGGCGATATTTACAAGACCGCGCATGCGCTTGGCCAAGCGCTGCAGTCGCGGCAAGGCATCCAATGACCGCACCAGGTTCAGAGATGGAATATTTCCGATGCGAAGCGTAATTTTCGCTCCAGTCATATCTGAGAAGCGGGCATCCGAAGGATCCGACAGGATACAGGATGCCCGCTTTTTGATTGACCGCGCAGCGCTTGCCTTTTGTCTCCCCACAGCGATCAGAAAATATTACAAAAGGATACATAACAAAATCCATGTTACCTCCGCATCAAATCAAGGATAATGACAGTGATCATCAAGTCTAGTCTGAAAATGGCGGTGAATGGATTTGACAGAGGTAACTGTGGTGGAAACCAAGAAGCGCCGGGCGTCTAACAGCCATTCGCTGGAACGTGCGGAACGGAGAATGGGCCTCATATTCGCGATCCCGAGCTTCATCGGTTATTCCCTGTTCGTTGCGCTTCCGATGCTGTTTGTGTTTGTGCTCAGCGTGTTCAAGATCGATCTGATGAGCAATACGATTACTTTTCAAGGCATGTCGTACTTTGACAAGCTTCTGCATGACGATGACTTCTGGAAAGCCTTTGCCAATACGTTCAAGTATCTGGTCATCTATGTGCCGCTCACACTGTTGCTGGGCCTTGTCATGGCATTGATCCTGCACAGCAGGGTGTATCTGAGAGGAATGATCCGGGCCTTCTTTATCATTCCTTATATCACGACTTATATAGCAACCCTGGTTGTGTGGAATGTCTTCCTGCATCCGACCGAGGGGCCCGTCAACAGCCTGTTGATGTCCTGGGGGCTGAATCCTCCGCATTATATGGTGGATACCCGATGGGCGCTGCCTGTTCTGGCTGTCATCGGTTCATGGAAGGATGTCGGGTTTCACTGCCTGCTGTTTCTGGCCGCCTTGCAAGGTGTGCCCAGGGATCTGTATGAGGCATCGTCGATCGACGGGGCGAATGGCCTGGCGCGTTTTCGGCATGTCACGCTCCCGTTGATATCTCCGACCAGCTTCTTCCTGCTTCTCATCACGATCATCGGAGGTTTGCAGGCATTCTACCAGATGGCCTTGCTTACCAAAGGCGGTCCGGCGTTCAGCACAACCACGTTAACCTACCATATCTACAGAACGGCGTTCGAATACTATGATTTCTCCTACGCATCAGCAGTGGGCGTCATCCTGTTCCTGATTACGCTCGTCTTGGTGCTCATCAACTGGTTTGGCCAGAAAAAGTGGGTGTTCTATCAATGAAGATTCTTCGTACGATCGTCTTCTCACTGGTTGGACTGATTTTTGTCACTCCGCTCATCTGGATGCTGTCCACCTCGTTCAAGTATGAGAATCAGGTCTTCGAAAAGCCTTTTGTGCTCGTGCACTGGGATGACATCAACTTCGGCAACTACAGGTATCTGCTGACAGAGTCCCCGGTCTTGACGTGGCTATCCAATTCGCTGATCGTCGTGGTCGTATCCGTCCTGTGCCGTCTGTTGTTTGCTGCGGTGACCGGTTACGCATTCGGGTACCTCAGGTTCAGATATGCAAACACGATCTTCCTGATCTATCTGGCGGCACTGTTCATCCCGTACCAGCTCAGTCTGCTGCCGCAGTTTATCGCTTTCCGCTATATCGGTTTTCTCGATACCCTCTGGGCGTTGATCGTGCCGAATATCGTGGACATCCTGTCGATCTTCCTGATGCGGCAATTCTTCCTGACCTTCCCGCGCGATTTTATTCATGCGGCTTATATGGAGGGCAGCGGTGTGGTGAGATCGTTTGTCCGGATCGCCCTGCCGCTCGCGCAGTCGCCGATGCTCACGCTCGGGATTCTCAGCTTTTTCATGATCTGGGATCAATATTATCAACCGCTGATCTTCCTGAAATCGCCGGAGATGTTCACCTTGCCGCTTGGCATCCACAGCTTCCAGACCCAGTTCGGCCACGAGTATGCCAAGCAGATGGCGTTAGCCTGCATCGCCATCGTACCGGTGCTCATCACCTTCCTGATCCTGCAGAAGCGATTCGTAGAAAGCATCGTTACTGCTGGAATCAAGGGATAGGCGTTACGATGGAGTGAGATATCGGATATCCTTCTTGTCAGGATGAAAGAATATAATACAAAGAATTGCAATTTATTTTCCATACTCATGCCGATGTTGATCATTTAGGATGATATACGTAATCAATGTTATCATTCATGTGAAATGGGGGAGGCCTAACCATGAAGAAAAGAAGAATGTCTTACATTGTGCTTGCGTTGTTCCTCTGCTTGTCCCTGGTGCTTGCTGCCTGTGGAGGCAAGGAGAAGGCGACGAATGGCTCAGGAACGAAGGATATCGCGCAAGACAACAACGAAACCGGGAATCAGGTGACGATAGAGGTGCTGAACATTTCCCAATACGCCGATACGCCGGAATACAAGGCGTTTGTCGAGCGCTTCGAGGAAAAATATCCAGACATCAAGGTGGAGACGATCTCGGTCCCGCATGAACAGTACATCAACAAACGCAACATCATGCTCGCCAGCGGTGAGAAGGTCGATCTGATCTGGGGAAATGGCATCTATCAATATGATGCGATCAACAAAGGGTTCCTGATGCCGATTGAAGAGGTTGCCCAAGAAATCGGAGTCGATATGACGACGGATTTTGGAAGCTCTTTCAAGCCTGAAAAAGATGGTCATTATTACTATTTTCCTATTCAGCAAAACAACTGGATGCTATACTATAACAAGAAAGTGTTTGACGATGCCGGTGTGGATTATCCCGATCCTTACGAGCCGCTCACATGGGAAGAAGTGGCGGATATTGCCGAGAGACTGACACAAACGGTGGACGGTCAAAAGGTTTACGGCTATTTCTACAACCATTGGGGCATGTACTACTACGGATACGGCAGCCAACTGACGGATGGAAAGTTCTACACGGACGACCTGCTGTCGAATATTGACGATCCGGAATTCAAGCGAAGCATGGAATGGCTGTATGACGTCATGAATAACAGGGGCGCTGCGATGCCGATCTCGCAATACATATCCAACAATACCGACTTCCTGTCGTACTGGAACGGCGGATTCGGCATGGTGGTAGGCGCACAATGGTATACGCAGCTTGCGGCCACGAAGAAATCGGAGTTCCCGCGTGACTGGAAATTCGGGATCGCTCCGATGCCGGTGCCGCAGGAGATGAAGGGCAAACACATGAACTGGTCGAGCATAGACTCGCTTGCCGTTCCGAAAAATTCGGAGCATCCCAAAGAAGCATTGCTGTTTGCCAAGGAATATGTCTCCGACTACACGCTCAGCACAGGCGCCCTGCCGATGTACAACAAGATCGACGCGAACCAGTACTATGAGGATATTGCGGAGCAGCTCAAGGACGATGATATCACGCTGGAGCAAATCATCTATCTGTTCGGAGGCGATCCGGACGTCATCAACGTTGCGGAAAAACCGGTGCTGGCTGCGCCTCAGGAGTACGAGTCAATCTTCCTGGACCAGATCATCATCTACTATACAGGTCAGGACGAACTGGATCCGGTGCTGTCCTCGATCAAGGACAAGGTGGACAGAGCCATCCTGGAGCAAAAAGACCGGTGACGAATGAATGACAATTTAGCGCGATGTTAAGATGGACCCATGCCTTCCTCCGATCCGGATGAGGGCATGGGCTATTCATGGGGAGAGAACGATATGGCGAGATGGTTCGAGTTTCTGGCTGGAACTAGGTCCTTGCAACGGAAAATGCTGATCATATTCATATGCGTTTCGATCCCCCTGTTTGCGTTGCTCTATTCTGTCCAACATGTCTCGCAGAACATGATTCTGGATCATATTGACGAGATCGATGCGATTCGGATGGCGGAGACCTCCAACAATATTCGCGATATGCTGAATCGATTGTTTATGTCCACCAATCTCTTTATCAGCGATTCCTCCTTTATCGATGCCCTTGAGATCGAGGATCCGTTCGACATCAACAAGATCAATACCTATTTCAATACCATCGACCGGCTTCAATACACGTTCTTTCTGAATCACCAATATACGGTTGCCGTGATCGACAAGCATGGAAACGATTACATATTTGATGCCGCGCGGATGAGCTTGAGCAAGGAAGCGATTCGGGAGATGCTGAAGGAGCAGATCCCCCAGGAGTCGATGAGCATTATGGACAGCTATCGCTGGTACCTGCTGGATATGACGACCACAAGAGGGGAGACGGAGCGGTTTCTCGTATTGTATCGCATCGTATTCAAGCCTGAGACCGCGGTTGCCAAAGGCAAGGTGTTTATGATCATGCCTTTCTCCTATATCGAGATGATCCTGGAACGACAGCAGGGTTACATCGATATCACCGCGCCGGATGCCGGGGCGATCTATCGGACGGAAGAGCGGGAAGGCATGAATGTGGACGATCGTCCGGAGGTTTACTCTCTGGAACCGACAGATTGGGAGATGCATTATTGGAGAGACCGTGATGTCGTGTCTGAGAAGATGGCGCTGTTTCGCATGACGACGTATATCGCGTTCGGGGTTACCATCATCCTGATGATCGGCGTTGCCTTCATCGTCATCAGCGAGATACGCAAGGCGCTGTTGCAGATCAGGTCGCTGTCCAGACAGCTGATGGTGAACCATATCTCGGACGTTTCGCTGGACAGCGATTATCATATCATCGAGCTGTCACAGAGCTTGCAGCAGCTCGTCCACAATCTGAACACCGCTCGCAGAAACTATGAGCTGGCGGCCAATGAGAAACGACAGCTGGAGATGCAGATGCTGCAGCATCAGATCAATCCCCATTTTCTTCTCAATACGTTGAGCACATTTCGCTGGCTGGCTGACAGCGCCGGGCTGGGCAGGCTCAGTTCGCTCATCGTTGCCCTGTCGCATATGCTGCGTCAGCAGTTATACGATAACCGCCCTTACTGGACGGTGGAGGAGGAGTTTGCTTATATCAACAGATATATAGAGATTCAACAAGCGAGATTTGGCGACAATATTGCCGTGTTTATTCGAATCGAACCGGGTACGGAACAGGCGCCGCTACTCAAGATGTTGATCCAGCCGATCATCGAAAACTGCTTTGAGCATGCTTTTGTTGATCGCGGTCGAGGCACCATTCGTATAGTTGTCTTGCGTGTGCCAAGGGGGCTCTCCATCGTCATAGAAGATGATGGTTGCGGCATGACGTCGACGTCATCGCCGCGTCCCAAAGCACAGGGAAGATCGATCGGCCTGGAAAATGTCCGAAGCCGCATCGCTCTGCATTACGGAGGAGCTTCCCGGCTGGAAATCGGGACGCCTGCATCCGGTGGCACCCGTGTGACGCTCGTCTTGGAAGGGAAGGAAGGGAACAGCTATGAAGAAGCGACTGCTGATTGTGGATGATGAGATGCATGCCAGGAAGCATATGACCATGTTGCTGGAAGATTCGCCGTATGAGATCTATGAAGCGGCCAACGGAGTGGAAGCGCTTGAAGTGCTGAAACAAGAGCGGATTGACGTGCTGGTGACCGATGTTCGAATGCCGAAGATGGACGGCATCGAATTGATTCGTCAGACGCGAATCGATCATCCTCTCCTGCCTTCGATCGTGCTGAGCAACTTTGCCGAATTTGGTCTCGCGCAACAGGCGATTCGTTACGGGGCCAGGGAGTATTTGCTGAAAGCCACGTTGACGAAGGAAGAGCTTCTGGAAGGGATCGGGAAAGTCCTGCGCCTGAATGAGCGCGAGCCGCAGCGAGCACTGGATCGAAATGAGCGGATCACCATCACCAATGCGCTGTTTCATGAGCGGCTGTCCAACCGGATCTCCACGGCGGAGTTGATCCGCAGGGCGAGGAAACATGAGATCGCCTTGTTTTCGAACGAGCTGGGGCCGATTCGGTACGCCTTTGTGCAAGTGAATCGCTTCTCTTCCTGGTTGGAGAGCAAATATAGCGGGCAGATGGATCTGGCGGTATTTGCGATCGACAACTTGCTTGTCGAATCGATGGGCGGAGCGATTCCTGGGCGCGAAGTGTTCCATCTGAACGACGGAAGGTTCATCGTGGTTGAGACGGGAGATTCCATGCCGGATATCGGCGAACGGTTCCGGAGGTCAATGAAGGAGATAGAGCGCTGCATGAAGGTGACATTTTCCGTCATTTATGGATATCACGCAACATCGATTGATGAGATGTTCGCTTGCGTCCAGCGCCACATGAGCGATTTTGACCAGCTGTTTTACAGTCCATACGGCACCCTGGTCCACAAGGAGGAACTCCATCATCATTTTGATACGGGAGAGATAGATTTTTATCATTACTTCACCGAACTGTTGCGCAACAACGATGATCTGATCAGAAACCGGCAGTTGCCGATCTGGATCGAGTCATTCCTGGGTCTGTTGGAGAAGGTGAAACGCAAGCCGAACTATATCAAGGAAGATTTGCAATTGCTTATGAGCTTTATCGAAAAGAGCGGGTACTCAATCGATCATCGGTTCCAGAAGGAACTCCAGCAATTGAAGGCGGATCACATGAACGACTACCGGGATCTCATCCAGAATTGGCTGCACGACAATCGTTTTTTCAGCAACTACAGCAAGGAGCTGACCAGGGTCATTGAGTATATCCATGCGCATTACAGCGACAAGATTACGCTGGATGACGTGTGTGCCGTGGCTAATTTGAGCCGCTCCCATTTCTCGAAGATCTTCAAGGAAGAAGTCGGCATGACCTTGATGGAGTATGTGGAGATGATTCGCATGAATCAGGCCCGGATGCTGTTGAAGACGACATATCTCACGATTGGTCAGATCAGCGAAATGATCGGCATCCCCGATATATTCTACTTCAGCAAGCTGTACAAGCGGAGGTTCCGGGTATCGCCGAGCAAGGACCGCGGATCATATCCCATGCAGGCGGAGGGATGATGAATGTGGACACTGGACGATTACGCGGGAAGGAAAGCATGGTTCGGAGAAAACGAGGTGCTGAGAGTGGTGCTGATCCCCGAGCTTGGGGCGAAGCTCGTCTCGATTCTGGATAAACGCAGCGGCAGGGAATGGCTGGCCCAGAACGACAGGCTGGGCAACTCGGGGTATGACACGCCCTTCGAACAGGGAGATCTGCGCGGCTGGGACGAGATGTTTCCGACGATCGACCGCTGTCTCTATCCGCACAGGCCATGGCAAGGAACAGCCATTCCCGATCATGGCGAGGTTTGGTCGATTCCCTGGGAATCGCGACTGTCAGAAGGGAATGATGTGCTCGTCTGTCATGTATATGGAGTCCGGTTCCCGTATCGTCTGGAGAAGCGGGTAT
The DNA here is from genome assembly GCA_937957685.1 of uncultured Paenibacillaceae bacterium. Lineage (GTDB taxonomy): Bacteria > Bacillota > Bacilli > Paenibacillales > DA-C8 > Insulibacter. Next base: position 20,529 of record CALGAO010000051.1, read on the forward strand.
GGTTGGACGGAGAAGCGGGATTGGTTATGGCATATGAGGTGGTGAATCTGTCACCGTTTCCGTTTTCCTATCTGTGGGCGGCGCATCCTCTGTTTCAGGTGGAGCCGGGGATGAGGCTCGTTGTGCCGTACAGTGAGGGAAGTGAGGTGGTCCTGCAAATCTCTAAGCATGATCATCTGGGGCAACGGGGATCGAGACTTCCATGGCCTCATGGCGTGAATGGGACAAGACTCGATCTGGTGCCGGACAAGGGGGATCGCTACGAAAAATATTATTTTGGCCAGTCACCTGGCGAAGGCTGGGCTCGTCTGGAACATCCGGCGACCGGGGAAGCTCTGACCATGGAGTTTCCAACAGGTGAAGTTCCATATTTGGCTGTCTGGGCGAACTACGGGGGATACCACGGAGGATACCATGTTGCCATCGAGCCGGCAACGGGGTATCTGGATTCGCTGACGACTGCGGTGGAGCAAGGGAAGGTCAGGACCTTGCCGGCATGCGGCACTCATTCCTGGAAGATCCGTCTGTTCGTCGAAGGAAGAAGGGGATAAGCCCCTCCTCCTGCTGTTGTGGTTGGCGCAGCCAGGTTCATATGAACATCAGGATCATATCAACAAGCATAATAGGGACAACTCTCTCATAGAGTGTATTAGAAGATTGACAGAGGGAGAGTTGTGCACATGAACAAGGCGCGTATCACATACCGATTCGACCAGAGCAGGGAGAAGTTTGACCGGATATCTGCCGGAGGAGCCGCAGGCGATCACGGGACAAGCCGTGCGCACGGTCCAGACGGTCGGGCCCCATTTGAGCGGGACCCGGCGGAGAGCGATCACGATATGCCAACGCACGAAGCGAAACCGATGCTGCACGACTCGCAGATGCTTAACCCGTTCACGACGGATTATGGGGCATGGAGCTCGCCCTTTGATATGGAGACGGAGCGGCTGGAACGGCTGATCCGGGAGAGCAGCTATCCTGAGGATGTGCCGCTCTCAGATGAAGAGGATCGGATCGTCCACGTCGAAGGCCCACGCCGTTCCGGCGAGCGTGCGGAGCGGCGTGACGGGCAAAGCCGCAGAGTGGATGCCGATGAAGAGGGAGGGGCGGATGAATGGGAGAGCGGTCCGATCATCGATGAGCGGCTGCTTGCGAGGGAAGCGCCATCTTCCTCTCGCCCAGGAGGATATTCGTGGTTCGGAGCGGTGGCTTCGATCGCCGGGGCGATCGCCACAGGCGTGCTGTTCGGCCTGTTCGTCATGCAGCTGTTTACGAACCTGATGCTGAACAGCGAAGTCCCTCCCGTGACCGATCGACATGAGCAGACGGATGCGCCACCTGTTTCTCTGCCCGGAGACGATACCGCGGTGGGCCCCGATGTGGAAGCCAGGGCGACGGCGGTCAGCTTGCCTTCGAATACGGTCTATATGCTGCAATATGGCGTATTCTCGTCTGCGGACGGGGCATACGCGGCGATCGATCAGCTGCAGAAGGCGGGCATCGCCAGCGCCTATGAAGCCGGTGAACGGCACATCGTATACGCCGGACTGACCCCGGACCGCAACAGTGCGCTGCTCCTCAGCAACCAGCTCGCGGGCATGAATCTGGAGACGTATGTGAAGACCTACGAGCGTCCGGCGGTCCAATCGCTCAGATGGGGGAAGGCGGACGGATCGCGCATCGAGGCGTACTTCAGCGCGGGAGCGGAGCTGGCGAGGACGGTCTCGCTGCTGACTCTCGTCCATCTTGAGGAGAAAGAGCTGACCAATTTCGAGGATGCGACGATCCAGGCGCTCGCTGCTTCCCATCAGGAGTGGAAGATGCTCGCCGGAGAGCTGGCGAAGGACGTGCCTGAACAGGCGCAGGAGGTCTACCAGCGGATGAACAATGCGCTGACGACAGCAGCCGAATCGCTGTTCGCATACCGGAAAAATCCCGCGGTCTCCTACTTGTGGCAGGCGCAATCGGCCGTCATGAATTACGTCATCCAGGAGAAGTCCCTGCTTCGTGAACTTTCCGCATAGAGGTGAAGCCAACGCTGAGGGCCGGTCCTGCCGCACCTCGAGGTTTGACCGCATATGCATCATCGAAACCTGTCTGTCAGGCGTCGGTCCTGCACAGACAGGTTTCTTGCTTCAGGCGAGATGACGGTCCAGCACGACAGTATGGATGGTCCTGTCGATCATCACCGCGGCTTCCGCTCGGGTCATCAGCTTGAGCGGAGCGAAGGTTTCAGCCGATACGCCGTAGATGATCCGTTTGCTGTACATGCGTTTAACAGCCTCCGCATACCATTCGCTGCCCTCCACATCCTGGAACGGCGTCTCCTCAGCCGGCTCATCGTCGGTCATCAGGCGATCCATGATCGCGGTGACCTCCGCCCGGCTGACCGGCGCATCCGGCCGGATCGTGCCATCCGTGAAGCCCAGCAGGACTCCTCTCCGGACGGCTTTCAACAAGGAATCGTAGGCCCAATGCTGTTCGCTCAGGTCGGTGAAAACGGGCTTGTCCCATCCCGTCCCGGTCTCAGCTTGGGCTTCATCATCCTCCTCAACCGTCGATTCCGAAGGGATCGACGGTTCGTGGGTCGGGTCCGTTGACCGGTTCCCGGCCTCAGAGGATGCCGCTCCGTTGATCGGTTCGGTCCCATCCGCCGTTTCCTGCTCATCGTCGTCGGAGAGCTGCGGTTCCTCCGTTTCGTCCGTTCCGGCCATCTGCTGCTCCTCCCGCGCATCCAACATGCCGCTGCGATCGAGGATCGCCACGAATTCCGCCCGAGTCAGGGTCCGATCCGGATGGAAGTCGCGTCCATCCCCTTTCACGACCGACAGCTCGTACAATCGCAGAATCGAGTCCTTGGCCCAATGCCCGGCGATATCCTCGAAGATGGCCGGCAGGTAGTTGCGTATGCCGTTCGCGATGCCGATCGCCATCTTCTGGCGGAACTCCGGGGAGCGCAACAGCTGCTCATCTCCCGGATTGGACAGGAACGCCGTTTCGATCAGGGCGCTTGGCACCGAGCCCATCCGCACCATGTAGACCGAGCTTTCCAGCAGGCCGCGATTGATCGTGCCAGCCGCCTGCACGGCGCCTTCCAGCAGCGACTGGGCCAGCTTCCGGCTCTCCGGAGTCAGCCGTTGCATCGCCTCGCTGGCTGGATAGCCCTTGGACGGATAGCGATGGTCATAGTAGAGCACAAGCGTTCCGGCGATATCCCGAGACGTGTGGGCATTGGCGTGAATGGATACCAGGACGTCCGGCTTCACCCGATCGGCGATGGCGATGCGTTCCTGCAAGGTGAGAAACTCGTCCGTCGTGCGAGTCATGATCACGTCATACCCGTAATGGACGAGCTCGTCCCGCACCATGAGCGCGATATCGAGATTCACTTCCTTCTCGCGCAGGCCGGTTACCCCGATCGCGCCCGGATCAGACCCTCCATGCCCGGGATCGATCAGAACGGTCGCCGCCAGTGCCGACAGAGGCGATGCCAGCATCAGGCCACACACCAGCAAGTAGATTGTCAATTTCTTCATCGTTTTTCTGCCCCTCCCTAATTCACCATTTTAATTCATGGAGGATCGTCGAGTATGCAGGAAAACGATGGCAAACACGAAAATGAGTGAATAGACCCATCCTCCTGATCTCGATCCTGGCAATAAAGATCTACCGGAAAATGTCGCAATGAGCGGATCGATTCAACCTTTCGCTGCAGCCCGCGGAGCGCAGGAAATACAAGGAAATTCTCGTTGTAAGCAGGCAATTTTAAACGTATAATATGGCTATCGGCGACAAAATTCGCGAAGCTGGGCACAGGAGGAATACGCAGCATGACTCGAACCATCGTACTCGCCTCATCCTCACCACGCAGGCAGGAGCTGGTGCGCAACCTGGGACTGAACGCTCTTGTCATCCCGAGTCAGGTGGATGAAGAGGCGGATCCCGGACTGGCTCCGTGGCAGATCGTGGAGGAACTGGCCTTGCGCAAGGCGGACTCCGTGGCGCAGAAGCATGAGGACGCGATCGTCATCGGCTCGGATACGATCGTCGTGCTCGATGGCGACATCCTGGGCAAGCCGCGCGATGAAGCGGATGCGCTTGACATGCTGCGCAGGCTGCAAGGCAGGACGCATGAGGTCTTCAGCGGGATAGCTTGCGTCGATGCCAGGGCGAAGCTCAGAGCCGTTCGCCACGCTCGCACGATCGTGCGCATGAAGCCGCTCAGCGACGAGCAGATCAGGCGCTACATCGCCACCGGCGAACCGATGGACAAGGCTGGCTCCTACGCGATTCAGGGCATCGGTGCGACGATCGTCACCGGCATCGAGGGCGATTATTTCAATGTGGTGGGCATGCCGCTCCATCTGCTCAGCGAGATGCTGTCACAATTTGGCGTGAACATCCTGTAGAACTTTCATAGTCCCGATCACGTATCATGTTAGGGGGAAGATGATGATCTCGTCAGAAGCCCAATCCAACTTGACTTTGCGTGATATTCCTGAACAGGACAGGCCCCGCGAGCGCATGCTCCGCGAAGGCGTGCAGGCGCTGAGCGATGCGGAGCTTCTGGCCGTGCTGCTGAGGACCGGGACGATGAACGAATCGGCGGTCGCTCTGGCGCAGCGCGTACTGAAGGAAGCCGGAGGCCTCCGGCATATACCGGATATGAGCGTGCCGGAGATGACCAGGGTCAAGGGGATCGGCAAGGCCAAGGCGCTGCAGATCCATGCGGGCATCGAGCTTGGCCGGAGGCTCTCGCAGCTCAGGCAGGGCGACAAGCCGGTCATCCGTTCGCCGAGGGATGCGGCGGAGCTCTTGATGGAAGAATTGAGGTATCTGCAGAAGGAGCATTTTGTCGTGCTGTTCCTGAATACGAAGAATCGTCTCATCGGCAAGGAGACGCTCTCCGTCGGCAGCCTGAACGCTTCGCTGGTGCATCCGAGAGAAGTGTTCCGTTCGGCGATCAAGCGCGGCTCAGCCTCCATCATCTGCGCTCACAATCATCCCAGCGGCGATCCTTCTCCGAGCAAGGAGGATATCGCGCTGACGAATCGATTGGTCGATGCGGGGAATATTATCGGTATCGAGCTGCTGGATCATCTTGTCATCGGCGATGGGGTATTTGTCAGTTTGAAGGAACAGGGAGTTATATAATATAATAAGTTAATACCTGACCATCACGTTCATCCGGGAGGAAGCGAACCGCGCTCAGGGCGGAGTCGACGGCGAAAGGCGCGACGCCGCAGCTGGTCCTGCGCATTCCGACAGATCAGCGAACGCGTTCGGGTGCTGATGCAGCATGCGCATGATCGGTCAAGCTCGTAAGGGTTGGGGACCATTCATGACGGGGCCGTTTCCGATGGCGGGCGGTTTGGGTCCATTGTGCGACGGACATCCTGGTCAGGCTCTGTATGGCATGAGCTCGATTTTATATCGGCTAATTTCGGAAGGGAGTTTACATACATGGGTTTCTCGAAAGATCTGGGTATTGACCTGGGTACGGCCAATACATTGGTATATGTCAAGGGCAAGGGCATCGTCGTGCGGGAACCGTCGGTCGTGGCGATCCGCACGGATACGAAGCAGATCGAGGCGGTCGGCGAGGCTGCCAAGAAGATGATCGGGCGCACGCCGGGTTCGATTCGCGCGATCCGTCCGATGAAGGACGGCGTCATCGCCGATTTCGACACGACCGCGACGATGATCAAGCATTTCATCAACCAGGCTCTGAAGAAGCAGCGCTTCTTCGCCAGACGCCCGAATGTCATGGTCTGCGTGCCTTCGGGGATCACATCGGTCGAACAGCGCGCCGTTGAGGATGCGACCCGGCAGGCGGGAGCGAAGGAAGCCTTCACCATCGAAGAGCCGTTCGCCGCGGCGATCGGCGCCGATCTGCCCGTATGGGAGCCGACCGGCAGCATGGTCGTGGACATCGGAGGCGGCACGACCGAGGTGGCCGTCATCTCCCTTGGCGGCATCGTAACGTCCCGTTCGGTTCGCGTGGCTGGCGATGAGATGGACGAGGCGATCATCCAATATATCAAACGTACTTATAATATGATGATAGGAGAGCGAACGGCAGAGCAGCTGAAGCTGGAGATCGGCTCGGCCATTCCGCTCGATGATCCGGAGACGCTGGAGATCCGGGGGCGCGATCTGCTGACCGGGCTGCCCAAGACGATCACGGTTACGTCCGATGAGGTGGCGGAGGCTCTGGCCGATCCGGTGAACAGCATCGTGGAGACGGTCAAGATCACGCTGGAACGCTGCCCGCCGGAGCTGTCGGCGGACATCATGGACCGCGGCATCGTGCTGACCGGCGGCGGCGCGCTTCTGCGCAATCTGGACAGACTGCTGGCGGCTGAGACGGGGATGCCGGTGATCGTCGCCGACCATCCGCTCGATTGCGTGGCGATCGGAACAGGCCGCGCGCTTGAGAATCTTCATCTGTTTACTGGTCGATCCGGCCCGGCCAGAAAAGCGAAATAACCCCCGTGGCAACCTCGCGTCAGGACATGGCCGTGCCCGATAAGGGGAATACAGGGTTCGGTGGTGCATCACGATGAAATTGTTCAGCAATAAACGTTTGATCCTGTCGTTGATCAGCCTGATTATCATGATCGCGCTGATGGGGGTTACACTGGGCAACAGGGGAACCGTCACCTGGCCGGAGAAGATGATTCAGGACACGGTGGCCTGGGTGCAAGGATTGATCTATAAGCCCGCTGGATACATAGCGGGCTTTTTTGAGGATATCGGCAATCTGGGCAGGTTGTACGAGGAGAACAAGACGCTCAAGCGGACGCTCTCTCACTATGCGCGAGATACGGCCCGCCTCAACGTCCTGATCGCGGAGAACGAGCGGCTCAAGGAGGCGCTGCGCTTCACGGAGCGGCAGAAGCTGAGCGACCAGCTGGTCTACCAGATCGCCAGGGTGGTGGCGGTCAATCAGGACAGCTCGAACAACGTCTTCAAGATCGACCTCGGCGAGCGTGACGGCATCAGGCCGGATCTGCCCGTCATCACGACGGATGGTCTGATCGGCCGGGTCATCCGGGTATCGGAGTTCTCGTCGAATGTGCTCATGCTGACGGACATCAACGACCAGAGCCTGAAATCCCGCGGCATCTCGGTCACGTCGCTGCAGCATCCCGATTCGTTCGGCGTGATCGAATCGTACGATCACGAGACCGGATATCTCATCATGAGCAAGATCAAGCAGGAGGATCCGCTCCAGATCGGGGATACCATCGTCACCTCCGGACTCGGGGAGGCTTATCCTGCGGGACTGATCGTCGGCACGGTCGTGTCACGGCAAGAGGGATCGTTCGGCATCACGCACGTGGCCGAGATCAAGCCGGCTGCCGATCTGTCGATGAACGGGCTGCGCGAGGTATTCGTGGTGCAAAATGCATGGGATGTGGCCAACCGATGATATGGTACAAACACCTGCTGTGGTTGACCCTATGGGTCCTGTTTCTGCTCGAAAGCTCGCTCATGCCATGGCTCCTGCCCGGTTCGATCGGCGACATGGAGATGACCATTGCGGCGCATTTCGCCTTTGTCCTCATCCTGTATATCGGGATCTATCTGAATCGTCGGCTGGCGATCGGCATGGCGCTGGCCTTCGGCCTGTTGCATGATGTCCTGTTCTACGGTCATGTGCTCGGAGCGTACACGTTCAGCATGTGCCTGACGACGTATGTGATCTCCATGCTGCTGCGCGATACCCATGTTTCATGGTATACGGGTCTTGGCTCGATCACCTTGAGCATTGTCGCATTTGATTATCTGGTGTTTGGTCTTTATACGTTGTTTCAGATCACATCGGTTTCTCCATGGTGGTATCTGATGCATGCTGCACTTCCCACTTTGCTTCTGAACATGATTTTTGCTTCGGCAATCTATTATCCTGTCATCCAGATCTTCGCCAGGATCGAGAAGTTTGTAGCACCGCAGGAGGCGGAGGACTACAAGGCCGAAAGTCCGTAACGGGAAGCAGGAAACGATGCAATGACTGTGGAATTGTATGGGTTGGAGGTAATAGGGTACCATGGCTCGCAATCAACATCATGTAACGATCAAAGGTAGAAGAGACGGCCTCGTATTTGTCCTGGATGACAGATGTCCCTTCTCCGACCTGCTGGGCGAACTGGAGTTCAAGCTGGAGAAGTCCCACAACAAGCTGCTGACCGGTCCGCTCATGCATGTCCATGTGCAGCTCGGCAAACGGCAGATTACCGAGGCGGAGAGAGAGGCGCTTCACAATATGATCAATCGTCGCAATCTGGTCGTCCAGAAGATAGAAAGCGACGTTGCCGAGCCCGATCCCCACAGCACGCACAAGGTATTGACGGGGATCGTCCGCAGCGGTCAGGTGCTCAGGCACGTCGGCAATCTGATCTTCATCGGCGATGTGAATCCGGGCGGCACGATCCAGGCTTCCGGAGACATTTATGTGCTCGGGGCGCTGCGCGGGGTCGCGCATGCGGGGGATGCCGGCAGGCGGGAATCCGTGATTGCCGCTTCCTACATGAAGCCGACCCAGCTGCGGATCGCGGATGTGATCAGCAGGCCCCCCGAGGAGTGGGGAACCTCCGATACGGCGATGATGTTCGCCTATCTGGAGGGTGAGCGGATGGAGGTTGAGAAGATCGTGCATCTGCCTCGGCACAGACCGAATGCTGTCGAAATATACAAGGGAGAGTGAGACCATTGGGAGAAGCGATCGTGATTACATCAGGCAAGGGCGGTGTCGGCAAGACGACGTCATCCGCCAACATCGGTACGGCGCTTGCGCTGCTGGGCAAGAAAGTGTGTATGGTGGACACCGATATCGGCCTGCGCAATCTCGATGTGGTGATGGGGCTTGAGAATCGGATCATCTACGATCTCGTGGACGTTGTTGAGGAACGCTGCCGTCTGGAGCAGGCTCTTGTGAAGGATAAGCGGTTCGACGAATTGTATCTGCTTCCCGCTGCGCAGACGAAGGATAAGCACGCGGTGGAGCCGGAGGATGTCAAGAAGATCGTCGACATGCTGAAGAAGCGGTATGACTATGTGATCATCGATTGCCCGGCGGGCATCGAACAGGGCTTCAGGAATGCCGTAGCCGGAGCCGATCAGGCGATCGTTGTGACGACGCCGGAGTACGCCGCGGTCCGCGACGCCGACCGCATCATCGGGCTGTTGGCCAAGGAAGGCATCCACACCCCCAAGCTGGTCATCAATCGCACCCGCATCAATATGATGAAAAGCGGCGACATGCTGGATATCGACGAGATCTGCCAGGTGCTCGCCATCGATCTGCTCGGCATCGTGCCCGATGATGAATATGTCATCAAGGCGGCCAATGCGGGGGAACCTACGGTCATGAACCCCAGTTCCAAAGCGGCTATCGCCTATCGCAATATCGCCCGCCGCATCCTGGGAGATTCCGTGCCGCTCATGGCCATGGAGGAAAAGGGAGGCATACTGAGCAAGGTGAAAAAGCTATTCGGGATAGGATGATTGACGTTGCTTGCTAAACTGAAAAAACTGGACTGGATCACGTTGCTCATCCTGATGCTGCTCATGGTGATCAGCACCCTGGTCATCTACAGCGCCACCATCGACAATCGGCAGTTCGGTCCGCAGCAGCTGTACTATGACAACCTCCGCAATTACGCCCTGGGATTTGTCGTCCTGATCATCGCCGCGCTGATCGATTATCGTCTGGTGGCCAGATTCTCCATTGTTTTCTATGGACTCGGCATCATCCTGTTGATCGCCGTTTTCTTTTTCGGCTCGGAGATCAACGGCGCGAAGGGCTGGTTCGAGCTGCCGATGGGCCTCAACTTCCAGCCGGCGGAGCTGATGAAGCTTCTGCTGATCCTCATGGTCGCGAAGATGCTGTCGAGAAGTGAAGGGGAGAAGCTCAGCACCCTGCGGGATGTGGTGCCGATCGGCGTGATCGTGCTGATTCCTTTCGTGACGGTGCTCCTGCAGCCCGACCTTGGCAATGCCATCATCTATATCGTGATCATGCTCGCCATGCTGTGGATCGGCAATATCAAATATACCCATGCGCTGATCGGCATGTTCATCGCCGTAGCGGGCATCATCCTGGCGCTGAACCTGTACAACAGCTACCACGATGAGATCAAGCAGATCTTCATCGAATACGGCAAGGGGCACTGGGTGGCGCGCATCGACACGTTCCTCAATCCGGACGAAGCGGATCCGAACGCATCGTATCAACTGCGCAAGTCGATGACGGCGATCGGTTCGGGACGATTCTCGGGCGACGGGTTCCTGCAGGGCAATTCCGTGCACAACAACTATATCCCGTACGTATACTCCGACGCGATCTTCGTCGCGATCGCCGAGGAGTTCGGCTTCCTGGGCTCTTCGATCATCCTGCTCATCTACTTCCTGCTGCTGTATCGGATGATCATCGCTTCGATCCACAGTTCCACCTTCCTGGGTTCGTACATCATCATCGGCATCGTCTCGATGTTCGTCTTCCAGATCTTCCAGAACATCGGCATGCTGCTCGGGATCATGCCGATAACCGGCATCACGTTGCCGTTCATCAGCTACGGGGGGACTTCGCTGCTGATGAACATGATGGCGCTCGGCATTGCGATGAGCGTCCAGATTCATCGGGACAAGGAAGACCCGTTCGCGCTGACATGACCTTCTTCTGAATGACTGCCTTTGGCAGGCATCAGGGGAAGGTCTTGTTTGTTTTGTCTTTTTTTCGCAGACCCGACATTTATTTAATGAATCCAGAAGGTTTTTATCGTTTTTTGTCTAATACTTCATGTAAGCGCTTAATTAAAGATGGTCGAGGTGTTGGCACATGAAGAAGATAACCAGGCAAAAACCCCGTTCCCAGGATCAGAAGCAACCGGAGACATCGTCCGCCAAGGTCAAAGGCCAATCCGGCAGGGTGATCTCCGTCGGCCTCAAGCTGTTCCTGATCATTTTCCTGAGCATCCTGAGTTCGGTGGTCGTGACGGGACTTGTGAGCTTGTCCGTATCGGAGGGTATGGTCGAGAGCAACTCCGAGCAGTCTGCCCTGGAGACGATCCAGCAGACCAGTGCCAAGCTGGATACGCTTCTCCTCGTGTACGAGCAGACGGTCATGCAGCTCCTGACCAGCATCAATCTGCACGAGTGGCTGTTCGTCGCCAGCGACGCCAATCGTCAGATCTTTGATCAGCTGACAGCCCAGAAAGAGATATCCGAGATGTTGAATCAGGTCGCCTATTCCAATTCAAACATCAGCAATATCTCCCTGATCCCGGTTCATCCGGATCTCCCGTTCTATACGACCTTCTCCAGCCGAAATGTCGAGATCGACCGGGAAACAGACTGGTTCAAGGAAGTCACCTCGCATCAACAGCCGGTCTGGCTGCATACGCGGCCCGGCGGCTATACGCAGTTCCAGAGCCGCGCGCAGCTCGCGGTAGCGCGCATGATGAAGACCAACTACGCCCAGCAATACGTCATCCTCGTCGAGATCTACCCGACCATGCTGAATGAACAGGTGAAGGGCATCCAGCTCAGCGACACGTCCATCGTACATATCGTCGATGCCGACAATCGCCTGCTGCACGGCAATTCGGAAGACGAAATACTGAAGGAATCCGATCTGCCGATCCCGGAAGGGGGCGCCGGCAAAGTGACCGGCGCGGACGGCGAAGAATATCTCGTGGTCAGCCATTATTCCGACAAGGGTCGCTGGTACGTCGTCGGGGCGGCGCCGATCAGCGAGCTGACCGAAGATATCGGGATCATCCGGCGCGTGGTGCAGAGCGTGATCATCGGAGCGGCGATCGTCGCCGTGCTTCTCAGCCTGCTGGTCACCAGAACGATGGGAACGCCGCTGCGCAAGCTGTCCACGCTGATGATGGAAGGTGCCAAGGGCAATCTGAACGTGCGCATCAACATCAGGAATCGCGACGAGATTGGGCAGGTCGGCCGCAGCTTCAATGAGATGATGGAGCAGATCAAGGGACTCGTGCAGCAGACGAGCCAATCGGCCGCCGATGTGCTGAATACCGCCCAGGAGCTGTCCATGTCCGCGCAGGAGACCGCCCAGGCTGCTCGCGAGATCTCCGAGGCGACGGAGCAGATCGCAGGCGGAGCCTCGACGCTGGCCGCGGAGGCCGAGCGCGGCAACGAGCTGGTCGGCAATCTGAGCAAACAGCTGTCGCACGTGGTGGATGCCAATCGGACGATGGGTGAGGTCGCTTCCGATGTCCATCAGGTCAGCGAACAGGGAACCGGATATATGGCCCAGCTGAATGAGAAGACGCAGCGCACGGAAGAGATGACCAGGCGAATGGTGGAGAGGGTGGACAGGCTCAAGGAGAGCACCGCCTCCATTCGCAGCCTGCTGGATATGCTGACGCGGATCACCCAGCAGACGAACATCCTCGCGCTCAACGCGTCGATCGAGGCATCGCGCTCCGGCACGGCAGGCCGAGGCTTCATGGTGATCGCGGGCGAGATCCGCAAGCTCGCCGACCAGTCGCGTGAGTCCATCGGCGTGGTGGCGGAGATGACGGATCAGATCCAGGGCGGGATCGATGAGATGGTCAGAGTGATGACGGAGGCCTATCCGCTGTTCCAGGAGCAGATCGAGGCGGTCAAGGATGCGGAGGTGATCTTCAACCGCGTGCGTGAGCGCATGACAGGCCTCGTCCAGCAGGCGGACAAGGTGACCGATGCGATCGAGCAGCTGGAGAAGGCGCAGCTCGTGCTGTCCGATACGATGTCCAGCGTCAGCGCCGTATCCGAAGAGTCCTCGGCGATCTCGGAAGAGGTCGCATCGTCCAGCATGACGCAGCTGAATACGAGCGAATCGCTCGTGAAGCTGGTCAACAAGCTGGAGGCGCTGTCCGGAGAACTGACCGAATCCCTGAAGAAGTTCAAGATATAGCCTGTACATAATCCCCCTTATCCGTCATATACATGGAAAGTGACAAGCTGTCTGACGGAAAGGGGGATTCTGTCATGCGTATGCGGCCCACAGCGGATATTCGCCGTCGCAGGAAAGCGAAGATCGAGAGGATCAGGAGGATGCAGCCAACGATTGGGGCCAGCGGCGCCGGGGAGGTCAGGATCGGAGCCGGTTCGGCGCAGGCGCAGGACTACGGGAGCCGTGGGCTGGCGCTCGCGCCGCAGGTCCCGACGAAGGATGGGCTGCCTCCGCCGAAGGATCCGGAGGAAGCCTGGAAACGCCGCATGGCGAGCTGGAGTGGACAACCATCGCCCGATGATGTCCCGGAGGAGGGCAAGAACAGGGTCTTCCCCGCATGGGGAGGATTCAGCATGACCAGCCTCATCATCAGCATCCTGCTGTTCGCTCTCATCTGGGGCGTCCATCAGCTGGATGCGGCGTGGGCGAAGCGGGCGCAGTCCGCCATCGCCGCCGCCATGCAGGAACCTATCGAGACGAGGCAAGTCATGAACTGGTATGCTTCCACCTTCGGAGGCTCTCCCGCCTGGATCCCGCTCTGGAAGGACGGAGCGTCGGAGGATGAGGCGCAGGCCGTACATGCGGGTCGCCTGTCCGATTTCCATGCTCCGGTGCGGGGCGTGGTCGTCTCGACGTTCGCGGAGAACAGGCAGGGAGTGAGAATCAGGGTGAATGCCGGTGAGCCTGTGCTCGCCGCCGCGGAAGGGCGCATCATATTCAGCGGATATACGTCATCCGGCCTGACGGTCGTGATTCAACATCCGGATCGGGTGCGGACGATCTACGGATGGCTGGAGGATGTACTCGTGGCGGAGAATGACTGGGTGGAGCAAGGCGATCCGATCGCGCAGGGTGTATCCGGACCCGATCCATCCGGGGCGGGCGATCTTTTCTTCGCCGTTCGCGCAGGTGAGGAATACGTGGATCCTGCGGTTGTGGTAAAGTTTGATTAGGCTGTTCGGCATTCCGATCCGCATCCATCCGCTGCTCTGGGCGGTGGCGGCCCTGTCCGCGCTGACCGGTCACCTGCTGGAGATCCTGGTGCTCTTCGGCGTCATTCTCATCCATGAGCTGGGCCATACCGCGGCGGCGAGCAGCCTGGCATGGAGAGTGAGGGAGATCCGTCTGCTGCCGTTCGGCGGGGTGCTGGAGGTGGAGGAGAGCGGGAGCGTGCCGGCCTGGCAGGAGGCGATCGTCGTGCTGGCGGGTCCTGCGCAGAACGCGCTGATGATCGCCGTCGCCGCGCTGGCCCGGCATCTCGGCTTATGGTCCGAAGAGTGGGCGGATTATTTCATACGCGTCAATGCCATGATCGGCCTGTTCAATCTGCTGCCGATCCTCCCGCTCGACGGCGGCAAGCTGCTCCAGCTCGCCCTGGGTTTGCGGCTGCCCTATTATCAAACCCTGCATGCCATGTATGTCATCAGCCTGCTCAACAGCGCGCTCATGATCTCCGTCAGTCTGAGCGTCTGGCAGAGATGGGGAATCGATCTGAATCTGCTGATGATCGGCATCTTCCTGTTCGTCTCCAATTGGTCGGACTACCGCAATCTCTCCTACATCTTCCTCCGGTTCCTGATGGGGCGGGAGGCGCGGATGGCGCAGCAGCATCCGGGGCGCTTCATGGCGAGGCCGCTGATCGTTCAGGCCGGCTCGACGCTGGCGCAGACGGTGAAGCAACTGAGGCGCGAAGTGTATCATGTGATCTACGTCTGCGATGAGCATGGCCGGATCAGACAGGTGCTGCCTGAGCTGCAGCTGATCCGGGCATATCTTGCGGGCAAGGAGCAACAATATCGTGCGGGGAACGGGGATTTCCGTTACAATAAGAGTAAGCTAGGCGAACGTCGTACATAGAGGTGAATCGCTCTTGAGACAGCTGGTGATAAAGTCTGAATCCGACGAGCTCAAGGCCGCGCTGATCGATGACGGGAAGCTGATCGAGTACTTCGTCGAGCAGCATGCGCACAAGCCGACCGTGGGCAACATGTACAAAGGCAAGGTCATCAATGTGCTGCCCGGTATGGAGGCGGCTTTCGTCGATATCGGACTCTCCAAAAATGCATTCCTGCATGTGGACGATCTGCTGCCGGTCTCAACCACTCCGGTGAAGTCCGCGCGCAAATCGATCGATCAACTGGTCCGAGGCGGGCAGGAGCTACTCGTCCAGGTGATGAAGGAACCGCTCGGCACGAAGGGGGCCAGAGTCACCACGCATTATTCGTTGCCTGGCCGATGGCTCGTCTATATGCCGCAGGCGGATTATGTCGGCATCTCGCGCAAGATCGATGACGAAGCGGAGCGGGAGCGGCTGAAACGGATCGGCGAGCAGCTGAGGCGCGAAGGAGAGGGTCTCATCCTGCGCACCGCCGCTGTCGGCAAGAGCGAGGAGGAGCTTCGCCAGGATCTGCAGGGTCTGCGCCATCTGTGGCAGAACATCCTGGCCCAGTGGGACACGACTCCCGCGCCGGCTGAGCTGTTTCACGAGTTGGACATGCTGCCGCGGCTTGTGCGCGATGTCTTCACCGATCAGGTGCAACGCTGCGTCGTCAGCGACCGGAGGCTGCTTGCGCAGCTGACGAACGTGCTGCGCCAGTACGCGCCGCAGCTCATCGGGCGAGTGGTGCTCGAGGATCATCACGATGTGTTCGAGCATTATCGGATCCACGACCAGGTGAACCGCCTGCTGGCCAGGAAGATCTGGCTGGACAATGGCGGCTATATCGTGATCGACCACACCGAGGCGCTCACCGTGATCGATGTGAACACGGGCAAGTATACCGGCAGCGTCGATCTTGAGCAGACCGTGTTTGAAACGAATCTCGAGGCGGCCCGGATGATCGCCCAGGTCATCCGGCTGAGGGATATTGGCGGCATGATCATCGCAGACTTCATCGATATGAGCAAGGAGGAACATCGCGCGGCCATCGTCCAGCTGCTGGAGGAAGAGATCAGGAAAGATCGGACCAAGTGTCTGATCATGGGCTGGACAAGGCTGGGCCTGCTCGAGATCACCCGCAAGAAGATCCGCGAGAGCATCGGCAGCAAGCTGAACGTGGTCTGCCCCCTATGCGGGGGAACGGGGCGCATCCAGTCCACGGATATACAGAATGGATAAACGGCTTTACATCGCAGCATGAAATGTGGTAGACTGATTTCATGCGTTTCCCGACGCTGCAACCGCTCATGCCTGGTTACGAAGCTCCCGAGCAGCCCGGCGGCTGCGAGAGGACACCATGCCATGGCGAGTCTTAGGACGAGGAGGTGCACATTTCATGTACGCGATTATTGTGACTGGCGGCAAGCAATACAAGGTTCAACAAGGCGACGTCATCTATGTGGAGAAACTGTCCGCGGCAGAAGGCGAAAGCGTGACTTTCGACCAGGTGATCGCTGTTTCCAAGGACAACGGCTTCGTAGCCGGGACTCCTGTCGTTTCCGGCGCGAAAGTGGTCGGCAAGGTTGAGAAACACGGCAAGGGCGAGAAAGTGATCGTCTTCAAGTACAAGCCGAAGAAGAACTACCGCAGAAAGCAAGGCCATCGTCAACCGTACACGAAAGTTGTGATCGAGAAGATCGAAGCTTAAAGCCGGTGACGACATGATCCAGGTTGAGATCAGACGAAGACGCGACGGAACGATTGCAGGTTACGTCGTGGATGGACATGCGGAGTATGACGAACCGGGCAGGGATATCGTATGCGCCAGCGCCTCGGCGATCGCCGTCGGCACCTACAACGCGATTGAGAGCTTGCTGGGCCTGAAGCCCAGGTATGTGATGCGCAAGGGGCTGATGCGGGTTGATCTGGAAGGCCTGGAGCCTTTGACCGGAGAGAGGCGGCAGCAGCTGAATCTCCTGCTTGAGAGCATGATCGTCATGCTGCGAACGATCGAACAATCATACGGCGACTATATCGCTGTGACGGATAAGCAAGACTAGACACTCACGAAGGAGGGGACTTACCATGTTGAAGTTGGATCTCCAGCTGTTTGCATCCAAGAAAGGTGTGGGTTCGACGAAGAACGGCCGCGACAGCATCGCGAAGCGCCTGGGCGTGAAGCGCGCTGACGGTCAATTCGTCAAGGCCGGCAACATCCTCGTTCGCCAACGCGGAACCAAGATTCATCCGGGCAACAACGTCGGTATCGGCTCCGACGATACGCTGTTCGCGCTGATCGAAGGTACGGTCAAGTTCGAAAGACTGGGCCGTGACCGCAAGAAAGTCAGCGTATACCCGGTTGAGGCAACGGTTGCTGCAGAAGCGTAAAATTCAGCTCATCCAAGAGCCTGGCGGTCATTCCGTCAGGCTTTTTGTGTTTAATGTGCAAATGGCAAAAACATGCTATACTGTTCGTGAGTAACGTATGGGAGAGGTCAGTGCATGCGCAAGATACATATGCTCAAGACGGTCGCTGTCTGTATCGCCGCTTTGGCATTCATCCTCATACTGGCTAATGGGAGCAGGACAGTGACGTTGTCAGCGGCACTGGCGTTGGCGGGCGCAGCTGTCATCTGGTCGTTCGCGCTCAAGAAGCAGCATCAGCTGGAGATCGCCGATCTGCACAAGGCCCATGAGCGGGAGATGATGCGCGCCCTGAGCCATTATCGTCACGACTGGATGAATGATCTGCAGGTGCTGTGTGGCTATATCAGCCTGAGGAAATATGATAAATTGGCGCCGTACCTGGAGAAAATAAAGGACAAAATGAGCGAGGAAAGCTATATCGCGGGTCTTGGAAACACATCGCTGAGCCTGCTCCTGTTGTCTTATCGACAGTACAGTCAGCATTATGAGCTTCACGTCACCTTGGACAGGAGCGTGAACCTGCACGAGCTGCCGATCCGGCAGGATCGCCTCGCGCGTCTGGTGAAGGAAGGCTTGCAGCTGTTTCAGCACGATGCCGAACCCGCCGTAGAAGAGGAGAATACGCTGGAACTTACGTTCGCACCGGGTGACGACGCGGTCCAGGTCATCTATCGGTATACGGGACTGTACGCGCCGCGGCTTGCCGAGTCGCTGGAACGATGGACGAGCAGGCTGCGTGCCGAATCTGTCCGCTGCAAGTATGTGCTGGAAGACGGGCAGGCGGACGCGGTGCTCCATATTCCGTTCGAATGAACAACTCCAGGCGACCATTGTTGGGTATCATTATGGGACATAATATGAATCATATGAGGTGACATCATGTTCGTAGACAAGGCGAAGATCTATGTGAAGGGCGGCGATGGCGGCGATGGGCTGATCGCGTTTCGCCGTGAGCTGTACGTGCCCGATGGAGGCCCGGCAGGCGGCGATGGCGGCCATGGGGGCAACGTGGTGTTTCGCGTTGACGAAGGGCTTCGCACGTTGGTTGATTTTCGCTACAAGAAACATTACAAGGCGCCCAATGGCGAGAAGGGCAAAAACAAGGGACGCCATGGTGCAAACGCCGAGGATCTGGTCGTCCGGGTTCCTCCTGGAACGGTCGTGATCGATGATGATACGAAGGAAGTGGTTGCTGACCTGACCGTCCATGGGCAAGAGGTTGTCGTGGCCCGCGGCGGCAAGGGCGGCAGAGGCAATATGCGCTTCGTCAGCCCAGCCAACACGGCTCCGCATATCGCGGAGAACGGCGAGGAAGGGGAAGAGCGCTGGCTCGTCCTGGAGCTCAAGGTCATGGCCGATGTCGGCCTCGTCGGGTTCCCGAGCGTCGGCAAGTCCACCCTGCTGTCGGTCGTATCCGGCGCGAAGCCGAAGATCGGCGCCTATCATTTCACGACCATCACGCCCAATCTTGGCGTCGTGGATGTCGGTGACGGACGTAGCTTCGTCATGGCCGATCTGCCGGGTCTGATTGAGGGTGCCCATGCGGGAGTGGGGCTTGGCCATGAATTCCTGCGCCATGTGGAACGCACCAGGATCATCCTGCATGTGATCGATATGGCGGCGACAGAAGGCCGCGATCCGTTCGATGACTGGCAGAAGATCAACGAGGAGCTGAGGCTCTACAGCGAAAAGCTGGCTGAGCGTCCGCAGCTGATCGTCGCCAACAAGATGGATCTCCCTGGCGCGGAGGAGCAGCTCAAGATTTTCCGCGAGCAGCTCAGAGAGATGGGGCGTGATGACGAGATCTTCCCGGTGTCTGCTGCGACCAACAAGGGGATCCAGCAGGTGCTTTATCGCGTGGCCGACATGCTGGATGAACTGCCGGAGACGCCTGCGGCGGAAGAGGTGATTCAGGCTGCCGAACGCAAGATTTACAGGTTCGAGAAGCAGGATGACAACAGCTTCCGGATCCGGCGCGAGAACGATCTGTTCGTCGTGGAGAGTCCCGGCATCGAGAAGTTTATCAAGCGCACCAACTTCAGCAGCTACGAGAGCCAGCTCAGGTTCGGCCGCATCCTGCGCAAGATGGGTGTGGACAAGAAGTTGCGCAAGATGGGGGCAGAGGACGGAAGCATCGTGAGAATCGGAGATTACGAGTTTGAGTTTGTCGAACAAGAATAAAAACGGAAAAAATGTGTGGAAATATATAACAAAATAAGGTATGATAGTAGTGAAATGATAATTTTGTGAAATCGTGGCACTGTTCATTGTCCCGGCCGGGGCATCTTCATGTTCCATCGTCCTTGGTTCACAGCAAGCGTCGTTGTTCCTGCGGCTGATCCGCGGGGAATCATCGACTCACTAAAAGTCCTACTAAATATAGATGTTTGCTGGATGATAAGATACAATACATGTATCAGAATGGAAGAGACGGAAAATATCGTCAATCCATCGCGGTATCTGGTCTATCTGGTGAAAGGACGAGGTTCATGAAGAGTAGAAGTTTCCTGGATAAAGCCCTGTTGCTTGAAGAGAAGCGTTCGACTCTGCTGTTTTATGGCCTGGTTTACGCAGTAGGATTGATCTATCATCTCTATTACTATTATTTCTTGTCCTACCATGTTCTGAAGAATTTCATCCTGATCAAGTTTCTTCTGCTGTCAGCGCCGTATGTCATCTTGCTCATTCTGTTACCGGTCGCGCTGGTCCTGGTTCGAACATCGTTTCTGCCGCAGATCAAATATGCATTCACCACCATCTTCGTGTTGACGTCGCTGATCGCGGAGCTGCTCACCTTGACCATCAGCAACTATTACGACAGCGGGAATATCAGCGAAGTCGTGATGGTCATTTTCTCAGCCATTTTCGTCAATCAGACGTTTTTCTGGTTTGTATCGGGCATCCTGTTCGCGAAGTACCTGATCATCGTGCTCGCCTATCCACAGTACTTTGATCTGATCGTGATACCTGTCATGCTGAGCGGGGTCATCTGCATCCTCGGCTACATCATCCTGCGTCGGTTCCTCGCCTATGTGAAATCGATCAACACTGTATACAACGAGCACTTCAGCAGCATGGTCAAGGGCCTCATCGCCATGCTGGAACTGAAGGATCCTCATACGAAGGGGCACAGCGAGCGGGTGGCCAAGTATTCTGTCGCTCTGGCCCGCAAGTTGGGCAGGTTCACGGAGCAGGAGCTGGACACGCTGTATTATTCCTGTTTGATCCATGACATCGGGAAGCTGCAGGTATCCGACGATATTCTGACCAAGCCGGACAGACTGACTGACAACGAATTCGAGGTTGTCAAGATGCACACCATCTTCGGCGTCAATGCGATCAAGGATATCGAGAGCCTCCAGCCCTGCATCGACATCGTGCGCAGTCATCATGAGCGTTGGGATGGGACAGGCTATCCCGATGGACTGAAGGGCGAGGAGATTCCCTTGCTCACCCGAATCGCCTCGATCGCGGACGCCTTTGACGCGATGACTTCGCACCGCGCCTATCGCGCAGCGCTGACTCCCGATGAAGCGTATGCGCGCATCATCAAGGGAGCGGGTACGCAGTTTGACCCGGGTCTGATCCCCTATTTCAAAAATGTGTTTCCAACGTGGCTCTCCATCCTGAACGACTACCACGATACCCACGAGGAAGAATATTACCGCTTGTATGGTGCCTAGTTCTAATCTTTTGAAGGGGGTGAATTGATGAAGATCCGTAAACTTCAAAAGGTTAAGCTGACCTGTTGGTGGTGCTGCCATGGTCAAACTTGCTGCGCACTGTTCAACGCATGCGGTTGATCCATCGGCGAGAGGCAGAAGGGCTGCATTGGCAGCCCTTTTGCCTTGCATAAGCCCGTCGTAAGATTACCATGAAACGGGGGGAGTCTCTTGGATATTCGCAAGGACAGCCATGTTGTGCTCACTCCATTGGTCATTCATCGCCAGAAGAAGAACATCATCGTCGAAGATGTCCGGATGAAGGAATATTACGAGATGTCGCCGGCCAGCGCAGATGCGATCGAAGCCTTGCAGGCAGGCGGCAAGCCCGGCGATATTGAAGAGGAGCTCAAGCGGCGATATCCGGATGAGGAGATCGATATGCTCCAGTTCGTCTCGGACCTGGTGGAACTGGGCCTCGTCGCCGAGCTCGATGGTCTGGCCTTGCTGCCTGAAGCCGAAGAGGAGGAAGAGGAAGAGCAGGCGCAGGCGGAGCGGCGGGAGTTTCCGATCTTCCACCGGATCGGATGTTTCCTGTTCCGCACGCCGTTCATCCTGATCTATCCGGCAGCGTTGATCTACAGCATCTGGATGATGCTGACGAGGCCTCAGTATGGCCCGGAATTCCACAGCATGCACATCCTGGACACCATGACCCTGAACGTGATCATCTGGGCCGGGCTGTCCCTGCTGCTGCTGGCCTTTCATGAGTTCAGCCACTTCCTGGCGGCGAGAGCCTATCGGGTTCCCTCCACCTATGATTTGGGCCATCGCTACTACTTCCTCGTGCTGGAGACGCAGATGACCGATATCTGGAAGCTGGAGCCGCGCCAGCGCATCATCCCCTATCTGGCAGGCATGATGAACGACTCCGTCATGCTGGCGTTAAGCATCGCCCTGCGCATCCTGTTCCCGGAGATGAACGATGTGCTGTATGAGACGCTGGAGCTTGCCACCTTCTATCTGGTGATCATGCTGGTATTCCAGATCTGCGTCTTCATGAAGACCGACATGTATTATGTCGTCGAGACCTTGTCCGGGCATCTGAACCTGCAGGAGAGAGCGACCAGGTGGTTGAGGGATATGATCATGAGGAGGCCGAGGGAGCAGGAGCCTGGTTTCGTGAAGTTTTTCGTATGCGTCTATTGCGCCGGCATCGGGCTGGTCGCCTGGTTCTTCGTATGGCGCGCCTATCCGCAGTTCATGCATTTTCTGGATCATGCCACAGACTATCTCAGCTATCCGGTCACGGATTTCTTCTTCTGGGACGGCATCCTGTTCATCGCCGTGAATGCGGCTTCGCTCGCGATCCTGTTCTACTCCTGGTATCGCGAACTGATGGGCTATCTCCGTGCGCGCTCGGCGAAGCGGCTGGCGGAAGCAAGCGATGGTTGAGACCGCCCGTCCCGAATGGATGGGGATGAACGTGTCATGCATTGGCCTGGCGTATACAGGAGGCTGCCAGCAGGTCAAGTTTCCCTGACCTTGCTGGTCAGTCTCTTTTTCCTTTATTCATATTCTCCGCACGTTGCCTATTGCTTAGTTGGAGGGATTCCGGTATAATGTCCACAGTACGAGAACAAACGTCTTTCTTCAGTGGACTATATATTCTGAGGATGGAAACAGTCTACGCAGGGCGGTGGATGTAAGATGGTGGATCCTGTGACGAGTGACAAGACTGAACGTTACTATCTGGTTCGCAGTGATATACTTCCAGATGCGCTGCTGAAGACATTGGAGGCCAAGCGTCTGCTCGCCAGCGGTGAGATCAAGACGGTGAACGAGGCGGTGGAGCATGTGGGCTTGAGCCGCAGCGCCTTCTACAAATACAAGGATGGCATCCATGACCTGACACGCCTGGAACGCGATCGCATCGTCATCATCTCGCTGGATCTGCAGCATCGGGCCGGCGTGCTGTCCAAGGTTCTGGCGATCATCGCCGGACATGAGGGCAATGTGCTGGCGATCAACCAGACGATCCCGCTGCAGGGCATCGCGAACGTGGTCATCACGCTCGAGACATCGGCGATGCAGGATCATCTGCTCGGCGAGCTGATGGAGGTCCTGAGAAGAACAGAAGGTGTGACGCGCACCGGCATCATCGGAAGAGGTTAAGAATATCAGGGAGGAAACCATTATGAAACCAGTGAATATCGGCATGCTCGGACTTGGCACGGTAGGATCGGGCGTCGTGCGCATCGTCGAAGGCCACCAGGAGGATCTGGTGCGGCAGATCGGCGCTCCGGTCAAGATCAGCAAGATCGCCGTCAGGAACCTGAACAAGGCGAGGAGAGTGACCGTGGATCCGTCGATGCTGACGGATGACCCCTGGGAAGTGATCAACGATCCGGACATCGATGTGGTCGTCGAGGTGATGGGCGGGGTCGAGCAGACGCTGGAGTATATGCTCGCGGCGCTGGAGCGAGGCAAGCACATCGTCACGGCGAACAAGGATCTGATCGCGCAGCATGGGCCTAAGATCCTGGCCAAGGCGGCGGAGAAGCGCTGCGACGTCATGTATGAGGCGAGCGTCGCCGGCGGCATCCCGATCCTGCGCACGCTGGTGGAGGGCTTCTCCAGCGATCGCATCACGAAGATCATGGGCATCGTCAACGGGACGACGAACTACATCCTGACGAAGATGACGCAGGAAGGCGCATCCTATGAGACGGTGCTGGCGGAAGCGCAGCGGCTCGGCTACGCGGAGGCGGATCCGACCTCCGACGTGGAGGGCTATGATGCGGCGTACAAGATGATCATCCTCGGTTCGCTCGGCTTCCACGTTCATCTGTCGATGAGCGATCTGGATGTGAAGGGGATCACCGGCGTGTCCAGCGAGGACATCGACTGCGCGAAGCGCATCGGCCATACGATCAAGCTGCTCGGCATCGCCGAGCGCCAGGATGACATGATCAGCATCAGCGTGCAGCCGACGCTGATTAAGGATACGCATCCGCTCGCGTCGGTCAACGGCGTGTTTAACGCGGTGTACGTATACGGGCAGGCGGTCGGGGAGACGATGTTCTACGGACCCGGCGCGGGCGATATGCCGACCGCGACCTCGGTTGTCGCCGACCTGGTTGCCGTCTCGCGCAACCTGATGCTCGGCATCAACGGCAATCGCAACAGCCTGATCATGAACGAGAAGAAGCTGAAGAGCGATGATCAGATCATCAGCAAATATTTCATGCGCCTGCAGGTGGCGGATCGGGCCGGGGTGCTCGCCCAGATCACGCAGATCTTCGCGGAGCAGGAGATCAGCCTCGAATCGGTCATTCAGACGCCGAACAGCTTAAGTCACGGGGAGACCGAGATCATCATCATCACGCACGACGCCAGCAAGTCCGGCATGAACCGCGTGCTCGAACGCTTCGCCGGGATCGATGCGGTGAAGGCCGTGCGCAGCGTGTATCGGGTGGAAGAATAGTCGCGACGCTGATGCCGGGGCTCGCAGGGCGCAGGCGCTTGCCGGCCGTGCAGCGCTCCGGACATTCGGATGCAGATCGGATAGCCATGATATATAAATAGATGTGACAAAGGAGCAGCTGTAGGATGAGATATCCAGGACTTTTGCAAACGTATCGGGAATACCTGCCAATCACAGACAAGACGCCGCTGATCACGCTGAATGAGGGCAACACGCCGCTCATCCGCGCGGAGAAGCTGTCGAAGGAACTGAACCTGAACATTTACTTCAAGTATGAGGGCTTGAATCCGACGGGCTCGTTCAAGGACAGAGGGATGGTCATGGCCGTCGCGAAGGCGATGGAGGAAGGAAGCACGACGATCATGTGCGCCTCCACCGGCAACACATCCGCGGCAGCAGCCGCATACGCGGCCCGCGCCGGCCTGAACTGCATCGTGCTGATCCCGAACAACAACATCGCCCTCGGCAAGCTGGCCCAGGCGATCATCTACGGCGCGAAGGTCATCGCCATCGAGGGCAATTTCGACCGCGCGCTGGAGATCGTGCGCGAGATTACGGCGAAGCATCCGATCACGTTGGTGAATTCGGTGAATCCGTACCGCATCGAGGGACAGAAGACCGCCGCCTTCGAGGTGTGCGATCAGCTCGGCCAGGCGCCGGACTATCTGGCGATCCCCGTCGGAAACGCCGGCAACATCACGGCGTATTGGAAAGGCTTCAAGGAATATCATGCGCTTGGCAAGTCCGGCAAGCTGCCGAAGATGATCGGCTTCGAGGCGGAAGGCGCGATGGCGATCGTCAAGGGCGAGCCGATCCTGAATCCGGAGACGGTGGCGACCGCCATCCGCATCGGCAATCCGGCTTCGTGGCAGGGCGCGGTCCATGCGGCCAAGGAATCGCAGGGACAGATCAACTATGTGACGGATGAGCAGATCCTCGACGCGTATCGGCAGATCGCGGCCAAGGAAGGCGTGTTCGCCGAGCCGGCGTCGGCAGCATCGATCGCCGGAGTGATGAAGCTGCATCGCGAGGGCTATTTCCAGGGCGGCGAGACGGTGGTATGCGTGCTCACAGGCAACGGTCTGAAGGATCCGAACAACGCGATCAAGGTGGTCGATGGGGATCCGGTTGTGGTGCCGGATACGGAAGAAGCTGTCATGGAGGCCATCCGCAAGTTAGAAGGTGGCAGGTAAATGAACAGCAAGGTTTGCGTCAGAGTGCCGGCAAGCACGGCCAACCTGGGCCCGGGCTTCGACTGCCTGGGCATGGCGCTGAATCTGTACGCCTGGCTGGAGATGGAATACGCGGACCGCACGACGATACGCCTGATCGGCGACAATGTGCAGGGACTGCCTGAGGACAAGTCGAACCTGATCTACCAGGTCGCGCAGCAGGTGTTCGCCCGCGCGGGGTTGCCCGAGCGCGAGCTCAGCATCTCGATGTACAGCGACATCCCGCTGACCCGCGGCCTGGGCAGCAGCGCATCGGCGATCGTCGCCGCGCTGGCCGCTGCGAACGCGCTGATCGGCCACAGGCTGTCGAATGACGAGCTGTTCCAGATCGCCACGCAGATCGAGAACCACCCGGACAATGTGGGCGCCTCGCTGTTCGGCGGCATCGTCGCCGCGATGTGGGACGGGAAACGGGCGTCCCATGTGCGGCTCGAGCCTCCTGAGCATCTCGAGGTGCTCGTCGTCATACCGGAGTACGAGCTGTCGACGAAGCATGCGCGTGCCGTGTTGCCGGGGGAAGTTTCGCTGCAGGACGCGGTCTATAATCTCAGCCACTCTTCGGTGCTTGTAGCGGCACTCGCCACAGGCCGCCTCGACCTCATCCGCGAGGCGATGCGCGATCGCCTGCATCAGCCCTATCGGGCTTCGCTTGTGCCGGGCATGACGCATATCCTGGAGCATGCGACGGAGCATGGCGCGCTCGGCGTGGCGCTCAGCGGCGCCGGACCGACGCTGCTGGCGCTGGTGGATGCGCGGAGCGGACGGAATGACGATCTTGAGGCATTCATGATCGACACTTTGCGAGCTTCCGGTATCCCCGCCAGGACGATGTGGCTCAAGCCTGAAGGCCGAGGCGTGGCAATATTGACACCCGATGACAAAAGTTGTACATTTATCGAGAAGCTCAAAGGAGAACTGCAGGCATGATACGCGTGGCGATATTGGGACCGGAAGGTACGGTGTCGGAGGAGTCGGCACAATATTTCCTGTCCGGACTGGATGTGGAATTGATCCCGTATCGGGTCATCTCGGATGTGTTCTCGGCCACCGTTGAAGGGCGGACCGATTACAGCGTGATCCCGATCGAGAATACGATAGAAGGCTCCGTGAACCTGCATATGGATTGGCTGATACACGAGGTGGATCTGCCGATCCAGGCGGAGTGGGTATACCCGCCGCGGCAGAATCTGATCGGCTATGCCGTGAGGAAGCCGGACGGGGAACCGGATCTGTCTGCGATCCGCAAGGTGATGAGCCATCATGTGGCGATCGCCCAGTGCAGTCAGTATCTGAAGACGAAGCTCCCGCATGTGGAGCTGGAGAGCGTCAGCAGTACCGCCGAGGGAGTGCGGCTCGTGAAGAGCCTCGGCAAGTCGGGATTCGCCGCCATCGGGACCGAGCTGGCGGCGCGCAGATACGGGCTGGATGTGCTCGCGAAGGATATCCAGGATCATGCCAACAACTTCACCAGATTCCTCCTGATCGGGCGGGAGAAGATCGAGGTCAGGCCGACCACGAGCTACAAGACGAGCTTCCAGATCACGCTGCCGGAGGATTATCCGGGAGCGCTGCATCAGGTGCTGTCGGCATTCGCCTGGCGCCGCATCAACCTGACGCGGATCGAATCGCGTCCGACGCGGAAGAAGCTGGGAAGCTACTATTTCCTGATCGACATAGAAGGTTCACTGGATTCGGTACTGATCCCTGCGGCGGTCGCGGAGATTGAGGCGATCGGCTGTCAGGTTCGTATATTGGGCTCATACCCAAGCTACTCTTATGAAACATTCCATTCGGAGGTGTAGGTATCGATGTCGCAGCAATGGATCTATCTGAACGGCGAATTTGTTACCAAGGAGAATGCGGTGGTCTCCGTCTATGACCACGGGTTCCTGTACGGTGACGGCATATTCGAGGGCATCCGCATTTACAACGGCAACATCTTCAAGTGCAAGGAGCATCTGGACAGGCTCTATGATTCCGCGAAATCGATCACGCTGGAGATCCCCCTCACTTATGAGGAGATGCAGGAGGCGCTGGTGGAGACGATCCGCAGGAACGGTCTGCGCGACGGCTATATCCGTCTCGTCGTATCCCGCGGTCCTGGCAATCTCGGCCTCGATCCGAGACGCTGCCCGAAGGCGAACGTCGTCATCATCGTCGAACAGCTCGCCCTGTACCCGGAGGAAGCGTACAAGAACGGCCTGACGATCGTCAGCGTGTCGACGCGCCGCAACCTGCCGGATGCGCTGAATCCGAGGGTGAAGTCTCTCAACTACCTGAACAATATCCTGGCGAAGATTCAGTCCAACCTGGTCGGCGCTGGCGAAGCGCTCATGCTGAACAGCCAGGGCTATGTGGTCGAATGCACAGGAGACAACATCTTCATCATCAAGAATGGCATCATCTACACACCTCCGACTTATCTCGGCGCGCTCGAGGGCATCACGCGCAACGCGATCATCGACATCGCCCGCCGCGAGGGCTATACGGTGAAGGAAGAGCCGTTCTCGCTGCATGAGGTGTACATCGCCGACGAGGTGTTCCTGACGGGCACCGCTGCCGAATGCATCGCGGTTCGCGAAGTCGACTCGCGCGTCATCGGCGAAGGCAAGGCCGGCCCGATCACCACGCACCTGCTCGAGGAATTCCGCAAGGTCGTCGACAAGGATGGCGTGAAGGTGAACTATTCGTGACAGAGGGACGGGGGTTTTGTCACACGTTGTGTGACAAAACCCCCGTTTTCAATGATTGCTCTCTCCGGTTGGAGGGGGCGTTTTTGTTCTGGGCGTGTAGACTGTGTTTGAAACGGCCAATTCCTCTGGTTGTCCAAGCAACGGCCATCAGCGACGCGATTCGAGCGTATCCGAACGACTTCGCTTTCTAACGGAAAAGATGACCTGATCTGCAGCACATTCACACATGTCGTCAGAAAAATTCGCCAATCGCAGCTCTGATGTCCGTGAGAATATCATCAGGCTCAAGAGCCTGATCATGTCAACCATGTCCGTAAGACGGACCGAACTGCGGACCAGCGCGTGAATCGGATGGATCCAACTGATTGCTGCTTTCTGCCCGTAATGTAAATCCAATCAAATTAATATATCTATGAATCAAACCATACATATATAATAGATGGTAGACTGGCAGAGAAAAGGTGGGTCGAATGAAAAATACGCGCGTCAATCTGTTGTCCAAATTCTTGATCTCTTATCTCCTGGTGCTATTCTTTCCGATTGTGATCTTCCTCGGATACTACTATTCGTACTCCACGAAACTGGTCGAAGAGAAGGAAATGGACTGGAATGACCATATCATCGGCCAATTCATGAATTCGATGGACATCTTCACCAGCTATGTCTATGACCTGCCGGCGGAATTGATCGCCAACCGCGAGATCAAGTTGTACATGACTGACGAGAGCGATTACCAACGCATCATCGTGGCCAATGAAATGCGCAAATACAATGCGACGGACGCGTTCATCTACAACACCATGCTGTATGTGAAGAGCGTCGGCTATTTCTTCGCGAAGACGGGAAGCGTGTATCATATCGAGGATTTCAGGAAGAAAGGCGTCGGCTATGTGGGATACGTATACGAGGACTGGCCGGTGGAAGCGATGGTGGCCGAACTGAATGCTCTGACGGAACCGAGGGTACGTCCAGTCGAGGATGTCATCGTGCCGGGCAACAATCGTCTGCGCATGTTAACCTTCGCGCTGCCTCTGCCGCTGGGTGGAGAGAACAGCCCGGGGGCGTTGCTCATCATGGTCGAGGAGCAAACCATCGCCAGGCTCATCCGTTCGGTGTCCGAAGCCTATACGGGGCATTTCTACATCTATGATCAAAACGGGCAACTGCTGTTTGCATCCGAACATGAGGCCTACCGCGCTCCGACCTTATCCAGCCAGGCTGCACAGAGGCATCTGGCGAACGATTCGCATGGCTCAAAGATCGTAGAGACGGATGGCGAGAGAATGATCCTCTCACAGATCGTCTCGGACAAGAACGGCTGGCGGTATGTCAGCGTCATCCCGCTGGAGGATACTCTGCATGATATACGCACCTTGCAACGCAATACGCTTTTGTTGCTCATCAGCGTCCTGATCATCGAGCTGGTTATCATCTACATCTCGATCCGCAACAACGTTCATCCGATCAAGCGGCTTGTCCAGAACGCACTGGATGTATTTGATATAAACAAACCTGACAAGATGAATGAGATCGAAACGATCCGTTACGCGCTGGACCATCTGTCTGCCGCCAACAGCACGCTGGATGAACGGGTGAAGCGGTCGATGCCTGTCGTGCGTGACAACCTTCTCTATCAGATGGTCAGCGGACATTATGCGGACTGGAAGCTGTTCACCCAGGAAGCAGCCGCGTACGGGATTCAATTCACTTATCCTCTCGCCTCCGTCGCGGTCATCCACTGCCGCACCGGTGACGCGGATTTGAGCAGCATAACAGAATGGTTGAGAGAACAGGAACATAAGCTGCCTCGACAGATGAACGGTTATTTCTTCAAGAGCGTGTATCTGCATGAATTGCTGTTTGTGTGTTCCCATACGGATGACGTGCAGCCTGAGATGATCCTGAGGAATATCCGTTCGATGCTGGCCGAGCAACTGAACGTGCAGTCGATGATCGGCATCGGCAGTCCGCAACCGGCGCATGCGCCAGAAGCTTATCATCATTCGTATCTGCAAGCGCTGCGCGCTGCTGAACATCTGCGGATGCACAGCGAGCCGGGAATCCTGAAGTTCGACGAGATGTCCGCAACCAGGATGAGTTCTTTCAGCTATAACGGCGATCTTCTGCAATCGCTGGAGCTGGCTATCCTGAAATCGGAAGCCGAAGCGATCCGTGCGATTGTGAAGCGCATCCTCGAATCGATGGCCGGAGGAGGACTTGCGCCGCATGCTGTGAAGGCGATCTATCTGAACACGATCGGCGTCATCATCGCCGGTCTGCAGCGTTTTCAGTCCGATGACCAGAACCTGCTTGCGCTTGCGACGGCAGCCATTGATAACCGGTATTCACTGGAGCAGATGATGACGATTCTGGAAGACAGCTGCAACAAGCTGTGCGAGCTCATCCAGAGAACGATCCCCGAAGTCAGGGCGGCCAGCGCAGAGAGCATCATCGCCTACATCGAGGAGAAGGGAACCAATCCAGACTTTTCGTTGCAAATGATCGCCGATCACTTCGGCATGACGATGTCGAACTTCAGCTACCACTTCAAGAAAACGTTTGGCCAGAACTTTAAGGAGTATGTGGACAAGTACCGTATGCAGAGAGCGATCCAATTGCTCAGAACGACGGACGACCCGCTCGAGACGGTGGCGAGGGAGAGCGGTTACACGAATACCTCGAGCTTCATCCGCACCTTCAAGAAAATGGTCGGCACAACACCCGGTCAGTTTCGCGAAGCGAATCGCGGATCGGATTGACGATTTTTGAACGTTTGCAATATTTCAAAGCTCCATCCCGCAG
This sequence comes from uncultured Paenibacillaceae bacterium, assembly GCA_937957685.1. Lineage (GTDB taxonomy): Bacteria > Bacillota > Bacilli > Paenibacillales > DA-C8 > Insulibacter. The sequence goes on from CALGAO010000051.1 coordinate 51,681, forward strand.
CCAAACAGGAACCCGCGAAATTTAAGCGCTTTCAAAAAATGCTCATCACTCAAAAACTGTCCATTTACTCGCCTTCACCTCGCCTGTTAGATTGGGGTTGGAAGCCTCCCGGGACTTCAGCTTCCGACATAATACCATTAATTGGGGGTAATCGGATGCGCAAGAAAGCGATGCTATGGCTGGTATGCTGCATGCTGATCGGTGCAGCGATCCTGACGGGTTGCAGTCAAAAAAATGAAAATGGACAGGGCGAGGGGGGAAAGGTGAAATTAACCGCAATCATCACCAAACATCCGCTTACCAAACCGCTCGCCGAGATGGAATGGCTGCAGGCAGCTGAAGAACGGGCAGGGGTGGACATTGAATGGCAGGAGATCACGGCAGACTGGGGGCAGAAGAAAGGCGCGATGCTCGCCAGCGGTGACGTTCCGGATCTGTTCGTCGGGCCGAACGTCATTACGGATGCGGATATTGCCCAGTTCCAGGGATTGTTCCAGGATCTGAGTGAACTGATGGAACATGCGCCGAATGTTCAGAAGATGTTCGAGGAGAAACCGCTGACCAAGGTGATCGCCACCCAGCCGGACGGCAAGATCTATGGTCTCCCGAAGTATCAGCGCTTCTGGCCGCAGTCGGCAACGCGGCAATATATCAACCATGTATGGCTGGATAATCTGGGGCTCAAGATGCCGACGAACTGGGATGAATTGTACGAGGTGCTGCTCGCTTTCAAGGAGAAAGACGCGAACGGCAACGGTGATCCGAATGATGAGATCCCGATGGACTGGCCAGGCGGCATCGGCGGGTACTTTAATGCCGCGCATCTGCTGGGCAGCATGGGCATCACTTTGTCGGATGCGAGCGGCTCGGGGTATTTCGCCGAGGACGGGCAAGTGAAGAATTTCCTCATCGATGAACGATACAGGACGATGGTCGCGTTTCTCCACAAGCTCTATAAAGCGGGGTTGATCAACACCGAGGTGTTCACGCACGACTATACGAAGTATCAGGCAGTGGCGCGCGGCGAAGGCGATGTCGCGAAGGTCGGCTTCACCTGGGGATGGGTCGCCTCCGACCGCTTCGGTCCGCAGCTCGCGAGCCAGTACACCTCGATGTCGCCGCTCAAGGTGTCTGCTGATTACACTGGCCCATTGTCGTGGAGCTATGATTCGTACTCGTTGAACTACGGCGTCAATCATGTCGTCATGTCAGCCAAAACGAAGCACAAGGAAGCGGCGATGCGGTTCATCAACGAGCTGTATGATCCGGTCGTCGGCATCCAGGTGCTCTTCGGCTCGATCGGCCCCAATATCCAGGACCACGGAGACGGCAGTTACAGCGTGCTTCCTCCGCAGGACAGCAATATGGACCCGGGCACATGGAAATGGACATCGTCCTGGGCGGATAACGGTGCCTTCTACATTTCCGATACGATCAAGCTGGAGCTGGGCAGCGATATGCAGGAAGTGCTCGAACAGTCCGAACCGCTGGCGGATGTCCTGAATCAGGTCGATCTGGAACGGGACGTATTCCCCAGCCTGATCATCAAGTATACAACGGCAGATAACAATACGCTTGGCTTGAACAATACGAATGTGATGAACCTGGCCGAGACGATGTTCGCCAAGTGGGTCACCGAAGGCGGAGTCGAGGCGGAATGGGACAGCTATGTGGCGGAAATGAACAAGGCAGGACTGATGAAGAATCTGGAGATCATGCAGGAGTATTTTGACGCATACCTGGCTGATCAATAAGCCGGCCAACCGGCCGTACTTCTGACAACAGAGGTGCGGCCGGGAATCTCATGTCCGGAGCCTTGCGGCAAGCAGGGACAGAGGGCTGCACAGAAGGAGGATAACGATGAAGGTCAGACTTTGGTTGTCTGAAATGCGGCGCCAGTATCAGTTATGGCTTATGATCCTGCCCGCGATTGCAGTCATCTTCATCTTTAACTATATACCCATGTACGGGATCCAGCTTGCCTTCCGCGACTACGACTTCAGCAAAGGGCTGACGGGCGGCGAATGGCGCGGGTGGTATTATTTTCAACAATTCATCGAGAGCTACATGTTTACCGATCTGATCCGCAACACCTTCATGATCAGCTTCACCTCGATCGTCGTTGGGTTCCCTGCGCCGATTCTCCTGGCGCTGATCCTAAACCAGATACGGGTGGCGCGCTGGAAGCAGATCATGCAGACGACGGTGTTCATGCCGCATTTTATCTCGATCATCGTGCTTGTAGGGATGCTGAACGTTCTGCTCTCCCCGGAAACCGGGATCGTTGGGTATCTCCTGAGATCGATGGGGATCGAAGGCGTGAATCTGCTCGGCTCGACGAAGTGGTTTATCCCTGTTTACGTACTGTCGGATATCTGGCAACACGTCGGATGGAACAGCATCATCTATCTCGCAGCCCTGTCCTCCGTCGACCCGCAATTGTATGATGCGGCGCGCATCGATGGGGCCAGCCGATGGCAGACGATTCGCCATATCGATCTGCCCGCGCTTGTGCCGACGATCATCATCCTGTTTATTCTCAGCATGGGAGGAATCCTCGCGACCGGCTTCGAGAAGATCTTCCTGATGCAGAACTCGCTCAACCTGCCCGTCTCTGAAGTCATCGCGACTTATGTGTACAAGATCGGGATCATCTCGAACCAGTTCAGCTATGCCTCGGCGATCGGACTGTTTAATACCGTGATCAACTTCTTCTTCCTCTTCGTGGTGAATCTGATCGCACGACGGACATCGAACATGAGCCTGTTCTGATGTGGCAGAGGTGTGACAGAGGGACGGGGGTTTTGTCACATGTTCAAGCCGGTGAACGATGACCATCATAACTAATTCAATCTGCCATTAGTGCGGATATGTAGGAGGGTGCCGATAGTGAGGCGGATTCGGGCAAGCGGAGGAGAATGGGTATTTCGCACGTTGCTGTTTATCATCTGTCTGTTGACATTTCTGATCATCGCATACCCGTTGTATTTCATCGTGATCGCGTCGATCAGCGATTCGACGCTCGTCTCGACCGGCAAGGTGCTGTTAGTGCCGCGTGGCATCAGCTTCTTCGGATATTCGGAGATCTTCCAGGACAGCCGGATCTGGACGGGTTACCGCAATACCTTGTTCTATACGATATTCGGCACGCTGGTGAATCTGCTGTTTACCTTGCCGGCAGCTTATGTGCTGTCGAGGCGGGAATTCCGGGCAAGGCGGTTCATCATGTTCGCCTTCGTGTTCACGATGTTTTTCAACGGCGGCCTGATCCCCACCTATCTGCTCATGAAGGACCTGGGGATCATCAATACGATCTGGGTATTCATCTTTCCGTTCTGCGTGAATGTGTATTATCTGATCATCGCGCGGACTTTCTTCGAGACGTCGCTGCCTGCGGAGTTGTACGAAGCCGCCCAGATCGACGGCTGTTCGCATTTCAAGTATTTCCTGACGGTTGCATTGCCTCTCTCGAAAGCGATGATCTCGGTGATCGGCCTGTATTATCTGGTTGGTCACTGGAATGATTTCTTCACCGCGCTCATCTATATTCGCAACAATGACCTGCAGCCGTTGCAGATCATCTTGAGGGACATATTGCTGTCCAACCAGGTATTTCAACAGGGTGCAGGAGCGGGCGGCGACGCGGGCGGTTACGCGCAGCGCTATGCCGATCAGATCAAGTACGGCGTGATCATCGTGTCCACGCTGCCCATCCTCGTGTTGTTCCCGTTCTTGCAGAAATATTTCGAGAAGGGTGTGATGATCGGCTCGATCAAAGGCTGTGAGTGTAAAATGTTTGTGGGCAGAAAAAAGGAATAATTGGTGAACGAATGCGGAAAAGCATGGAAAAAGGCTTC
>CALGAO010000052.1 GCA_937957685.1 uncultured Paenibacillaceae bacterium
AAGCCTTTTTCCATGCTTTTCCGCATTCGTTCACCAATTATTCCTTTTTTCTGCCCACAAACATTTTACACTCACCGTGGAAGCGTGGAAGGGCTGATTCAATCCCCAACGTTATCGGTTGGCTGCCAACCATTCGTCCAGTTGACGTTGTTTCTCTTCCATGATCTTGTCCATGCCCGCCGACTTCATCTTCTCGATGAATTCCGGCAGCTTCTCTGCCGGGTCAACGGATCCGGTCATCAGGATACCATGATATTGATCGGATACGTTCTGCACGGCCACCATCTCATTCTTGACCGGCTCGGCATTGAAGGCGAATCCGAGCGCAGGGGAAGGAATGGCGTTCGCGTCCCATATCTCCTCATTCGCCCACTTGTTCGGATCTTCGTTCACCGACAGATAGGCGAGCCTCGGATTGCCCATCATCCAGGCGGAAGTATACATATAGTAGCCGGATGTCTGCGGGTTCAGGCCTTCCGCGAGATCCGCCTGGTTGTCCCCGACTCTCACATAATGCTTGCCCTCGATCCCCCAGGCGAGGAGGTTGACCACATCCGGGTCCGTATACATCAGATTCAGGAACATCATGGCCCTGGCCGGATCCTCGGATTGATGCGCGATCGTCCACAGCCCCGTCATAACGGAACCCGTGGTGACATAAGGCGGAGTCAGTTCCACCACGACGGTCTCGATGCCGGAACTCATCGTTGCGTTGGTCACCGAGTCTGCGACGACCGGGGCGAGATAGCTGAAGGCGCGGCCGGAAGCGTAAAGATCCTGGGGCAGAACGCTGGTCGTGGCGGCGTCTCTGTTCACATATCCTGCCTGGAACCACTTGCGCGCCGCGTTGATGCGCTCCACAACAGTCGGCATCTCCCACATGTTGACCAGCTTCATATCCTGGCTGTCATAGGGCAGGACGCCTGCTCCTCCGCCCAATGTATCATAGTCTACAATGATGGAACCTGGCGCGAGCCTGCCCGACATGGCGATCGGAATCAGTTCCGGCTCATTGTCCTTGATCAGCTTGAGCACGTTTTCCACATCTTCCAATGTTTTAATCGAAGCGACATCGATCTTATACTTCTCCACGATATCCTTGCGAATGTAATAGCCTGCCGCCGAGCCGTAGCTTCCGATGGTTGGAATGGCATACAACTTGCCATTCAATCTGGGCGTGTACACATACTCCTCACCAACCGCTTCAATAATGCCTTGTCCATATTCCTCGAGAAGGCCATCCATCTCCAGATACTTGCCTGATGCCACGAACTGTTCGTAAAGTCCAACCTCACCGAACATGAAGGAGATGTCCATCTTCTCGCCGCTGGAGGATTTCAGGTTGAGCTGTTGAATGTAATTGCCGACACTTACCGGCTCTATGGTCACCGTTGTATTGATCCTGGCTTCCGTGATCTTGTTCAGTTCATCCTGAACCAGCTCGATATCCGACGGGATGGCACCGATGATCGGCAGGACCATGGTCAGATCATAATGCTCCAGGGCGGGTTCTTCCGCTGCCGATCCCGCGGTGTCGGTACCCGAGTCTGTACCTGCATTGGTGCTCGTATTGCTGCCGGTGCCTGAATTGCTGCCGGATGATGATCCGCTGTTGCCGGAATCGCTCGAGCATGCGGCTGCGATCGATACGATCATCATGATCGCCAGCAACGTGATGAGAATCTTCCTGCTATTCATACGTTTTCCCCCTTATGATTTGGTACAACTTTATCATAGTAAGCGCTCCCAGTTCCAACTAACACTTTTACGACATGATCCGTTGTGGTTTCACGACAAGCGTCCATATCGGAACACGTTGTTGCAGGCCATCTCCTGCTCATTAACCCTTGATGGCTCCGATCATGATCCCTTTGACGAGATACTTCTGGAAGAACGGATACGCGAGCAGGATGGGCAGGACGCCGATGACCGCTATGGCCATTCTCGCGGATTCCGAGGGCAGGTTGGCCATCGCCGCGGCGGATCCTGCGGGCATGTTGGTCTTCAGGAACTGGATATCTTCCATGATCCGATTGAGCAGATTCTGAACGCTGAAGAGCTCGGGCTTGGTGATATAGATCTTCCCGTTCTGCCAGTCGTTCCAGTACAGGATGCTCTGCATCAGCCCGATCGTGGCCAGGACCGGGGTGGACAAGGGCACCACGATGCTGCGCAGGATTCGGAATTCGCTCGCGCCATCCATCTCCGCCGATTCAATCAGTTCTCCCGGTATCGTGTTTCTGAAGAAGGTTCTCATCAGCAGCACATTGAACCCGTTCATCAGAAATCCTGGAATGATCAACGCCCATATCGTGTTTTTGATATGAATCAGTTGTGTCCACACGAGATAGCTCGGCACCATGCCGCCATGAAACAGCATCGTGAAGACAATGATGAACATCCAGAAGGTTCGGTGGGGCATGATGCTTCTCGACAGCGGATAGGCCAACAGCGCCGTGATGATCAGGCTTAACGCCGTGCCGACCACCGTCACGAAGAAGGAGACGCCATAAGCCCGAAGGATGCCCGAATCGGCTGACAGGATGTATTCATAAGCCGCCATGCTGAACTTCGATGGCCAGAAGGAGAAACCATTGGCGTAGATCGCCTTCTGATCCGTCAGCGATGCCGAGATCAGCAGGATGAACGGTATGATGACCATCACGGTGTATAAGATCATGGAGATATGAGCCGCGATCGACCAGCCTCTATTTTCGTTCTTCAATGTTGTCCCCTCCCTAGAACAGTGCCTGGTCCTTGTCGATGACCCTCACCAGGTAATTGAACAGGATGATCAGGATGAACCCGACTACCGACTGATAGACCCCTGCCGCGGTTGACATGCCGATATCTCCGATGCCGAGCAGGCCGTTGAATACATAGGTGTCAATGGTCGCCGTCGTGTTGAACAGCGCTCCGGAGTTGTTGGTCACCTGATAGAACAGGCCGAAGTCGGTGTAGAAGATCCTCCCGATGCTGAGCAGGGTCAACATGATGATGATCGGCATCATGATCGGAATCGTGATGCGGGTGATCTGCTGCCAGCGCGTCGCGCCGTCCAGCCGGGCCGCTTCATAATAGCTCTGGTCTATGCCCACGATGGTCGCGAAGTATATGATGCTGGAGAAGCCTACCGATTTCCAGAAATGAACCATGGACAGGATAAATGGCCAGTACTTCGGCTCCATATACCACATGATCCAGTCATCGATGCCGAGAGCCGGAAGGATCGAGTTGTTGACGAACCCGGTCTCAGCCCCCAGAAAGGCGAACACCAGATAGCTGATGATCACCCAGGAGATCAGGTTCGGCAGCGCGATGACGGCCTGATAGAATCGCATGGCGATGATGTTTCTGATCTCATTGAGCAAGATGGCACAGGCCAATGCGAGGATCGTCCCCACGACGAGGAAGAAGAGATTATAGAGAATCGTATTGCGCGTGATGATGTAAACATCGTTCGTCGCGAACAGGAATTCAAAGTTTTTAAACCCCACCCAGTCGCTTTTGAAGAATCCTTTCGAAAAATTGATTTGCTTGAAGGCGATGAAGATTCCGGCCATCGGCAAGTAGTTATTGATGATCAGATACAGGATGCCCGGAGTCATCATCAGATACAATGGCCACAGTCTCTTGAAGTCGATCTTCTTTTTCTTCTTCGGTTGGGTTGAACCGATCGACGCCGATACGGTGTGCTCCATGCTTGAATCCCTTCTTTCTGGTGTGTTTTCGGCTCAGGATGACTCGTGTATGCTTCCATGGTATGGCATTCCTTAAACAGCGACTAGCAGTATGACGACATTTCGTCTAGCAGTTTACCGACATGCAGACGGAAAGCGGAACGAGAGGGAAACATCGCGTATCAGACGATGTCCACCTGGGCATAGAATCCCCTGGTTGCTCCATGGACATAACGATCCTGAAGAATGGCAAATTGGCCCTCCGCGCGAATGTCTGCTGAAGAAGCTCCCACCATCACCCGCATCTCGCCTGCTTCGACCTTCCACTTCATCCCGGCGTCGAGAAAGGCGAACATGCTCAGGGGCATCGTGAAGACGACCGTCCTCTTCTCCAGCGGGGCCAGGGGAACTCGCGCGAATCCGGCCAGTTGCTGCACAGGTCTGACGACGCTGGCATACGTGTCGCTGACATAGAGCTGAGCGACCTCCTCGCCGAATCGATCCCCGACATTCCGGATATCGATCGAGACCTGGAGCGTCTCATCGGGATCATACGCTTCCTTGCCAATCCTCAGATTCGAATACTCGAACGTCGTGTAGGACAGGCCATGGCCAAAAGGATACCTCGGTTCGCGCGGGCAATCCGTATAGCTCGTTAACTCGTTCATCGTACCGACATGGTAGCTGGAACCATTGTCATGGTTATAGAAAATCGGAATCTGCCCAGAGTTGTAAGCGACAGTTACAGGCAACCTGCCTGCCGGATTATAATCGCCGAACAGCACATCCGTGATCGCTTCAGCGCCGTATTGACCAGGATTCCAGGCTTCGATGATCGCATCGATGTGCCGGTCGGCCATATCGCTGGAGATCGGTCTGCCGTCGAAATGGATGGCGATCGTCTTCTTCCCCAGTTCACCCAGCTTGTGTATAAAGCTTTCCTGGCATTCGGGCAGGTTGATATCCGTCGAGTCGATACCTTCGCCTGTGGTGCAGGACAACCCCCAACCATGCTTGCCGCCCAGGGTCAGGATGACCACATCCGCCTCCGCCGCAGTAGCCAGCGCTTTCTCATGCATGGAGGTGTCATGGCCTGCGTACGCATACCCGTATGAATAGGAGATCTCCGCATCCGGACATGCCTTCCGGAGTTGCTCCAGCAGATGGCATATGCCCGGATACTGTTTCTTCAACATCTGCTCAATCTCCGGACGCTCAACATGCACGCGGCTGCCCGGATACGTGAAGTGGTTGCGATCATCCATGAAGTCTGTCTCGCTCAGGTTCGATATCTTCTCAAAATCAACGCCTGCCATCGTGTTGCCGATCCCCAGCATGTTCTCGGCGAGCGTGGCGAAGGTATACCCGCCGAACAGCGCCCGCACCGAAGCAGCATGATGCCCGATCACCGCGATCTTTTGCTTCTTCCTCTCCAGTGGCAGCACGCCGTTGTTTTTGATCAGGACAAGCGACTGTCTGGCAGCATTCAGTCCAACTCGCCTGTTGAGTGGATGCTGATAGATCAGGTCGATCTCCTCCCGCATCAATGGCAATGGATCCTCAAACAATCCGAGCTCAAACTTGGCGATCAGCACATGCCTGACAGCACGGTCCAGAATGGACACATCGAGATCTCCCCTTCGGAATTTCCGCAGCAGCTCTTCGTTAAAGCAATCTTTGGAAGGCAACTCCACATCCAGGCCAGCGATCAACGCCCGCTCACCGGCTTCCGTCTTTGTCCTGCACAGTTTGTGACGCGTATGCAGCTCTGATATCGAGGTATAATCCGAAACCGTCAGCCCGCAGAAGCCCATCTCTTCACGGAGCAAGCTGGTCAGGATGCCTTGCGAAGCGGCAACAGCCTCTCCGTCGATCGAACTGTAAGTGTTCATCACCGACTTCAGATTCGCTTCAGTGATTGCCGCCTGGAACGGCCTGGCATAGATTTCCCTTAACATTCGCGGCGGGATGGGCGTGCTTGCCGCGTGAATTCCACCTAATGAAGCGTGATACCCGAGAAAATGCTTCGCACAGGCAAGCAAGCCTGCTTGCAGATGGCCGTCAGCCTGAATGCCGGAGACATAAGCCACCCCCATGGCAGATGCCAGTGCAGGATCCTCCCCATACGTCTCGCCTTGCCGTCCGAACCTCGAATCCCGCGATATATCCAGCACAGGCGCAAAGGCATGTCTTGCTCCGACGGCGTGAGCCTGACGGCGAATGACATCGGCCAGCTGACGCTGAAGCTGCGGATTCCAGGTGGAAGCTTGTCCGATGCCCGAAGGGAAACTGGTCGCATCCGGCATCAGAGCACCGGTCAGCGTCTCGATATGGAATATGGCCGGTATGTGATGGTCGCTCAGTTCCATGATCTTCTGTTGAAGCTCTCTGACCTTTTCCGCCACTTCCTGTCTGCTGCTTAACCTGCCAGCGAACAGCATGGAAACATGACCAACTCCTTGCGGATGTTCCCTGGCAAATTGCTCAAGCGATTCTCCTTGCAGAAGAAAGCCCACGATCTGCCCCATCTTTTCTTCCAGGCTCATCCGCCCAAGCAGATCCTCCGCCCGTTCCTCCGCTGACAGGGACGGATCCAGATATTTCATGTATTCGGTGCTCATCGCTTGACTGATCACTCCATTCTTCGATATAAGAAGCTCCAATCTCGGACGATTGGAGCTCCTGGATCTTCCCTTGTGTACGGCTGGCTCTTTTAAGGGGCATGCACGACCACGCGAACACGTCCCAGATTCGGAATTCTCGCGAAGGCTGCATTCACATCCCCATCGCGGTGAGATACCGCCCGCAGCGCGGCCATATAGGTTCCCGGTAATGTGTACGTATGGCTTCCTCTCACGAGCATTGATTCTTCAGGGCGTTCGACCTTGCTGGCTTCGAAGCTGCCGGTGCCAAGATAATCCCATGCGATCTCGATGATCTTGCCAGCATGTGGCGGCACCTGGATCCGGGCTTCGAAATGGACAGTCTCCCCCGCCCGGATCTCGATCCGGTCTGATCCATTCACGGTCAGATCGACCACCGGTTGGATGCCAAGCCTGGATGCCGCATCCATCGGGACGATAACCTGACCGTCCGCCACCTCGTATCGGGTCGAACGCGCAGGCGGTACGCCTTGCTCCACCCATGCGCTCACATCCCTGAGCGCTTGCTGCAGGATGCTCATATAGTTGATCAGGAAAGGATGGTGCGGTTCCACATGGTCAGCGTGGTCTATGAGCCACACCCGGAAGCTGTCCTCGTAACCATCGCCCAGCGCCTCTCTCACCCTGGCCCTGTACCAGTCCGCATGCCAGGGGAAAGCGTCACAATCCAGCAGATTGGCCACCATGATGACCTTGCCCCGGATGTTGCCGCTCCACGTGCCGCCGCCAGTTACCCCAAGCGAGATCATCGACCCCACCTCGATCGGGCGCTGCGGGTGGAGAGGGGTGCCGTCCGGGGCACGGAACTGATCCCAGGTGTAGAAGCCTTGTCTCGTCGGCACCTGGTAGCGATGATAGGGGAGCACGGCAAGCAGCCAGACATTGTCAATCCTCAGCTGGCAGCCCGCTTCGATCGCTTGCAGCACGCTGGCGTCCAGGCCTTCCTTAAGCGCAAGGGTCTTCGTCGAGGCATCCAGCGTCCCGGCCAGAGCTCCGATGTGCGTCTTGCCATCAGCCGCATACAGGTTATATTCGAAGCCGATGGTCGCCAGATCGGTCGGCGCATGGTCCAGCGTCAGGCTGATCGGCTTATGCTCCTCGTTGCGCTCGACAGCCTTGATGACGACCATCTGATCCACTCTCGCCGCCCGAAACTTCTCGCCCAGCGGCGATTGCTCTGTCCCGAGGTAGCCGGGCTTGCTCCAGAAATCCTCCGCATAGGTCGGATCCATCGCCTTGACCGATCCGACAAAGCCCAACAAGCCGTCAGGCGGCAGATCCAGCCTCAGCACATAACGGTAATCTTCCCAGGAGCGAAGCGGAACGCCAAGCTTCGTGATCTCCTGCAGCACAGCCCGTTCCACTTCGTCAAGCACCGCATAAGGATCGCCGCTGCCCCCCGGGCTCACCGCGTCCGCGATTGGCCTGGCCTTGTCCATCAGCACGAACCGCGCGAAAGCCCGGCAGAAGAAGTCGTTCGGGATGGCGGTAAGGGTGCCAGGGATGAACGGCACCGCGCCATCCCAGATGCCGACGCTGTTTTCCATGGCGCCGGTCGTCTGGTAGGAGCCGCCGCTACCTCCCCATATATATCCGTAGATTCGCTCGGATGTGCCGTAATATTCGGCGGCCACCTTGCGCGAGAACATCGCGGCAGCCGCATCGACACGGAATCCTAGACCTCCGTTCGTCTGCACGGTATAGGCTCCGCTGTCGGCGCCGAAGCGGATCGTCTCGTCATCCGCATGTTCATCATGAGTCGGATACACCAGATGAAAGAATCGGCCCTTCCATTGGTCCTTCGGCGGAAAGTAGAAGTTAAACCGCTTGTCCGTGCCTTCGAAATGTCCCGACACCTTGCGATGCGGCACCGGATGGGTCAGATCCCCGACCTGGTCGATGACCGGACGGCCATACTCGGGATCGATCGTTTCCGGCGTGTATAACTCCACAGGTTGCATAGGGTTCCTCCTCTTCGTGAATTCCTACCCTTATCTTAAGAATCGCAAGCGGAACCAACTAACAGAATGACGACATGATCCGTAGCAGTTTTCCGACATGATGCGGCGGCAGGTCTGGGCAAACGCATTGGTCCGGATACACCCTAGCCTTGTTCACCAGCTTTATATTGAAACCAGTCGAAATATGCCGGAGTCGAACAACGCCTGCCATTACCTGTTGCATAAAGTCCGATGTAGACACCCGTATATCCTCCCGCCACTTCCGTGGACAGCAAATAGCACTCTCCGGAGCCAAATGCCTTCCGATCGCCACCTGTTTCCTCATAGAAAAACGTATACTGGTGCGGGTCAGCCGTAACGCCAAGGATCAGCTCCGAGCTCTCTACCCTTGCCGCTCTCTCGATCTTCCACAAGGACCCGATGCGGCGGCGGAGGATGACCTTGCGATTGGCGTCAGAGTCGCAGGTGAGGGCGATCTCATAATGGAATCTTTCATTCATAAAAACGGTGAGCCCCGCTTCCTCCCCTTCCCGAACCGGTTCGAAACGGAGCAGGGTCGAAGCCTCGCAAGCGAAATGCTGCTGTCTCCTTCCCAGGAAGGCAGGGGATCCGAGATCATCCAGCGATACCTCCGAGCCATGGAGCGTCAGCCATCCCGGTCTCTCATCCAGCGACCAATCCTCCGCCCGGGGATTTCTCAGGAAGTTCCAATGAAGCTGCAGCTTGCGTCCATCGAAATCATCCCGCTCAACCCATGGAAGCTCAGGCTCCAACGCCAGCGAACCGGCCTTCATCCTCTCCGACACCCTGCCATTGTCGCCGATGATCGGCCAGCCGTCCTCTTTCCAGGCAACCGGTGCGAGGAAGGTCTCTCTTCCCAGATGGTGATGCTGGCCGGAGAAAGGAACCGACACGGGGCGGAATCCGAGAAACACCGCCCACCAACTGCCGTCCGCCAATTGGACAAGATCCGCATGCCCCGTTCCCTGGATAGAACCATGACCATCCCGATGGGTCAGTATCGGATTCGCGGGATTGCTTTCGAACGGTCCATAGGGCGTTTTGCCGCGTGCGATGGTCACCATGTGTCCGTAGCTCGTCCCGCCTTCGGCGATCACCAGATAATACATGCCGCCTATCCGATAGAGGTGCGGTCCTTCCGGTGCGATGGCCCCCGTTCCTTCCCAGATCAGCCTTCGTTCCGTCAGCAACTCGCCGGTGGCGATATCCAACTCGGCCTGATAGATCCCCGGTGTCTCCGAGGAGAAGAGCTCATTGGTTCCTGTCAGATAAACCTTGCCATCTTCGTCGAAGAACAGCGTAGGATCGATCCCGGGCCAATCCAGCCATACCGGTTCGGACCAGGGCCCTTCTGGCCGCTCTGCCCAGACGAAGAAATTGCGCATGCTGTTCATATTGGTCGTGATCATATAGAACCGTCCCCGATAATAACGAATGGTCGGCGCATAAATGCCCATCGAGCTCCTGCATCCTTCCAGATCCAGCTGGCTTCGTCTGGTCAGACAATGGCCGATCTGCCGCCAGTGAACGAGATCCCGGCTGTGGAAGATCGGCACGCCGGGGTAATATTGAAACGAACTGGTGACGAGGTAGAAGTCCGAACCCACCCTGCAGATGCTGGGATCAGGATGAAAGCCCGGTATGACCGGATTCATGTAGAATGGTTCAGGTGTTGACAAGTCGTTCACCCTCCTGACTAGCTCACCTTTCTCGCCAGGATCGCCATGCCTTCCTTCGCCGGCAGCGGTACTCTGGTCTTGCCGCTGGCTCGCGGGATGACCGTCTGGCGCGTCATCTCCCAGACATCGATGACTTCGATCTCATACTGCGAATGATCAGGCAGGTCCAATGTGCATACGTGCATGCAGCTTCTGCCCAGGTACCGGAGCAAGCATTCATCTCCATACCGCACCATACTGGGCTCCAATCTGAACAGCAACAGCTCGCGATCGCCAGAGGGCATCTGCGCCAATCCCCTGATTAATGGATTGTTCTCGATTTGTTCTTGCCATTGCGGATCATGGGGATCGAGCAGTCTTCTCTGCTCAGGCTGAAGCTCTCCCGGAATGCTGCTCATGATCTCCCGCAGGAAGCGGATGCGCTCGACGCTATCCCCATGCAGCTCTCCGCCCTTGGCCCACCAGAGCACCTCATCCTCCCTGTAAATGGTCTCCCCATGCGTGCAATAGGCGCCATTCGCGATGCTCTCCCAGAAGCGGTGCACCATTTCGAAGGCCGAGAGATTCCCCCAACCTTCCTCGATCGTTCCTTCATATCCGCACTCGTCGATGATGACCGGCTTCCGGTACGTTTCCCGCCAGTAACCGATCATGTGAAGAAAGCTTGACTGAATGGAGCAATGCGTCACCCAAGGTTGGCTGTGATCATACAACGGGATGCAGTTATGAACGGATATCAGATGATGGTACGGGTCCTCCCGACGGATGAAGCTGCCGAACGCTTCCCAATCATCGCTGCCTTTTGCAGCCATAAGGTCATATTCATTGGCCAGGCTCCACCACACATTGCGATAAGCGGACAACCTTCGGACACAGTAATCGAGATAGACGAGATCCTCCTCCCTGCTCATGTCGGAGAAGCCCCAGCGGTCATAGGGATGAAAGAGGATCAGATCCGCTTCGATCCCCATCTCCATCAGCGCGCCGATCTGCGTCTCGAGATGCTCCCAGAAGGCGAAGTCCGGACGGTGCACATCCCAGGTATCATCCGCCTTTTTCCTGAACGGATACACCTCCGGTTCATTGAAGTTGTACGTATAGCTTTTCGGGAAGACGCACATCCGGATCTTGTTGAAGGGGCTCGCGGCAAGCGTCTGCTTCGTCCGCTCGACGAGTTCCCGCGGCTGATGCGTCCAGGCATAGCAGGTCGTGCCGAACGGGTGATAGCGGGTGCCGTCCGCGTACCGGAACCCCATGCCATCGGTGATGACGGGACCATGATTGTTGCCCATGGCCAGCACGCATTCGAAGGAGCCGGCAACGGTCTCCGCATGGGAGGATCTGACTTCATAGCTCCATATACCGATCTGCTGCGGCATGAAACGGATCCGGTATTCCCCGTTGCCATTGTAGAACCCCTTGATGCGCTGCCTGCAGTCGCCGCTCACGAACTCGGCCTGAATATCGACTGCCACGTGAGAGCCTTCCGGCTCCCTGCCCTGGATGATCAGCTCGAAAATGCCGTATTGCTCAACTTGCTTCATCATTGGTCACCTCGTTCAGAGTAATGGTCAGATGTTATCGCCCCGTCTCCTGTTCGTGCTCATTTAAACCATACCTGGAGGCGATCTCTCCCGGATCGAGCCCGCCGAACATCTCCGCCATGAAAACATCCCGGAGATTCGCTGATGCTCCTCAGCGGACAGTCCGGTGTCCTGTATCGAATCCTTCGTCTCGGAAGCCATCGTCTTCATCAACCTGAGCGCCTGGATCATCGCCTGTTCGTCGGTCAGCGCCACCTCCTCCAGCGGCAGAGCGTGAAGCTGCGTGATGTTGGCTTGCATGTGCAGCTTCAGCCGACGGAGGAAATCGTCATAATCCCGATCAACGGTCCATGCCGCCTCGGCCAGTGCCTGAAGACGCAACGAGATCATGGATTCAAGCTGTTCTTCGGTGATGATCCGCTTCCATGACACCGACACCAGGCCTACCGGTGTATGAAGCTGTCCTCGCATATCTGGAAGTTCCAGCGGATGCGGTTCGATGATCATCTCTGACCACTCCGGCTTCGAACCCTTGATGCCGAGGAAGCCATACATCATTTTATACAGCGGCAAGTTTCATCGCATGCTCATCCGAAAACGAAATCTGCTAGTTCCCTTTTACCATAATGGAACAGAATGCCTGTTCACTTGCAGTTTCCCGACAACATCACTGACAGTTTGCCGACAACCTGTGGCTGCCCCTCCTCCGCCGAAAAACGGAACGTCGATTCGCTATTTCTGTCAGGACGGCCGTTTTCCGGAATCTAACAGAACGTCAGTGCGTTATTGGATGATTTTGGATGGTTTAGGGCGACTCACTCAAAGATGCCCTTGCGCGGCCAGCATGTTCGTCGGGAAGGCTCCTTCCCCCATCGTTCTTCAGCCAATAACCGGTGTACAAAGGCCGTTTCTGGCGTCCGCCTTCCTTCATACTATACAACAATCGTCCTGAGTGATGGCGTACAGCGGAGCCGGCAGGTTTACCTCCATGCCGCACATGGGAACAGAGGCAACCCGGCATCCACCTCATCGCGCCAGGCTCCACTCAGGCTGCACGGGCACTTCCACAGGAGGTGAGTCGATGTCGGGCAAGACGTTCATGCTGTTCTCCCATATCTGCAATCCCGCGCATATGACCGGAGCGGAGAAATATCTGCTGCTTCTCGTTCAGGAGCTGATGCCTTACCGCAGGGTGATCCTCGTCGTGCCGAATGAAGGCATGCTGGCGCAGGAAGCTCGGAAGCTCGGATGCGAGGTGCGGGTTCATTCCTATCCGCTCGTCTGGCAGCTGTGGAATCCAGGACCTGACCTGCCGGCTGAGGAGCATCACTGGCTGCAATCCCGGGAGCTCGTGATGCTGATGAATCTGCTGCATATGCACCGTCCGGATGCGGTCATCGTGAACACCTGCGTCAATGCCCTGCCGGCGTTGGCGGCCAGCCGCCTCGGCATCCCTGTCCTCTGGATGATGACCGAGGTGATGAGAACGGGTCCTCACGCGCCGTATGCGGTCTCCTGGATCCATCGCCATGCCACCTGGATCGGCGGCATCTCCGATGCGACGCTCAGCGTCTTCCGAAGCTCGGGCCTCGAAGCGAAGACGCTGATGCTCCAGCCTTCCTGGCGTCCGGAGCAGTATCGCCCGCAGAGCTGGAACCAGCGACGCAGACAGCTGCGGGCAACGTACGGCATCGGACCGCAGTCCATGCTCATCGGCTACATCGTATCCGACATCACGCCGCCCAAAGGGTTCGATCACTTCGTGGAGATGGCGCTCCGGCTATGTCCGGCATACCCGCAGGCGCATTTCCTGATCATCGGACAGGTGGCGGATCGCGCTTATTATGACCGCACCTTGCAGGCCCTGCATGGCTCCGGCCATGCGGCCCGCTTCGTCCTGATCCCCTATCATCAGTCGATCGAGGCCGTCTATCCGGCGATGGATCTGCTCGTCGTGCCGAGCCTGATTCCCGAGGGCTTCGGACTGACCGCGATGGAGGGCATGATCTTCGGCAAGCCGGTCGTCGCCTATCGCCACGGCGGCCTGGAGGAGATTCTGAACCGGACGGGCATGGGCGCGCTGCTCGTCCCTCCAGGCGATGTCGCCCAGCTTGCGGAGACCGTATCCGGGCTGATCAGCGATCGGAACAGGCTGCTTGCCACGGGCAGGGAAGCGCAGCGAGCCGTCCATACGGCCTTTGGCATCGAGACGTACCGGTCCAGACTTCGCCAGATTCTGCACACGATGGATCAGGCCATGGAAGCTGTGGAACGGCACCATGCGCAGCAGCGCGCCGGCATCCCGGACGGCAGTCTGCTGAGAGGCGCACAGACACCGGCGGTCTTCCTCATCCAGAACGGAAGGAAGCGGCCCTTCACCAGTGAAGCGGCCTTTCTCTCGGCAGGTTGCTCATGGCAACAGATCCGCACCGTGGATGAGTCCGTGCTTCAGTGGTTCCCGAACGGGATGCCGATCAGCTGAGCATGGTGCGGTCGAAGGCCACAGACCGATTGCCCCGGTGCGGCAGGGCTATGAAGTGTAGCATGAAGGTGGTGACAGGGAGCGATGAACATCATGACCATCGTGGGAACGAGGCCGGAGATCATCCGTCTGAGTCTCATCATCGCCAGGCTGGACCGATATGCGGATCGGCATGTGCTCGTGCATACCGGGCAGAACTTTACGGACTCGCTCTCCGGCGTATTCTTCCGCGAACTCGGCATCCGCAAGCCGGATATCATCCTCAGCCGACAGCAACGCTCCTTCGGCGGCCAGATCGCGGTCATGTTCGAGAAACTGGAGCGGCTGCTGGAAGCGGAGCGGCCGGATCGCGTGCTCGTACTCGGCGATACGAACAGCGCCCTGTCGGCGATCCTTGCGGAGCGCATGGGCATCCCGGTGGCGCATATGGAAGCGGGCAACCGCTGCTTCGACATGAGCGTGCCGGAGGAGATCAACCGCCGCATCATCGACTCGGTATCGAGCATCAACATGCCGTACACGCCGCAGAGCAAGATGAACCTGCTTCGGGAAGGCGTGCCGACGAATCGCATCGTGCTGACGGGCAATCCCATCTTCGAAGTGTTGGAAGCATACAGGGAGCGGATCGAAGCCAGCGACATCCTGCAGAGGCTCGGACTCGGCAGGGAAGGCTATGTGCTCGTCACCATCCATCGGGCGGAGAACGTGGATCGGCACGACCAGCTGCTCGGGATCATACGCGGTCTGAACCTGGTGGCGGAGAGGTTCGGCATGCGCCTGATCACCAGTCTGCACCCGCGCACGCGCTCGCGACTGGGCCAGACAGGCACGGCCGCTCTGCATCCCCTGATCGAGCTGCATGAACCGTTCGGCTTCTTCGATTTCGTCAAGCTCGAGAAGAATGCCGCTTGCGTGCTCACCGACAGCGGCACCGTCCAGGAGGAATGCTGCCTCTTCCGCGTGCCTGCGGTGACGGTGCGCACGACCACGGAGCGGCCGGAAACCGTCGATTGCGGCAGCAATATCGTCTCGGGCGTATCGCCGGAGAGCATCCTGCGGGCTGCCGAGATTCAACTGTATTCTAATCGCATCTGAAATTTCCCCGAAGGCTATACCGAGCCCAACGTATCCGACAAGGTCGTCCGCTTCCTGCACGGTTACGTGCCGGGACGCCGGAGTCAGACGTCTGGCTGTTGATTCATAGAATGACCATAAGAGGTGGGCGGTGGATGTTTGAAGGCAAACGCATCTTGATAACCGGAGGTACGGGATCCTGGGGACATGAGCTCGTCCGGCAGCTTCTGACGCAGAATCCGGAGAAGATCGTCATCTACTCCCGCAGCGAAGCCAGTCAGGTGGCGATGAAGAGGGAGTTCGACGATCCCCGGCTGCACTTCTGCATCGGAGATATCCGCGACAAGGCGGCGCTCACGCAAGCGTGTGAGGATATGCATTACATCTATCACCTGGCCGCCCTGAAGCACGTCCCGGTGTGCGAAGATCAGCCGTACGAGGCGCTCAAGACCAATGTCAACGGCACGGCCAATGTCATCGAAGCGGCGATCGAGAACCGCGTGGAGCGGGTCATCTATATCTCCACCGACAAGGCGGCCAATTCCTCCAATTTCTATGGACTGACCAAGTCCATCGGCGAGAAGCTGATCGTGCACGCCAACACCCTTCCCTCCAGAACGAAATTCGTCTGCGTGCGCGGCGGCAACGTCCTGGGCACCAACGGCAGCGTCATCCACATCTTCATGAACCAGCTCCGCCGCAAACAGGAGATCGGCATCACCGACGCCCAGATGACGCGTTTCTTCCTGACGCTGGAGGATGCGATCAAACTGCTGTTCAAGGCTTCCAGAGAGGCGCTCGGCGGGGAGATCTTCGTCATGATCATGCCGTCCTGCCGCATCATCGATCTTGCCGACGTGCTCGCCGAAGAGCTGGGGGTCACCAATTACAGGTTACGGGAGCTGGGCATCCGGCCAGGCGAGAAGATCCACGAGATCCTGTATTCCGAGTATGAAAGCCAGCACACGGTCGTCTACGACCACGAATACCTGGTCATCCTCCCCTCACTCGAGATTCCGGGCCTGAAGGAGGCGTATCGCGCTTATCCGCCTGTGAAGAACAGAACCTACAGCTCCGCCGATTCGCTGATGTCCCGCGAGGAGATCCGGCAGATGCTGAAGAAAGGGCGGTTTCTGCCATGAAGGTACTGATCCTGGGGGCAAACGGCATGGCGGGACATGTGCTGCTCAGGTATTTCCGCAACTTGCCTGAGTATGAAGTGGTCTACACCTTGCGGGATGGAAGCGATCCGGCAGCCCTTGCGCTCGATGCCGCGAAGCTGGAGGATGCGGAGCGGGTGCTGGAGCAGGAGCGGCCCGCTCTCGTCATCAATGCGATCGGCATCCTGAATGAGCAGGCGGAGAATAACCCTCGGGAGGCCGAACTGGTGAACGGTCTGTTCCCGCATCGGATCGCCGCGATCCTGGATGAGCTCGGCGATGGGGGGAAGCTGGTGCAGATCAGCACCGACTGCGTGTTCGCCGGCGCCGTTGGTCCGGACTACGCGTCCCGTCCCGAAGGCAGGTATCGGGAAAACGATCTTCCGGATGGGACAAGCGTCTATGCACGGACGAAGGCCGCGGGGGAAGTGAGAGCCGGCCCGCATCTGACGATCCGCACCTCGATCGTCGGGCCGGAGATCAGGCCGGGCGGCATCGGCCTGATGCACTGGTTCCTGAGACAGCGAGGGACGGTGCCGGGGTACACAAGGGTATGGTGGAACGGGGTGACGACGCTGCAGCTGGCCAGATCGATCGATCGCCTCGTGCGGCTCGGCGCAAGCGGCCTGGTGCATCTCACGGCGCCGGAGATCGTAAGCAAGTGCGAGCTGCTGCAGCTGTTCGCCGAAACCTTCGACAAGCGTGATGTGCTCATCGTGCCGACAGACCGTCCGCAGCTCGACCGCACCCTGGCCCGCAGCAGGCAGATACGTGACCTAGAGGTGCCGGATTATCGGACGATGCTCGCCGAGCTGCGCGATTGGATGCGATCGGCATGAAGCCCGTCATCCTGATCACCGGCGGTTCCGGCTTTACCGGCATGCATGCCTGCTCGCACTTCCGCATGCTCGGCTGGCATGTGATCGCCGTCAGCCGCTCCCCGCAAGACAAGCTTCTGGCAGCGGACCAGGTCCTCCCCTGCGATCTCACTGACAGGCGCCAGACGTTGCGGCTGGTCGGGGATGTGCGGCCGGACTACGTCCTGCATCTCGCCGGCATGAACGATGTCCGCTCGTCCTGGGCGGACCCGGTCGAATGCCTGAACATCAATGTCACCGGCACGATTCATCTGCTCGCCGCCACAGCTTCCCTGACGAACAAGCCGATGGTGCTGGTCGTCGGTTCCTCGCTCAGCTTCAGCCCTGACGCAGAGCCGCCGCGGCCGACGCATCCCTACTCCCTCAGCAAGACGCTGCAGACACTGACGGCGCGCGCCTGGGCGCATCTGTTCCAGCTGCCGGTGGCGGCGGCTGAGCCGACCAATCTGATCGGCCCCGGTTCCTCCGCCGGCCTGTGCGGCTTGCTCGCAGGCTTCATCGCCCGCTGGGAGCTGGGCCTGGAGAGGGAGCCTTTCCGCCTGTCCTCGCTGACCGAGAAGCGCAGCTTCCTCGATGTACGGGACGCGGTGGCGGCCTACGAGGCGATCCTGCGGCGGGGATCGCCGGGCGAGCTCTACCGCTTCGGTTCGCCCAGGCTCCGAACGCTCGGCGAGGTGGTTCGGGCCTTCGAATCGGCCGTCGACCAGCCCTTCCCGTATGTCAACCTCGGGATGGCGCCGCGCGACCCGGATCCGATGGCGCCTTCCAACGAAGCCATCGCCCGGCTGGGATGGGCACCGCGCATCCCCTTCGAGCAGTCGATCCACGATATGCTGGAGGATGCGAGAGCTCGACTGCGCCAGCAAACGACCGGTCGCAGGAAACCTCAGTGCGGCCATTCACCATGGCATCCTGGCGACAAGGAGGGAGAGTGATGTTCCCGAAGGTCTCGATCGTCATCCCGTTCTATGCTGACCCGTACGTTCCGCATGCGATCGAGAGCGCGCTCGGTCAGACCTATCCGAACATCGAGGTCGTGATCGTCAATGACGGTTCGCCGACCCATACCGAGCTGCTGAAGCCCTACCTCCAGCATCCGAAGGTCGTCTACAAATGGAAGGCCAACGGCGGCACCGCCAGCGCGCTGAATGCCGGCATCCGCGCGGCAAGCGGCGACTACATCGCCTGGCTCAGCTCCGACGACCGGTTCTATCCGTGGAAGCTGGCGAGGCAGCTCGCCTGGATGATCCCGAGGCGGGCGCTCATCTCGTTCACCGATTACGATGTGATCGACGAGAACGGGCAGGTGACCCGACAGTCGGCAGGCCATCACTTCGCCACCTATCAGGAGTTCTGCCGCACCTTCCTGACCGGCAATCCGATCAACGGCTGCACCGTGCTCGCTCATCGCAAGCTGCTCATGGATGCGGGACTCTTCAATGAGCGTCTGCCATACACGCATGATTACGACCTGTGGTTCCGCATCGTGTTGGCCGGCGTGGACTTCCACTATGTGCCCGAGAACCTGACGCAATATCGCGTTCACAGCGCGATGGGCACGCAGCGCCATCTTCCCGCCATCCTTCAGGAGACGGAAGCCACACGCTCGCGCTGGGCGCCGCATATGGTCGCGTTCATCCGCAGGCTGGGCTGACCTGCCGGTCTGCGGATGACGTTTGTTGCGGTATCCCCCGTCTTCCCTGTTCGTTTCCTTCACACAACGGTTTCCTTCATGAAGCAACGATGTACATAGTAATAGGACAGGTTATGCTGGCTGACAGGATATGAATAGCACGCCGAGTCCTTCGTTCCGCGCTCACCGTGGATGATCGTGGAATTGCCAGCATCTCTGCCATAATATTGTCCGTCCAGAAAGACAAAAAGTCGCCCAACAGGCGACTAATCTGGAAGATTATGCTATAATTGTAATGCACGACCTGACTGCGGTGGGGTAAGGCAACCCTCGATGAGAGGAGGGATGCCTGATGTACTTCTCATTCAGTGACGTGATGATGTTTGCTATGTTCGTCATAGCCATCCTGACGTTCACGATGAAGAAAAAGTAATCCCACCTCTGGTTAGCCGCCCGGGTGGGATCGTGTCGTTCGCCAGAAACTCCGAGGGTTTCCCCACCGAAGCAGTCGTGCATTGGAGCTGGCTTTCGGCCAGCTCCTTTACCATTCTAAGCATAGCACAGGATAATTATAACATCAATGAAAATTATTACAATGCGACAGATTCCGCAGGTGCCCCTGCCCTCCTGTATGACGACCGATACCGTGGGTGCAATGACTGCGCCAACGATGTCGTCTCACCCCACCCGCCGCTCCTCTTTGCTCTGCCGTGCTGATTCTTCCTGTCGTGCCGCACCTCAACCCTGAGGATCGCTTGCCGCTCCTAGCGCGCCGCCACATCCGCCTTAGCCTCCTCGGCAGCCGTCTTCGGCTTCGCCATGTTGCGCTGCGCGGTGACGAGCTTGTAGTAGATGCCCTTCTTCTCAAGCAGCTCGTTGTGCGTGCCTACCTCGGCGATCCGCCCCTTATCCAGCACGACGAGCCGAGTCGCATGGCGGAGCGTCGCCAGGCGGTGGGCGATGGCGATCGTCGTCCGTCCCTCGGTCACGCGGCGCATCGCCTCCTGGATCGCCGCCTCCGTATCGATGTCGAGCGACGAGGTCGCCTCGTCGAGGATCAGGATGCGCGGATCATTGAGCACCGCACGGGCGATCGCGATGCGCTGACGCTCTCCGCCCGAGAGATTGTTGCCGTTCTCCTCCAGCCGCGTATCATAACCATCCGGCAGGTTCACGATGAAGTCATGGGCATTGGCCGTCTTCGCCGCGAGGATGACCTCCTCCAGCGTGGCGTCCGGCTTCGAATAGCGGATATTGTCAAGGATCGAGCCGCTGAACAGGAACGTCTCCTGCAGCACGACGCCGATCTGCGATCGCAGTTCCTCCTGCCGGATGCGGCGAATGTCGATGCCGTCCATCGTGATCCGGCCTTCGTTGACATCATAGAAGCGCAGGATCAGATTGATCATGGTCGACTTCCCTGAGCCGGAATGGCCGACGAGACCGATCATCTCCCCTGGCTTGATCTCCAGGTTGATCTCCTTCAGCACCGGTTCATAGGAGCGGTAGCCGAAGGTGACGTTGTCGAACCGGATGTGCCCCCCCAGCCTGTGGCTGACCGCCTGCTTGTCATCCTCGATCTCCGGCTTCTCCTCGATGACGGAGAACACCCGGTCCACGGCGATCAGCGCATCGGCGATCCAGCGCGGCATGTTCATCATCCACTGCAGCGGGCCGTAGATCATCATCGAGTAGCTGGTGAACTGCACCAGTTCGCCCAGGGTGAACTCATTCCTTACGATCATGTAGCTGCCGGCCATCAGCACCAGGTAGCTGCCGCACTGGATGAGGAAGTGCGAGATCGGCGACAGATAGCTGTAGACCTTCTCGCTGCGCACCGATGCCGCCGCGAACTTGCTGTTGTATTCGCGGAACCTCTCGATCTCGCGCTCTTCCTTGCCGAACGCCTTCACCACGCGGATGCCGGACAACACATCATGCAGGAAGGAATTGGCGTGGTCATAGACCCGCCATTGCAGATGGAACATCCTGCGCAGCACCTTTCTCCAGATCGCCACCTGCAGGTACGACACGAACGGCGCCGGCAACAGGACGAGCAGCGCCAACCGCCAGTCCAGCGTAAACAGCAGCACGCTGACCGAGACGAGGATGATCACCTGCAGGATCGCATTGGTGAACACCTCCTGGATGAGGTGGCGAATGCGCTCAGTGTCCCGGGTGATCCGCGTCATCACATCGCCCGCGCGCTGCGATGTCAGGAAGCCAAGGGACAGCTGCTGCATCCGGGTGAACACCATGTGCCGCAGATCGGAGGAGATGCTGGAGCTGACCACGGTCATCAGGCGTCCCCGGATGATCATCAGCACATGGCTGCCGACCAGCTCGAACACCAGACCGCCCAGACCGATCGCGAACAGCCTCATGTCCGGTGTCCCCCCGCCCGGCGGCTGCAGGGCTCCATTGACCAGCAACCGCTGGAAATACGGCCCCAGCAAGGACAAGCCCGAACCTGCCACCAGCAGGATCAGGGCGAACACCAGCTGCTTCCAGTACCCACGCGCGACGCCCAGCAGCTTCAGGAGCGCCTCCGACTTGCTGACGCAATTGCGGCAATGCCTCGTTCCGGGAACGAGCGGCCCTCCGCATCGCTCGCAGACCGGCTCGGGTTCATCGTTGTAGATGCGCACGCGATCCCCGGCCGAGAGGTCGTTCAGCACCTTCACGATATAGGCGTATCGAACCGCATGCCGCATCGAGATGCGCACGATGATGCGCTTCTCCCCGTGATCCTCCGCCTCCAGCACCGCATTGCCCACAAGCGTGATGATCTTGTAATCGGTATAGTCCCTGATCTCACCTCTCTCTCGCACAATTCCGTTCTCAATGTACGCCCAGCGGCCGCCGCCGATGACGAACCAGCCTTGCTCCCTTCGGCCCTGCAGGGACAGGTCGGCCGGCACCGCGTACTCGATATTCGGCCCTACCGCCTGCTCCGCCGCCGCATGATCACGCTCGGGAAGCGGATAATTCAGATTCACACCTTCACCTTCTTCGCTTACAGGTAAGTCTCGATCATGCGATATTCCTTGTCGCTGAGCTTGCCGACATCCTCGATGACGAAGCGGTTGCCGTCCACATCGCTGATCAGGAGCTTCTGACCGGTGACGAAGCGGATGTTGTTGCCCCTCCCGACGGTAAATTGGCAATGCCCCGCCGTCGTCTCGACGTTCCAGTACGAATAGCCGAACTCATCCTTGACGTCGAGGATGCGGGTAATCGCCGGCGTGAAGTAACGCAGGCGAATATGCCTCCTGAGCAGCTCCTGGACCGGCTCCGGGAAATCCGCAAGCGTGCGGATCATGCCAACCTCCTGGTTGTCGATCGTCCGCACCGAGATGTAATCGTCCTTGCTCGTGTGCGGGAACGAGCAATGCAGGTAGACGACCGGATGCCTCTCCTCCCGCACGCGCACCGACAGCAGATGACCTTCCGTTTCTTCAAATCGCGCGATGTCCGGTGTCAAATAGACGATCTCCAATCAGATCACCTCTCTCATCTTCAGCGCCTCGTCGTGCTTGCGCACCAAACCGGCATAGATGCCGTCCAGCTTCATCAGTTCCTCATGCGTCCCGGCCTCTTCCACCTTGCCATGCTCGATCACGACGAGATGATCGGCGTTGCGCAGCGTCGACAGCCGACGGGCGATGGCGATCGTCGTTCTGCCCTTCA
>CALGAO010000053.1 GCA_937957685.1 uncultured Paenibacillaceae bacterium
CGCAGCACCGCGAGCTGCTGCGATACGGCCGATCCTTCCGATCCGAGGATGCTCTGCAATTCGTTGACGCTCCGGCCGCCTTCGCTGAGCACCTCGAGTATGCGAATTCTCATCGGATGAGCTAAGGCCTTGAAGAATTCTGCCTTGAACTGCTGTAAGCTTCTTGTCTGATCCTGATTCATCGCTTGGACTCCTTAATCCGTAAACTTTGGCATACTACTATGATAACATATCTGGTTCCTGTAACACATCCGGCTATGGCAACCCGCTCACCAGGGACGCATGATCCATATGCGAATGCGAATTCCATGTCTCTTGATTGGAAAAAACCTGTGCCATAAATTTCTATATTAGGTTATAATACAAGATACGAGATGAAGTAGCAATGGCAGTTACCGGATGAAAGTTGCACAGCGCTTGCTGCCAATAAGTGTACGGGAGGCAGAGATGAACGAAACGCCGCTGAACCTTCAATGGTTTGAGGACCTGAAACCGGAACTGACAGCATATTGTTACCGAATGCTGGGCGCCATCGACGATGCCGATGATGCTGTCCAGGAGACCTATATTCGCGTCTGGCAAGGTTGGGAGAGATTCCGGCAGGAATCCTCGTTCAAGACCTGGGTGTACCGCATCGCGACCAACTGCTGTCTGGACAAGCTGCGGCGAGCGAAACGCCGCGTGCTTCCCGTTGACTTCACCGATCCCGCCCTCACCATCGTCGAACCTCGCGAAACATTGCCCGATGCGGCCTGGATATGGCCGACTCCCGGCTTCGCCCAACATCCGGAGGAAGCGCTGCTGCACAGAGATACCCTTCGTCTCTGCTTCATCGCCCTTCTGCAAACTTTGCCTGCCCGGCAGCGCGCGGTGCTCATCCTGAAGGATGTCTTCGAATGGCCTTCGCAGCGGATCGCCGATACCCTCGGGATGACGCCGCAAGCGGTCAACAGCGCCCTGCAACGGGCTCGCGGGACGATGAGGCGGGCGCAGCTTCGTGCCGATGAATATATCCGGATGGAGGAGGAGCCGGATCCGGGGCTTCTGAACCGTTATGTGGAGGCGTTCGAGCGGTTTGATATTGCGGCGATGGTCGCCTTGTTCCTTGAAGAGGGCTCCATGTCCATGCCGCCATTTACGATGTGGGTGCGCGGAAGGGAAGATTTGGCCCGTTTTTTTACATTGACCCGTTGGCATTGTGAAGGATCGCGCATGTTGCCTGTCACGATCAATGGCGGCTATCCCGCGCTGGCCCAGTATGCGCCTGACCGCGATGGTGACAGCCTGGTGCCTTGGGGGATCCATGTTCTGGAGACCAGGGATGGCGCCATCGTTCACGTCACCAACTTCATCAACAGGAAGCTGTTCTCCCGATTCGGACTTCCCGAGCGAATCGAACGATGAATCGTGTCGCCATGATTCAGCGCGGGGTTTGATTTCGCGGGGACCTACGACCTGGTAGAACCTCATAAGGCGATCTCCTGCACGATGGACGACGGTCGCAAGGTCGACGCAGCCTTCATCGACCGAGGCAACGCTGCTGAGGTTATCCAGACGTTCGACCCCGAGGGGTTCGAGGTTACGGCCTTCGTGCGGAATCCATCCAGGCTGGGGGTGACCCATGAGCGGCTTGCGTTCGTGCAGGGGGATGCCTTCCAGCCAGCGGAGGTGGCCGCAGCGATCGCCGGTCACGATGCGGTCGTGTCCTGCCTCGGCTCCAGCCAGGGGATGAAGCCGTCAACCGAACTGGAGCAGATGACGAAGCATATCGTCGATGGCATGCTAAAGCACGGGGTGAAACGGATCGTCTACACGGCGTCGGCGGGCATCGACCGCGAACTGCCCGGCATCAGCGGGAAGATGATCATGTACATGCTCCGTCATGCGCTCAAGGATCACAAGGCGGCGGTCGATTACATCCTGCGGCATGATCTGGACTATACGATCGTCCGGCCGCTGGGGCTCACGAACAAGCCGTTTACCGGCCAGTACAGGGAGGCGGCGACGGGTGTGCCGGAGAAGTCGATGTCGATCCCGCGGGCCGATGTGGCGCACTTCATCATCAAGGCGCTGAAAGAGAAGCGCTATATACGGACCTCGATCGGACTGGCTACTTGATGACCCGCATGTGAAGAAGGCGGCTCGGCGGTGCGACAGCCATGTGCGGCAGTGAAGGTTGTATTTTTTCGTCAGATAGGCGGACAAGTTTTGATATAATGGAGGGGTAGGTTCGATACTTAACGGAAAAAAAGGTGAAAACATGACCCCTGCCAAGGATTTTATACCGATCATACTGGGAAGCGATGAAAATGCCTACGGCAACGTCAGGCTGATCCATGAAGCGTATCAGATCAAGCCGCTGCTGCTCTGCTCGCGGCTGCTCATGCCGACGATGCACAGCAAGATGTTCCATCTCATCCAGATCGACCGCTTCGACAACGAGGAAGTCTTCCCGGATGCGCTGCTCGGCGTCCTGGAGCGATACGCCGCCCCGAACCGCAAGCTGGTCGTGATCCCCTGCTCCGACTACTACGCCGGCATGCTGTCGCGTCACTACAGCAAGTTCAAGGGGCTGATCGCCAACCGCTTCATCCCGGAGGAACTGCTGCGAACGCTGGATACGAAGGACAAGTTCTATCAGCTCTGCGAGAAGCACGGGCTGGATTATCCGAAGACGATCGTGGCGGAGCCGCATGAGCGCGAGCAGGCGCTGGACCGCATGGAGTTTCCTTTCCCGATCATCGTGAAGCCGGAGAACAGCAACGCGTATGAGTATCTGCACTGCCAGTTCGAGGGCAAGAAGAAGGTGTACATCTTCCACAACAAGGACGAGTACCTGACGATGATCCGTCATATGAATGGCTCCGGCTACCGGGGAAAGCTGATCATCCAGGAATTCATCCCCGGCGGGGACAGCGCTTCGCGCGTCATCAACTGCTTCTCGGACAACAACGGGAAGGTGAAGATGATGTGTCTCGGGCAGCCGGTGCTGGAGGAGTACGCGCCGAAGACGCTGGGCAACTATGCGGCGATCATCTCGCGCTTCGACCAGGACATCTATGCCAGGGTGAAGAAGTTCCTGGAGGAGATCGGCTATGTCGGGTTCTCCAATATGGACATGAAATACGACAGCCGCAGGGGCAAGTACATGATGTTCGAGATCAATCCGCGGCTAGGACGCAGCAGCTTCTTCGTCAGAGCGGCCGGGCTGAACATGATCAAGGCCCTGATCGACCGGGTCGTCTACGAGAAGGACGAGGAATGCGTCTACGGCAACCAGACGGCGCTCTGGACCAACGTCCCGCGCATCGTCCTGAGCAAGTACGTCAAGGACCCGGCGCTTGCGGCGGAGATTCGGCAGCTGTACCGGCAGAGGAAGGTCTACAAGACCATCTGGTACAAGAAGGACCTGAATCTGAAGCGCGTCCTGCGGGTTTCGAGATATTACTTCGGTCATATCAAGAATTATCGGCTGTATTACTATGACAAGGACAAGCTGCAGTTCGGAGCGACGGACTCCGTTCACTCGCAGGCGAATCCCTGAATACACATCGGCAGCGCTTCGCGGTGCCATATGACAATAGCGGAAGTCCGAATGTCCCTGTTGCAGGGAGATCGGACTTCCGCTTGTTCGTTGCATGAGCGCATCCGCCTAACTGCCGACGTGTTGCTTCGCGCGCGCCAGCTTCTCCTGCAAGCGCCGCAGATATTCCATCAACTGCACGTATTCCTCCATGGAGATGCGGCAGGTGGCGATGGCAGACTGGACAGCCTGCGTGATGCCGGCCTTCTGCTCGATCGCTTTCCGCTCCAGATAGACGTGCACCTTGCGCTCGTCCTCCCTGGAGCGCTCCTTGCGAATCCAGCCGCCCTTCTCCATGCGGGTGAGGAGCGGGGTGAGCGTGCCGGTGCCGAGCCTGAGCTTCTCTCCCAGCGCCATGACCCCGATGCCGTCCTGCTCCCACAGCGCCAGCAAGACGAGATATTGCGGATAGGTCAGGTCGAAGGGCTCCAGGACCTTGCTGTAGAGCTTCGAGAACTGACTGGACGTTTCGTAGATGGCGAAGCAGAGCTGCTTGTCCAGGGTCAGGAAGTCGTCCATGGTCCGACCCCTTTCATCCGTTCAGCAGTTGGACAATATGCGCTTCGATCTTCTCCGGCTCTGTCGTGGGGGCGAACCGATCGACGACATGCCCCTGCCTGTCCACGAGGAACTTGGTGAAGTTCCACTTGATGTCTTCCGTCAGGATGCCCTTCTGCTGCTTCTTCAGGAAAACGAACAGCGGGTCTGCGTTCTTGCCGTTGACGTGGATCTTGGCGAACATCGGGAAGGTGACGCCATAGTTGACCTGGCAGAACTGCAAGGTTTCCTCGATCGCATCAAATTCCTGCTTGTTGAACTGGTCGCAAGGGAAGCCGAGAATCTCCAGGCCTTGCTCCCTGTACTTCTCGTACAGCTTCTGCAGGCCTTCGAACTGGGGAGTCAGACCGCACTTGCTGGCGGTGTTGACGATGAGCAGCACCTTGCCCTCAAAGTCGCGCAAGGATTGCGGCTCACCGTTGGGCTTCGCAACAGTAAAGTCGTATACCGTGGTCATGATCAGGATCCTCCTTTGCATCGCAAACGATTAAATCGTACACGATATATTATAGGCCGACAGGCGACCGCCCATCAATAGGGCGCCAGCCTGAAGATCATGCATTCGCTTCTCGCGACCACCGCAGCGTCATCGCAGATGGCGGCCGGCATCTCCTCATACCGGCTCGTCCGGCGCCAGAAGCAAATAGCGGGAAGACTCTCTTGCAAGAATCTTCCCGCCGGGCGGTTGTTCGAAATTCCATTACAGGACGCCCTCGCGCATGTTGCCTGTGCGAACGGGCTTCAGGTAAGCAGCGGCCGGTTTCTTGTGCCCTGCCTTGGTGAGCATGTAGTAGGAGATGAGCGAAGCGATGATGAAGATCGTGCCCACCACGTCAAACCATGTGATGGCATAACCTTGCACGATCGTAATCGCCAGTGTCGTAATCGGCACGAAGTTCAGGAACAACAACCCCTGGACCGGCGACAGGATGCTGACCCCCGTGTTCCAGCCGAGCAGGGCGATGATTCCCGGAAATACGATGACGAAGAGCAACTGCGGCCCTGCGTGCATCACGTCCCCGATCGATGGCAGCTCCGTATAGCCGACCATCGTGGTGACAGCCGTTACCGACATGGCGGTGATGGTGCCAAGCAAGCAGCTGAGCGTCGTGTAGCGCAGCACCGACCAGCCGGGAAACTTGCTGCCCCCCATCGTATAGATGACCCATCCGATGACGGCGATCAGCATCAGCATGGACGAGATCCCCTGCCCGGACAGATCCGTGAGAGAATCCAGGTCGCCCTTCGTGATGACCAATACCGCACCGATGAAGGAGACGAGCACACAGACGAGGGTGAGCGGCTCCGAGCGCTTGCGGAAGAGGACCCAACCGATCACCAGAGAGATCATCGGCATGAGCGACTCCATGATCGACGCCGCCATGATGCCAGGCTCCCCTGCCATATCCTGCCCCCAGAAAATGAACAGATTATAGACCGTGAATGCCATCGTCCCATAGAACCACAGCTGCATGCCCTTGCCTTCCAGTCGAAAGGCCTGCTTGCCTTCCTTCCACAGCAGGAGCAGAACGAGCAGCAATGAGACAGAGCCGTAACGGATCACGGTAAAGCAGAAGGGATCTATATGCTGAAAGGCCACATGGGCGGCAGGAAACATGGCCCCCCAGGATACCGCTGCGATCAGACACAGCACAGCTCCGAATAACGTCCGACTGCGCAAGATGTTCTACCTCCATAACAGGATCACACCACTATATCATCTGCGAAATTTGCCATCTTGTAAAATGAATAAATATAATAATATTCATCAATATTTATGATATTATGGAGACAGAAATCTCGGGGGAAGGGGGCGTTCGTTCATGGAGCTGAAGGATCTGGAGATTTTTCAGATGGTGGCGAGCAAGGGGACGGTATCCGAGGTGGCCAAGGAGCTGAACTACGTGCAATCGAACATCACGATGCGCATCCAGAAGCTGGAGCAGGAGCTTGGCACGCCGCTGTTCCATCGTCACAGGCGCGGCATGGTGTTGACGCCCGAGGGCAAGAAGCTGCTCTCGTACAGTCAGAAATTGTTGATGCTGGCGGATGAGATGAAGCGAGCGGTGCAGAATAAGGAGGAGCCGTCAGGCAAGCTGGATATCGGAACGGTGGAGATCGTCATCCAGCTGCCGCAGATCCTCTCCTCCTATATGAAAAGGTACAGGAATGTCGATCTGTCGCTGTATACGGGCGTGACCGAGCAATTGGAGGAGGAAGTGCTGAATCACAAGCTGGACGGGGCATTCGTGACCGATGCGGAGTTTCATCCGGATATCGCGAAGCACGAGGTGTTCGGCGAGGAACTGATCCTCATCTCGGATGCGAGCACGACTTCGCTGGATGAGCTTCGTGATCGACCGTTTCTCTGCTTCAGCCAGGGGTGCGGGTACCGGGCGAGGCTGGAGGCCTGGTATCGGGACCAGAACATCACGCCGCAGCGGGTGCTGGAGTTCGGCACGCTGGAGACGATCCTGCAGAGCGTCGTGGCCGGACTGGGTGTCACCTTCGTGCCCAGATCCGCCGTTGCCCACCTGCTGGAGAGAGGCAAGATCCGGGGCTTCACGCTGCCCGATGCCTACAGCAGGATCAGGACCGTATTCATCCGCCGGGCGGATGCGTTCCTGACGACGTCGATGGAGAAGTTCATCGAGACGATCGAGATGCATCGGCATGTCCAGGTCGATCCGCTGACGATCGCGATGGATCATGGGGGCGTATAGGCAGAGACGGGAAGCCCGCCCATCATCCCGGATGATCGGGCTTCCCTTGCTGGATGTGACACGGGGCAGGCTTGGCGCAGATCTATTGGAAATTGATCGAGAAGCTGTTGGTGATAAAATCAAGTCCTCCGGCAGAACTCGTAATCTCATACCCGAACTGCACCTCGCCAATCGTAACATTGCCGAACCAGCCCTTGTTGCGAATCCAGTTCATGATGGCCAGGATGTTGACGGTTCCCGAGCTGGTGTGCGAGGTTCTGACGAAGGAGATGACCTCGTTGGCGCCGTTGCTTCCGCGATAGACATTCCATGTATGACCTCCGACGGATACGTTCGTTTGTACAGGGACAGGGTTGCCGCTGGCATCCCAGTTGTAGGAGATCGGCTTGACACCTCCCCTGTAGTTCATCCAGAGCATGATCTCGTAGGCATGGTTATTGGCCCAGATGTCGTAAGCGGTTGCATAAGCGCCGCT
>CALGAO010000054.1 GCA_937957685.1 uncultured Paenibacillaceae bacterium
ACGGTGGGGAACAATGAGCCGTCGAACGTCTGAAATCGAGTAGGAGGGAGCGGCTAGCCCCCGTCCTCTCACACCACCTGGCATGCGGGTCCGCACCAGGCGGTTCCAAAAGGTTGACGAAGTTCCATATAGCGAGAAAGCATGCTTTTCAGCCCTTTCGCTTCCCAATAGGAAGTCGGAAGGGCGTTATTGATGTTCCGGGACATTTCCCATGGCCCACGCCGGGAGTTGGCCATAACGAGGCATGCCCATTCGGGGACCCCCAACGCCCGAAGTCCCGGATTTGGGTTCTCACCCGTTTCCATTGCTTCCATAGGCACATCCTCAGTCTCCGCCTCATTCATTGGTCGAATCGTTCACAGTGGGTCTTCATGGAAGCCAGCCGGAAATAGCTGACCCATCCCATGGTGTACTGGTTCAGTCTCCGGATTCTTTCCTCCATCGGCATCGAACGGGAGCGATTCGTGATCTCCCTCACCCTCTCCTTGAATCGGGAGATGGTTTTCGGGGCGATCCGGATCGTCACCTCTTTGTTCGACAGAAAGCTGAAGCCCAGAAATTTTCGTTTCCACGGGCGATCTACCGCGCTCTTGTCCCGGTTCACCTTCAGTTTCAGCTTCCCCTCCAGAAAGCGAATCACCGATTCCATGACACGTTCTCCGGCACGCCTGCTGGCCACAAAGATATTGCAGTCATCTGCATAGCGGACGAACTTCAGCCCGCGTCGGGTTAGTCCCTTGTCCAGATCGTCCAGCAGGATGTTCGCCAAAAGCGGGCTCAGCGGTCCGCCTTGCGGCGTTCCCTCCTCCGTCCTCTGACACACCCCGTTGACCTTGACTCCGGCATTCAGGTATGCACGGATCAGTTTCAGGACACGCTTGTCCTTCACTCTCCTTGCTACCCTTGCCATGAGCATGTCGTGATTCACCCGGTCAAAGAACTTTTCCAGATCGATGTCCACCACCCATCTGTAGCCATCACGGATGTACCGTTGTGCCTGGAGTACGGCGTCATGCGCTCGCTTCCCCAGTCTGAAACCGTAACTGTACCATGAGAAGTGAGCGTCAAAGATCGGGTCCATCACTTGCAGCAGGGCTTGCTGGAGCAGCCGGTCCATCACGGTCGGGATTCCCAACAGTCTTACGCCGCCTCCGGGTTTGGGGATTCCACCCGTTTGACTGGTGCAGGTCTGTAGATTCCTGCGAGGAGTTCCATTTTCACTCGTTCCCTGTGTGTATTCAGGTAAGCTTGTAGCTGTTCAACCGTTACTCCGTCCACACCGGGTGCTCCTCCGTTTCGGACCACTCGCTTGTAAGCAAGAGGTTGTCCCTCTCCAGCATTCGTTCCAGCAAGTCGCCATGGTCTTCGCGAGAGGAAGGGGCGATTTGTGCCGGTGAAGAACTCGGCGCGTGCGTCTCCCTTGCGGCTTCACTCGTCGTGTTCTGTGCGGATCTGCTTAAGCAGCTCCCGGTGCGTGCGTCTCCCTTGCGGCTTCACCGCTACTCCCTGTTGGCAGCTCCCTTTCGGGATATTCGGCTGTCTTCGCTCTTCACGCGAACGCATCGGTTTCCTCTCTCCTTTCGGTTCGGCCCTTCCGCTTTCCGGCGTCCCGTACTCGCGTACTATGGCCTCTGCTGACTCCTGCGGATTCAGCGCAGCCTCCTGGCTGCGGTTACGAAGTCACTTCGCGTATTCCGCAGGCCTCCCCAGATAAGAGCGTCATCTTTCCTCCCGCGGTCACCGGAGTTTACAGCACTAGCCCTTGGCGCCTTTGGATTTCGTCATGTTGTGGTGACTCATCCGACTAGCCCTGCCTCGGATCCAGTTCGTGTACCTTGACCCATGCGTTTGCCTTCGGCTTCCTTCAGATTCAGCCTCGCGGCTGACACCCTTGCCTTAGGCTAATGGCAGGCGCTCGCCAGCCCCCATTCCGAATTTTCACCGTAGAGATGACGCCCATGCTGGGCGTACGCATATAAGCTCCCCATATCCGCAGACATGGGGAGCTTAACTCTTTTTTCCGTATAACCGATCATATATCGGGCATAAGGTGCGATTACTCCTTCAGGTAGCCCAACAGCTCATCGTGAATATGGCCATTCGTGGCCACCACATCACGCACCGTCAGAGAGTAGGGATTGCCGCCCAGATCGCTCACGCGGCCGCCCGCTTCCTGCACGAGCAGGATGCCCGCAGCCGTATCCCAGGCGTTCAGATTCGGATCCCAGAAGCCACTCAGTCTGCCCGCAGCCACATAAGCAAGGTTCAGGGCTGCCGAGCCGGATATCCGCAGGTTCCGCACCCTCGGCACGATCCCCATAACCTTCTGCGGGTGCCAGCCCGTGTTCATCGTCGAGGGGAAGTCCGTTGCCACCAGGCCGTCCGCCAGACGCTGCTCCTGCGAAACCTTCAGCCTGCGCCTCTTCAGATAGGCGCCTTCCCCCTTCTCGCCCACGAACATCTCGTCATGCATCGGATCGTAGATGACGCCGGCGACCACCTCGCCATGATGCGCCAGTGCGATCGATATGCTGAAGAAAGGATAGCCATGCACGAAATTCGTCGTCCCGTCGATCGGATCGATGATCCACAGATATTCCTCATCCTTCAGCCGCTCGATGGCTTGTCTGGATGCCTCCACGCCCGGAGGGACGCTCTCTTCGCCGAGAAATGCGTGCTCCGGAAAGTAGGTCTTCAGCAGATTCCGGATGAGCAGCTCGGCGCCCTTGTCCACTTCCGTCACGAGATCGTGCGCGGAGGTCTTGAGCATCAGGTTGTCAACGTCCCCCAACTTCGACCTGATCCATTCGCCGGCCTTGGCCGCCGCATTCACCGCAACTGCCACCGGACTCTTGCCGCCGATGGACGTGTACGATGTGTTGCCAGACATTGATTCTCCACTCCCTTATGCAATCGATCATGAACCACTCTCGTCGTATCACGGAGCCAGCATGTCTCTCGCTGCAGATGATCGCAGGCAGGAGGACAGCGAGCGGCGCAGAAGATCATCCGATGCATCCTCTGCGCCACTTCATCAATCGCGAACGTATGCCAGCAGTTCGTCGTGAATCAGGCCGTTCGTCGCCGCCACGCCCCTGACCGTCAGGGTATATGGACCGCCCTCGAGATCGCTCACGCGGCCGCCCGCTTCCTGCACGAGCAGGATGCCCGCCGCCAGGTCCCAGGCGTTCAGGTTCGGCTCCCAGAACCCGCTCAGTCTGCCGGCCGCCACATAAGCGAGGTGCAAGGCTGCCGAACCCGTCGTGCGCACGCTGCGCACCTTCGGCACGATCCCTGCCACCTTCTGCGTATGCCACTCACCGATCTTCGGCGGAAAGCCGGTTGCCAGCAGGCTGCCCGCCAGATGCTGCTCCTGCGAGACCTGGAGCCTGCGGCCCCTCAGATAAGCTCCCTTGCCCTTCTCACCGACGAACATCTCATCACGAATCGGATCGTAGATGATGCCGGCGACCAGTTCCCCGCGATGCGCCAGACCGATCGACACGCAGAAGAACGGAAACCCGTGCACGAAATTCGTCGTCCCGTCGATCGGATCGATGATCCACAGGTACTCCTCATCCTTCAGCCGCTCGATGGCTTGCCTGGACGCCTCCGCTCCCGGCGGAACGCTCTCCTCGCCAAGGAAGGCATGATCGGGGAAGTAGGTTTTCAGCAAATTTCTGATCAGCAGCTCGGCCCCTTTGTCCACTTCCGTGACCAGGTCCTGTTCCGATGTTTTGAGCGTCAGGCTTTCGTAATCGCCAAGCTTCGTCTTGATCCATTCGCCGGCCTTCGCCGCCGCATTCACCGCGACTGCCACCGGGCTCTTGCCGATGATAGACGTGTTGCCAGTCATGTTTCTCCACTCCTCCTATATATTCGAGCATTACTCTCTATATGACCTATCAGATAAAACCCAACCAACCACAGCCCACTGTTTCAGGACATCAGACTCGACAGGATCATGCGGCATGCGATGAACAGCAGGGCGAAGCGAAGCACCCACAGCAGCACCCGGCTGCTCAAGCGCCGTGCGATCCTTGCGCCGAGCCATCCGCCGACGAGTGCGCCAGGGATGAGAAAAGCCGCGCTTGGCCAATCGATCTCACCCAGATAGATGTGCGTGGCGCTGCCGATGATCGCCGACCAGAAGATGACGAACATCGATGTCGCGGATGCGATATGAGGTGGAAATCCGTACAGCAGCACCATAGCCGGAACGAACAGCGAGCCGCCGCCGATCCCGAACAATCCGGAGATGAGACCGACCGCCAGGCCAATCAACACCGCGCTCCACCAGTTATAGCCATAGTTCCATGTTCGGCCGTCAGGCTCGACATAGGTGCGTTTGATCGCCCAGTCCACCTGCAGCGGCTTCAGCCTGTTCTTCACCATCATCAGGATCGCCATCAGCAGCATGAATACACCGAAGCCCAGTTCAAACGCCGGACCTTCAAACACATTCGTCAGCGAGGCGCCAAGGATCGAGGATG
Organism: uncultured Paenibacillaceae bacterium; assembly: GCA_937957685.1. Classification (GTDB taxonomy): domain Bacteria; phylum Bacillota; class Bacilli; order Paenibacillales; family DA-C8; genus Insulibacter. The sequence goes on from CALGAO010000054.1 coordinate 4,494, forward strand.
GCGCGCTGATGAGTGTGAATAGCCAGCCGGTTCTATAGTCAATCATCCGTTGGCGAATATAGGATATTGTAGAGGACAAGCCGGTGAATATCAGCATCGTCAGCGAAGTGCCAACGGCGATCGTCGCCGGCATCGCTTCACCCAGCAGCGGTTCGGACAGGATCAGCAACGCGGGCACCACGAGGAATCCGCCGCCGAGTCCGATCAGGCTGCCCATGATGGCAGCGAGCAAACCGATGACAAAGAGGGAACTGTATCCTAATATCATGGTGTCTCCTATCGTTAAGCGTGACTTCAGTGACATTTTACCATAAATCATCAAGATGCGATATGTTCATACATCCCCCGATCGGCCCGATCTGCCAGGCAAACTGCTTTCATCCTCTCACCAGCACGCTCGACTGGTCAATCAGCTCGATCCCGTCCGCGCCTTTCAGATCGTCCATCAGCCTGAACAACGCATCATCCTTGCGCTTGGCCTCGATCATCACGTCCAGCTGCGGCGTCATCGCCGCCACGTCGCGCAGGAACGGCAGGATGTCTGACAGCTCGACGTAATCGGCATGCGCCCGGGGGTCATGTTCGCTTTTCGGACTGGAGATATGAATCTTGGGCGGCAGCTTGTCAGGAACGTACGGCGAGTTTGACCAGGTATCCAGGATTCGCGGCCACAGTTGGGTTGCCGAGTCGCCGTTTCCGTTCACGATGTGGTGATGGAGATCCAGCACCATGGGCACGCCCAGCTGCTCGCAGACTTGCAGGGTTTCAAGTGCCATATAGGTCTTGTCGTCATTCTCCAGGGTGATCCTCCGTCTGAGACGCTCGTCCATCGCGTTGAACTGATCGCAGAAGCGGACCAGCGCCTTCTCCCGGTCTCCGTAGGTGCCGCCGATATGAATATTCAGCCGCGCCCGGTCATCGAGCCCCATCGCCTCCAGCATGCGGACATGGTAGTCCAGCGTCAGCAGGGAGCTGGCGAGCACCTCGGCGCGCGGCGTGCTGAGGACGGTGAAATGATCGGGGTGGAAGCTCACCCTCATATCATGCTTCTTCACATAATCGCCCAGCTCGGCGAAGGCCGGGGCAAGCGCCGGGAACGGGTCCCAGCCGCGCAGCATCTCATGTCCGTACAGCGGGATGATCTTGGAGGAGAATCGGAACAGATGAATCTCATGCCCCACATTATGACGCAACAGACGCAGGCAATTATGGATATTCTCCGCCGCCAACCATTCCAGCCGGCGAATCGCCGCCTCCCGATCCTCCAGTTTCCTGAAGTTCGTCGCCGTCATCGTTCGCGATGGCGATGCATTCTCCAAGAATACGGACATCGCCACATAGCCGAAGCGGACCAGCATCCGATCACCGGCCATGCGCCATCTCCCGCTGCCATGCACTCCACCTGAAGCAACGATTCGTCCAACCGTCCGGCTGATGCCACCTCAAGCATGTACGATGCATACGCGTTCCTCCTGTATAACCGGTCTATGTCTGGTTAGTATGGGGCACAGGCTGCAGGGATATGCGAAGCTCCGTTCACAAAAAAAAGACCGCCATCCTCAACAGACAGCAGTCCTTATCCCGTTCAAACGCGTACAAGCAACTTCATGAGCCTGCCCGAATGCCCATATAGAGCAGCGTCGATACCTACTCGCTCGTGTCACCGTCGCTTTCTTCCGTACGACCCGCACACATGTCCGTCAAGCGAACGGCGTCCGCTTATGTCACCGCCGCTTCCTCCCGTGCGACCCGCACACATGTCCGTCAAGCGAACGGCGTCCGCTTATGTCACCGCCGCTTCCTCCCATGCAGCTCGCACACGTGTCTATCAAGCGAACGGCGTCCGCTTATGTCACCGCCGCTTCCTCCCGTGCGACCCGCGCACGTGTCCGTCAAGCGAACGGCGTCCGACTGAGTCGCGTGCATGCTGTTTGCGTCGACCGGAACAGCATGTGACCAACCTCGGCCATCGCCCGAACGGTCACGCTAGTTGTTGTTGAAATACATCTCCGCTCCCAGCCTGGTGAGCAGCTCCGATTCCTCCGGCGTCAGCTTGCGCACGAGATCCATCTCGACCTTGGTCACTTCTTCACCCTGGAAATTGATCTCGGCGATGGAGGCGGTGATCAGTACGATCGCAACGGCCTCATTGTCCGGCGTATAGGCGATTGCCTTCTGCCCCGTCGGATAGATGCGGAAGCCACTCTTGATCATCGCCGTCTTGCCGTACTCGAGCAGATCATCGAGCTCCTTGATCGACTTGAACTTGCATACCGAATGAAATTCCGATGTGAAACCCATACCGATGTCCTCCTTCTGCAATCTGGACTTGTTAATGTCAGTTTAACACGGCCGCCGATCAGACACCATGATTCCCGCAACTCTTGTATGTCCTGGCTGGCAAAAGGCAACCTCGGACATCTCGCTTACCTGCCTGCTGCGTGACACGCGCCAGAACGCTCTCCGTCGCCATTCCCGGACCACATTAACCAGCGACATAAGTCACCCGAGACTTTCACTCACCATGTTTGCGACTTGACACACGGAACGCCCTCGCCCGCCATTCCCGGACCACAGCAGCTGCGAAGCCTTGTCCACCGGTCGAGCGCAAGAGCGCATGGCGTCCGGATGGTTACAGCTCGAAGCTGTACTCCAGCCGCTGCTTCGCCTCGAACCGTTCGATCGCCAGACGGATCAGATCATCCAGCAGCTCCCGGTACGGCTTGCCGCTCTCCTTCCAGAGCAGCGGATACATGCTGTAAGGGGTGAACCCGGGCATCGTATTGACCTCATTGATCAGGATCGCGCCATCCTGACGGCGCAGGAAGAAATCGGCCCGACACAGACCGGAGCCGTCGATCGCCTTGAAGGCGCGCAGCGCCAGCTCCCGCACCTGCTCCGTTTGCTCAGGAGTCAGCTCCGCCGGGATGATCATGGACGACTTGCCGTCGATATATTTGGCCTTGTAATCATAGAAATCATTGCTCGACACGATCTCGCCCGGCACGCTGGCGATCGGCTCCTCATTGCCAAGCACGCTGACCTCGATCTCCCGCGCATCCACGAACTCCTCCACGACGACCTTGCGGTCATAGCGGAATGCGTTCTGCACAGCCTCGATCAGCTCCTCGCGATTCTTCGCCTTGGAGACGCCGACGGAAGAACCGAGGTTGGCCGGCTTGACGAAGCAAGGATAGCCCAGCGCGGTCTCGATCTCAAGGATGTAGAAGGTCTGACGCTTCTCCCACTCGGTCCTGGTGAATCCGCGGAAGATGCACTGCGGCAATCCCTCCTGGGCGAACAGCTTCTTCATCACCAGCTTATCCATGCCGACTGCCGATGCCAGCACGCCTGCTCCGACGTACGGGATGCCGGCCATTTCAAACAGCCCCTGGATCGTTCCGTCCTCGCCGAATGTGCCGTGCAGGAGCGGAAAGAAGACATCGAGCGCCTTCGCCTTGGATGAGGAAGCTCCGCCATCGGCCTGGCTGATCTCAGCCGAACGGTTCAGAATGGCCGCAACCGCCGTCTCCTGCGAGAGCAATTCCTGTTCGGCAAGCAGCAGCTGCTGCTGTGACTTCGGAGGTTCGAGCAGCAAGCCGCCTGTGCGCCATTCACCTGATTTGGTTATATAAAAAGGAACAATTTCATATTTGTTGTAGTCAAAATTGGACAATACCGAAAACGCGGTGGCCAGAGACACCTGATGCTCTCCCGACCGACCGCCATAGACGATGCCGACACGCAGCTTACCTGACATGTTTTACCCTCCGGTAATTTATAATAGAAAGATGCGGTTGTCTGACGTCGGCTCCAGGCCTGAACCGTCAGAAGAAATCAGCGATATGAAAAAAACGGTACCGCGTCCGTTCCGACCAGGCCGGAGAGTCGCGGTAGCTCCAGAGACGGGCGCGGCTGTTGACCGTGTGCGCATTGACGAGCGGTTCGCCGGCCAGATCGAAGCCGGTCACGATCGTGCTGTGCTGGAATGAGCCGTTGCCGTCCCAATCGTAGAAGATCACATCGCCGAGTTCGAGCTCATACGGAGAATGCACCTGTTCCGCGCGAAGTCCGCTGCGGCTTGTGGCCAGATAATGCTGCAGCGCATTCGCCACCGCCCAACTGTAGCTCCATCCTTCGCGGCCGCCCTTGCGGCCCTGATACCACCAGCCCGAATCTCTTCTACCAGTATAGTTCATTGGAGCGCCGCCTGCCAAGAGACATTGGGAGACATAGTTGGTGCAGTCCACGTCAAAATGCAGGAAATTGGGATTGGGCGAGTTCCAGTATTGGTCCGCATATTCCTTAACCTTCTGGCGGTTGTAGGGAGTCTTGCGCGAGATGCCCTGGACGTCCCCCGGTGTGGCGCCATGCAGCACATAATGGTTCAGCAAGGGGCGCGGCAGCCCGGAAGAGAAGCCTTGCTCCTCGGGAGCTGAAGACATGAAGGGAGCGTATTGGTCCGGATGGCGCTCGCCCGCAAGCGGTTCGATCCGGGTGATCCGCCATCGTCCATCGATCAGCTGGAGCGTGATCCGTTCGTTGGCGGACCTCTCCTCCAGCAGCCCATCATGATATTGCCTGTAGGTCACCATCGTATCGAAATTCAGATCACAGGTCACCTGGTCGGGTCGCATGTCCAGCACCCGAACGATCCTGGCCCGCGTCTCCGAACGGACGGGGGATACTCCGCGAGCTTTCCGGTCTTGCGCAGCCTGGCCAAGCACCCTCGCCTCCTGCTCCAGATACTGAACATCCTCGATCCAATCGCTTGCGGGTTCAGCACTGCCCTGGACGAACGTTTGATTATAGCGATTGGCGTAATCATACAACACCATTCTCCAGTCCGTGGACATCCGTCAGTTACCTCCCTTGCGTCATATTTTGCTCTTCCGTCGCCCGGCTTCGGCCGCCAAACATCTAAAGCTTTCCAATGTAATCTATATGTGTGTTTTCATTGAAAAATGTGAGTAAAAATAACTTTACGCACGATGCAGGACACGATATACTTATGAATTGAGGGGATGAATTTTTGAAATTTGGTTTCATCTGATGAAACTATAAAATTGTCCCACACAGGCATCAATATTCAGAATAGGAGGCTTAACAGATGGCTTACAAAGACGCATTCTCCGTTCGTTCCACGCTTGAAGTCGGCGGCAAGACATACCGCTACTTCTCGCTGAACGAATTCGCGAAGAATCATCCCGGTGTATCCCGCTTGCCGTTCTCCATCAAGGTGCTGCTGGAAGCCGCCATTCGCCAGTTCGATGGACGCGCCATTACGGAAGAGCACGTGAAGCAGATCGCTGGCTGGGCTGACAACCGCGACAACAACAAGGAGATCCCATTCATTCCTGCCCGCATCGTGTTGCAGGACTTCACCGGCGTTCCGGTCGTTGTTGACCTGGCAGCGATGCGCGCAACGATGCATCGCGCCGGCGGTGATCCGAAGCGGATCAATCCGCTCGTACCTGTCGATCTCGTCATCGACCACTCCGTGATGGTCGACGCCTTCGGCACGAAGGAAGCGCTCGAATACAACATGAAGATCGAGTTCGAACGCAACCAGGAGCGTTACCGTTTCCTGCGCTGGGCACAGACGGCATTTGACAACTTCCGCGCTGTTCCTCCGGCGACCGGTATCGTGCACCAGGTCAACCTCGAGTATCTGGCCAGCGTCGCTGCCACCAAGACGGTAGACGGCGAAACCTATGTCTATCCGGATTCGCTCGTGGGTACCGACTCCCATACAACGATGATCAACGGTCTCGGCGTAGTCGGCTGGGGCGTCGGCGGCATCGAGGCAGAAGCGGGCATGCTGGGTCAACCGTTGTATTTCGTCACCCCTGAGGTGATCGGCTTCAAGCTGACCGGCAAGCTCGCGGAAGGCGCAACGGCTACTGACCTTGCTCTCACCGTTACCGAGATGCTTCGCAAGAAGGGCGTCGTTGGCAAGTTCGTCGAATTCTACGGCTCCGGTCTCAGCAACATCAGCCTCGCTGACCGCGCTACGGTAGCCAACATGTCTCCGGAATACGGTGCTACGATGGGCTTCTTCCCGGTTGACGAGGAAACGCTGAACTACCTGCGCAACACGGGCCGCACGGAAGAGCAGATCGCGCTTGTGAAGGCCTATTACGAAGCGCAAGGCATGTTCCGTACCGACGACACTCCGGATCCAGTGTTTACGGATACGATCGAGCTTGACCTCTCGACGGTCGTTCCGTCGCTTGCCGGACCGAAGCGTCCGCAAGACCGGATCGAGCTGACCAACATGAAGCAAGCTTACAACGAGATCATCCGCAAGCCGATCGATCAGGGCGGTTACGGCCTGACGGAAGAGAAGCTGCAAGAGACCGTCGAAGTGAAGCATCCGAACGGCGAAGTCTCGAAGATCGGCGCCGGCTCCGTCGTCATCGCGGCGATCACCAGCTGTACCAACACCTCCAACCCGAGCGTTATGGTCGGCGCGGGCCTGCTCGCGAAGAAGGCGGTCGAGAAAGGCCTCAAGAAGCCTGCTTTCGTCAAGAGCAGTCTGACTCCTGGCTCGCTCGTCGTGACCGAATATCTGAAGAAAGCCAATCTGATCGAGCCGCTGGAAGCTCTCGGTTTCCACGTTGCCGGCTACGGTTGCGCGACCTGTATCGGCAACTCCGGTCCGCTGCCGGATGAAGTCAGCCAGGCTATCGCGGACCATGACCTGACCGTCGCGTCGGTGCTGTCCGGTAACCGCAACTTCGAAGGCCGCGTTCACGCGCAGGTGAAGATGAACTACCTGGCTTCGCCGCCTCTCGTCGTGGCCTATGCGCTGGCAGGCACCGTGAACATCGACCTGACGAAGGATCCGATCGGCTACGACAAGGACAACAACCCGGTATATCTGAAGGACATCTGGCCTTCCAGCGCCGAGATCCGCGACACGATGGCAGAAGCGATCTCCGCAGAGATGTACCTGGAGAAATACAAGGACGTATTCCGCGCCAACCAGCGCTGGAACGAGATCGAAGTGCCGGAAGGCGAACTGTACGAATGGGATCCGAATTCGACCTACATTCAGGAGCCTCCGTTCTTCACCGGTCTCAGCGCCCAGCCTGACGACATCAAGCCGATCAAGGGCGCGAAGACGCTGGCGCTGCTCGGCGACTCCGTCACGACGGACCACATCTCGCCTGCGGGCAACATCAAGGTGGACAGCCCGGCGGGCAAATACCTGATCGAGCATGGCGTGGATCGCAAGGACTTCAACTCCTACGGTTCCCGCCGCGGCAACCATGAGGTCATGATGCGCGGCACCTTCGCCAACATCCGCATCCGCAACCAGGTAGCGCCTGGCACCGAAGGCGGCGTTACGACCTATCTGCCAACGGGCGAGGTCATGCCGATCTACGACGCATCGATGAAGTATCAGGCGGACGGCGTGCCGCTCGTTGTCATCGCCGGCAAGGAATACGGCACGGGCAGCTCCCGCGACTGGGCTGCGAAGGGCACCTACCTGCTCGGCGTCAAGGCCGTCATCGCCGAAAGCTTCGAACGCATCCACCGCAGCAATCTGGTCGGCATGGGCGTTCTGCCGCTGCAATTCGCTGACGGCGCAAGCTGGAAGTCGCTCGGCATCACCGGCCGCGAAACCTTCGACATCGAAGGACTGAACAACGACATTCAGCCGGGCCAACGCCTGACGGTGAAGGCTACCCGCGAAGACGGCAGCACCTTCGAATTCCCGGTGATCTGCCGCCTCGACAGCATGGTCGACGTCGACTACTATCGCAACAACGGCATCCTGCAAACCGTCCTGCGTCAGATCATGAACTGATGCATCGCAAGGGTATCGCGATTCGCTACGCGCGAATCCGGTACCCTTTTTTTGTCCCTCAAGACCTGTCCAGCGTTTCATCGCTCTGATGTATTCCGATCTGTATGCCTCATTGACAGCCCTTACGTAATCGAATATGATCGAAAATGTCCGCCTGATTGACTGCAATGGCATTCATTTCAATTTCATATGTGCGTTATTTGCTCCAGAGTACCGGCTTCCACGTTCATCAGTCGGTGCTCTTTTTGTGCCCACACAATTCAGAGGAGGAAGCCTTCGTTCATGAAAACATCGCAAATGAAGAAGTTGCTGTCGTTGATGCTGTTGATCGTCGCAGTCGCACTTGCAACCGGCTGTCCAACCAAGGGAAGCTCGGTGCCCACTTTGACCCCCGTCGTGACTTCCGGCTCTTATAGTCCGCTCAAGGGCTTCAGCAATCTGACCATGCGTTATGTCAATATCAAGGGCGATGTAATGCCTGCAGAATACGTGCTTGCCATGCCGTTCTCGGAGGGATTGGGCTTTGTGTTCGGCAAGGATGGGCAGACGGGCTTTGTTGATGCAAAAGGCCATCTGGTCATCGATTTGAGCGACAAGGACTGGTTCAACGGCGCTGTGCTCGCAGGGACATTCTCGGAAGGGATGGTTCTGGCATATGCGGAGGACAATCAGGCGGGATATCTGGACCGGGAAGGCCATCTGAAGATCGATTTTCAATATGAATGGGCGCAGAATTTCTCCGAAGGAGTGGCGGCCGTTCAGGTGAATGGCAAGATGGGCTATATCGACCCGAACGGACAAACGGTGATCGACCTGAAGTTTGACGAAGCCGGTGATTTCAGCGAAGGCCTGGCACTGGTCCGAATCGGCACGGAATATCACGTGATCAACAAAAGCGGTGATCTGCTGTTCCAATTGCCGGGATCACCGATGAATGGCAAGTTTTCCGAAGGATTGCTCGCGATCTATATGGAAGAATCCGATCAGGTCGGATTCGTGGATACGGAAGGACGCATGGCTATCCCTGCCCGGTTCCAATCCGCTCTCCGGTTCCAGGAAGGGCTCGCGGCGGTCAAGCAAGGCAATCGCTGGGGCTACATCAACAAGGACGGCGTGATGATCATCGATGCGCGCTTCGAGTCCGCCTATCCTTTCCTGAATGGGCGAGCCTTTGTCCAGGAGGAAGGCAAATGGGGGATCATCAACAGCAAAGGCCAATATGTCAAGAAGCCATACTATGACAAGGTGGAAAGCATCGTTCCCGAGATGCTGATCTCGCTGTACATCCGGGATGACTACTTCCCGTTCTCTGATTTACACGAAGGCTTCGTCGCGCGGCTCGCGAAAGATGATGAGATCTATTATGTACACAGAAACGGCCGCATCGTCCCGATCAAGCTCGATGACTGAACGTGTCCCGGCCCAACTTCCGTTAATCAGTTGTGTCGTTCCCCCACGACGCTCTGATTAGCGGAAGTCCAGCTTCCGCTAATCAGTTGCTTAGCCGCTGCTCTCTCAAATAGCGGAAGTCAAAACGTCCTTATTTCTTCCAGAAGCCCCATTTTCCCCAAAATAACGGAAGTCGAAATGTCACTATTTCCCCGATTTGCGCTTTCTCCCCTTGTTTTCTTCCGCTATTCCCATGCTTAGCGGAAATGACTCTTCCTCTATTTTGGCATTTTGGCCGATTTCCCCGAAATAAGACACTTCGGACTTCCGCTATTTGTATGAGGCTCCATCCATGTCCGCAATCGGGGCCCCCGGAGCTGCGGAATGACGTTCGGTTACGGGCAGGAGTGAGGGCCACGGACTCTGAAGCCACCGCTTGATCAAGGTCGCGATCTGCCCGAATAAATGAAGACACCCTTGCTGTTCTAGCAAGGGTGTCTTATGTACGGCTTGGCAACGTCCTTCCGCACCGAGCGTTACTGCTCCGAACTCACTGCGAGGTCGGCGTCTGTATCTTCCACTTAACCACGATACATCATCCCTGACTTACTTCGAAATCAGATACAGACACTCTCCTCCAGGGAGAGTACGTTGCCTTCCATACCCGTATATAACGAAGAAACCCGCACTTAGGTGCGGGTTTCTATGTACGGCTTGGCAACGTCCTACTCTCCCAGGACCCTTCGGTCCAAGTACCATCGGCGCTGGAGGGCTTAACGGT
>CALGAO010000055.1 GCA_937957685.1 uncultured Paenibacillaceae bacterium
CACTGCCTTGCCTGACGATTCAGGTCCTCCACATCCGTAAACCGTCGGCCCGCCATGAAATTCTGCTCAATGAATTGAACGGTCCGTTCCACCTTGCCCTTCGTTTGCGGCCGCCGGACGCGGCAGACTTTCGGAACCATGCCAACCGTTGCGGCGAAATCCTCAAACAGCGGATGCCATCGGGGCTTTCGATCATCTCCCATCCCGAGGATGACCGTCTTCATCTGGTCGGTCAGCATCGTCTTTGGAACACCGCCGAAGTATTCAAGCGCATGGATCAGGCAGCGCAAGAAACTGTGGATGTCGCACCGTTTGGCAAACTCGATGTACATCATCCGGGAATACCCCAGCACCATCGCAAACACCGGAATCTTGCGCACTTCCCCGTTCAAATCGACGTATTCGCAGATCTTCCAGTCCACTTGCGCCTGGTAACCAGGTTTTGTTTCGTATCGTTGCACGGCAGGGACCTTCCTCGGCGGACGGTGCGGCCTTACATAGTCCTTGATGAGGGTGATACCGCCAGTGTAGCCCTGATCTCTGAGCAGACGCAGCAGCACCTCGCAGTTGAAGATTCCCTGGGCCATGGATTGGTCAATAAGAGGCTTGAAGGGATCGAGTTTGGACCCTCGCTTTTTGCCGTAACGCGGCTCAGGGATGCCGTTGGCTCGCAAGTACTTGCGCACGGTATTGCGAGCATGTCCCGTGATGCGGGCAATTTCCCGAATGCTCTTGCCGTTGGCGTAAAGTTCATGTAAGCTGATCACAGTCCCACTCCTTAGCATATATCTCCCCTCTGAAACTATTTCCTGATTGTTCTCAGAGGGAGAATATTCTACAGGGGTGGGTCATTTTCTTTTCGTCGCTCCTGGGTCAATTATATTCCGGCGGTGACAAGGTTAATCTTGTTCAGGTAACACCCCATTTGAAATGCCCGGAGTTGCAGTCCTTATTAAGGAACTGAATTCAATATACTAGATAATTTAGACAGTGGGTAATCAAATTTACATTATCATAAATATAAATATAATAAGTGCTTTTCTTGCCCCTGCGCAACCTTTTATATGTAAGGAAACTTGTCTTTCCGAGGACAACAATGTTTGCATAGACCCACTCCACCTTGAACTGCTACACTAGATGGTGGCAATGAGATCGTGGAGGACAGACAAGATGGATGAACAGAAGTACAGAGACTTGAAGAGGGGAGAAAAGGGCGCGATCATCAGCATCGTCGCGTACCTGATCTTGTCCTCCTTGAAGCTGTTGATCGGCCATCTGGCCGATTCGCATGCGTTGAGTGCGGATGGGTTGAACAATGCAACGGACATCATGGCTTCGCTGGCCGTCCTGATCGGACTGAGGCTTTCCCGGAAGCCGCCAGATCGCGACCATGCCTACGGACATTGGAAGAGCGAAGCCATCGCTTCCCTGATCGCATCGTTCATCATGTTCGTCGTCGGACTGCAGGTGTTGTTCTCGGCAGGCTCCGCACTGGCGGCGGGAGACCGGGAATCGCCGGATATGATCGCGGGATGGTTCGGCCTGTTCTCCGCCCTGGCCATGTACGGGGTGTATCGATACAACAGGGGCCTGGCGTCCAGGATCAACAGCCAATCCCTGATGGCAGCCGCCAAGGATAACCTGTCCGACGCCTGGGTCAGCATCGGCGCAGCGATCGGGATCTTCGGCTCCCAGCTCAGCATGTCCTGGCTTGATGGAGTGACGGCCGTTGCCGTTGGCCTGCTGATCTGCCATACGTCATGGGGCATCTTCCGGGAGGCGAGCCATCAGCTCACCGACGGCTTCGACGACGAGAAGATCCGGCAGTATCGGAAGACGATCCAGACCGTGCCGGGAGTGAAGAAGATCAGGGATATCAAGGGGAGATATTACGGCAACAATGCAGTTCTCGATATTGTGATCACCGTTCATTCCTCCCTGAACATTGGCGAGGCGCATGATATCTCCACCCGGGTGGAGCAGGCGTTGAAAGAGCAGCATGATATCTATGAGGTTCATGTGCATGTGGAGCCGAACAACTGAACAGGAGAGCAGGATGGCAGGGGTTCCTTCACGGGGTGATGGCGTGAGGGAACCCTTTCCGTTGCTGGTGGTCGTAAAATTGACAATCACAGGTCTCTTTCGTGGTAGAACGCGGCTCCCCGCTTAAGCGATAATATTCTTTGGTTGGAATAGTGAACCAGGCAAAATATTGACTCTTACATTGAAGCGGGAGACGTTATGAAGTTATGAAGAAGATACCTTTGTTCCTGTTGATGTTAAATACGTTCATAGTGCTTCTCGGAGTCGGCATCATCATCCCCGTGCTGCCGGCTTACCTGGATTATTTCCATGCGAGCGGGATGGCCGCGGGATTGCTCGTGGCCATGTTCGGCATCATGCAATTTTTCCTCTCGCCCATAGGCGGGAGATGGGCGGACCGGTTCGGGCGCAGGCCGATGCTGCTCGCCGGTCTCATCATGAACGGCATCTCGCATCTCCTGTTCGCGGTGGCCGATCATATCGGGCTGCTGTACCTGTCGCGCATGATCGGCGGGATCGGCCTGGGCTTCTCGATGCCCGCCTCCATGGCCTACGTGGCCGACGTGACGGACCGGGAGAACCGGGCCAAGGGCATGGGGTGGATCAGCGCCTCCGTCAGCCTGGGCATGGCCGTCGGTCCGGGGATCGGCGGTCTGCTGGCCGAGATCAGCATACGCGCGCCCTACTATACCGCTGCCGTGCTCAGTCTGTTGGCGGCGCTGACGGTGTTCTGGCTTCCCGAGACTCGCAGGAGTCAGGCGCACGGGCAGGGAGCTGCACCGGGACCCGAAGGAGATGCGGGGTTCTTCAGCAGCATCGCCCGTTCGTTTCATGCTCCGTACTTCATCCTGCTGATCCTGGGCTTTATCCTGCACTTCGGCCTGATGAACTTCGAGACGGCATTTCCGCTGCTTGCGAACGATTATTACGCCTACACCTCCAGGGAGATCTCGATCATCATCACATCCGGGGCGATCATGGGGGTGATCGTCCAGTATTTCCTGTTATCGCGGCTGATCAGGCGCTACGGGGCGGTCCGGTTGATCAACGGCTCCCTGTTCCTTGCGGCCTGCACCCTGTCCCTGCTATTGGCATGGGGCGATCTCATCTATGTGCTGCTCGTGTCCATGGTGTTCTTCGCATCCCAGTCGATGCTTCGTCCCGCCATCAGCACGCTGCTGTCCACGCGCGCAGGCGAACATGAACAGGGCTATGTCCAGGGGCTGGGCAACACGTACATGAGTATTGGCAATGTGTTCGGGCCGCTCGCGGCGGGGGTGCTGTACGATGTGCGGCATACCTTCCCGTATCTGTTCGGTTCACTCGTCTTGCTGCTTGGGATGATCCTGTTCGCCGCCCGGGAGCGAAGGGCGAAGCGGGAATCGGCGGATCAGGGCTAGTGTCAGAGACACTGGCTCTTTTTTCTATGGATGAAGTCGGATTGTTGAAATTCAGATGGAAACGATTGCCAAAGTCGGGTATTCGAGATTGACGCTGCGATCCTGACCCATCCATGATGAAGCTGTCAGGCTATCGACAGTATCATGGGAAAGGATGGATGGAGATGAGCAAGAGATCTTACGGAATCGCGATCATTGGCTATGGAGGCATGGGCGGTCAACATGCGCGGCTCATCGGGACGACGGAGGTCATGCGGCTCACGGGAGTATGGGATATAGACCCGGCCCGTCTGCGGGCGGCAACAGAGGCGTCGATCCATGCCTACGCGGATTATGCTTCCGTGTTGCATGATCCTGATGTGGAGATCGTTCTGATCGCGACGCCTAACCATGTCCACAAGGAGCTGTCCATTCAGGCGCTTCAGGCCGGCAAGCACGTGATCTGCGAGAAGCCGGTGACGCTGAACAGCCTGGAGCTGGAGGAGATCCTGAAGGTCGCCGAGCAGACGGGCAAGCTGTTCGTGGTGCATCAGAACCGCCGTTGGGATGAGGATTACCTCTCGGTCAAGCGGATCGTGGACGAACGGCGAATCGGCGATCTGTTCTACATCGAGACGAGGGTGCATGGCTCGCGCGGCATCCCCGGGGACTGGCGCAAGCAGAAGGAGTTCGGCGGCGGCATGATGCTGGATTGGGGCGTCCATCTGCTGGACCGGTTGTTGTTGATGATTCCCGAGAAGGTGACCCGCTTGTATTGCCAGCTCTTCCATGTGACGGGGAGCGAGGTGGATGACGGCTTCAAGCTGCTGCTCACCTTCGAGAGCGGCAAGACGGCGCTGGTCGAAGTCGGCACGACCCACTTCATCGCCTTGCCGAAATGGTATGCGGCCGGCACGCAGGGCACGGCTGTGATCGAGGATTGGGAGATGAACGGGCGAGTCGTTCGCCTCGCGGATCAGGGTTCGCAGGATGCGCAGCCGATCGTGGCCGGCGCCGGCTTCACCAAGACGATGGCGCCGCGCGAGGACAACTCCGTCACGGTGGAGCCGTTGCCGCGGATTCAGACGGATGTGCGCGACTTCTACCGCAATGTGGTGGAAGCGATCGAGGGCAAGGCGGAGATCGTCGTGAAGAATGAGCAGGTGCTGAGAGTGATGCGGTTGATCGATGCGGCGATGCTGTCGGACAGGCTGCGGCAGGTGGTGCCTTTTGAGGAAATTTGAAAACGAAACGGAAGGAGAACGATGTGACGTGAACCAGATGAATACCAGGCTGTTGCGCAATCCCATCCTCCCCGGCTTCTATCCGGATCCGTCGATCTGCCGGGTCGGCGATGACTTCTATATGATCACCTCAAGCTTCTCGCTGTTTCCCGGCATCCCGATCTTTCACAGCACCGATCTGATCCATTGGCAACAGATCGGCCACGTCCTCGACCGCAAGTCGCAGCTTCATGTGACGGCGGAGCATATGACCAACGGCATCATGGCGCCGACGATCCGTTATCATAACGGGATGTTCTATGTCATCGGGACGAACTTCAGCGACCGGGGCAATTTCATCGTCACCGCGACGGATCCCAGGGGGCCGTGGTCGGAGATGCACTGGCTGCCGGATGCGCCGGGCATCGACCCGTCCCTGTTCTTCGATGACGACGGCAGGGCCTACTTCACGGGGACGAGGCGGGATCGGAATCCCGACGGCACGCCGGGCGATCAGGTGATCTGGATCAGCGAGATCGATCTGGAGAACATGTGCCTGAAGGGCGAGATCAAGTCGATCTGGGGCGGAGCCCTGAAAAACTGCGCTTCGCCGGAGGCTCCCCATCTCTACAAGAAGGACGGGTATTACTACCTGGTCATCGCCGAGGGAGGAACCGAGCATTTCCATGCGGTGACGGTCGCCAGGAGCCGTTCGATATTCGGGGATTACGAAGGCTATGCGGGCAATCCGATCATGACGCACCGGCACCTCGGCAAACTGTATCCGATCGGCAACGTGGGACATGCCGATCTGGTCGAGCTCCCGAACGGCGAATGGTATGCCGTCATGCTGGGTTCCCGCCTGATCGGAGGGTATCACAAGAACCTGGGCCGTGAGACCTTCATTGCTCCCGTCGTGTGGGAGGACGGATGGCCGGTGATCAGCCCGGGCACCGGCAAGGTCGAATGGAGCTATCCGGCGCCTGACCTGCCTCCTTCTCCTGCTCCGCAAGCCCCGATACGCGATGATTTCGACGGGGAGCAGCTGGGCATGGACTGGGTCTTCTTCGGAACCCCTTATGAGGATTTCTATTCCCTGGCGAACAGCAGGCTGACCCTGAAGCTGTTGCCCCGTTCCATGACTCCGAAGCTGGAGAAGATCGATTTCAGCAAGGTTGGCCGGGAGTACCGGGTTCCGAACGTCAGCTTCATCGGGCGACGCCAGCGGCAGCCGAGTTTCTTCGCCACGACCCGCATGACGTTTACGGCCGCATCCGGGCACGAAGCGGCCGGGCTGGTCGTGATGCAGGCCATGAATCACCAGTTCCGGCTGGAGCGCACGATGGAGCAGGGCAAACAGATCCTGCGGGTCGTCCAATGTACCGGCGAGGTGGAGGGATATCCGCATCTGCCGCATTTCCGGGCGGAGACGACGGAACAGGTGCTTGCGGCGGCTGAAGTGGAGCCAGGCGAGATCATCCTCCGCATCGTGGCGGAGGAGCAGGCGTTTCAGTTCTATTATGGCACCGATGAGAAGCAGCTCAGGCTGCTGCACGGCAACGCTGACGGGAGGCTGATCAATCCGGAATCCGTCGGCTGCATGGTCGGCACCCTGATCGGCGTATATGGCAGTTCGAACGGGGCGAACAGCGACAATACCGCCAGCTTCGAGTGGTTCGATTATACGGAAGGCTGACGGGATGGCGGCTGTGTGAGGTCGGATATTCGACAACTACGGGTCGGTTTTGGGGTAGAGGATGGCAGGATGAAGGGGTTAAGATGAAGGTGCACGGAAGACCCGGGTTGTCTGATATCACAGTACCTCCAAAGGAGTTGATGCAGTCATGAGCAAACAGTCAGTCGGCAAACCGAAACGCGGCGTCTCGCTCTACAGTTATTCGGCTGAATATGGGGTCACGATGACGCTGGAAGACGCGCTCGCCGAGATTCACAGCATCGGCGCGACCGGTGTGGAGATTCTGGCGAACGGTCACATCGAAGGATACCCGAATCCAAGCGAGGAATGGCTGGAGAACTGGGATCGGCTGATCGACAAGTATAAGCTGGTGCCCGCGGAATATGGCCACTGGGTCGATTCCCGCATGTATCAAGGTCGGGAACTCACTTCCCAGGAGTCCTATGAGATGCTGATCCGCGATTTCAAGCTGGCGAATCGGATGGGCTTCAAGGTGCTGCGCACCAAGCTGGGCGTGATCGACAATGAGCTTACGCCTGTGCGCAACTGGCGCGAGTTTATCGAGATGGCTCTGCCGATGGCGGAGAAGTACGATGTTCGCATGTGTCCGGAGATCCATGCGCCGACCTTGCTGAAGTCGAAGATGGTTGAGGATTATGTCGAGTTTATCGAGAAGACGGGAACGAAGCATTTCGGACTGAACGTCGACTTCGGCGTCTTCGAGACGAACCGCCTGCCTGAGAGCGAATGGGAGCCTGGCGCCTTTATCATGCCGGAGTCGGAACACAGCCCGGTGGAAGACATCATTCCTTTGCTGCCTTATGTGTATTGCTGCCATGCCAAGTTCGTGAAGATGTCCGATGACTTCGTGGAAGTGACGATTCCATATGAGAAGATCGTGCAGACTTTGATCGAGCACAACTGGGATGGATACCTGATCAGCGAATACGAGGGACCGTGGAAGAACGAGCCCGGCTATGCGGTGGATCAGGTGCGCAAGCAGCATGTCATGCTGAAGAGACTTCTGGGTGAATAGGAGGGATTCAGAGTGCTTGAGAGACATTGCATCCAACAGAGAGGCTTCCGGAATGTGGAACAGGACGGGAAGATCGTCGGATTCCAGATCAATATCCGCCTTGTGCACTACCGGGGGCTCTGGCTGTCGCAGCTCCGTCCGGCAACGGTTACGGTGGATGGAGAGACGTTCAGCGGCGATCAGATCACCTGGACGATCAATGGCGTGACCTATCGACAGTCCGAGCTGGCCGAACGGGGAGATGTGCATTGGGGACTGCTGGAGCCTGCCACCTTGACGGTGGCCAAGGAAGGCGGTCTGGCCAGCGGCAAGCATGAAGTGGAGGTTCACTTTGCCTTCAGCTCCTCCTATCTGCCGCCCGTTGCGGATACCGCTCTGGGCAACAGGCCGCACAAGAGAACATTGATATTGGTGTGAATGAACAAGGACGGGCTTGGTATCAGCTGCGATACGGAGCCCGTCCATTTGTCATAGCTGCGTGATCAGCAACAGGCCAGGCGATGATAGCGTGACAAGGGGACTGAGGAGCAGCGTCGGTCCCCTTGTTGTCTGGCATGCGTCAATACTCATACAGCACGATGCGATACGCAGCGGGCATATCCTTCAGCTGCACGCTCATCCTCTCATCGCCGTTCAGGACGCGTCCCGCCACCCATCGGCCATTCACGAACTCTCCCTCCTCCAGGTGCAGGATGGCCGCCTGTTCCTGCTTCCCGGGCTTGGTCAGGAACCTTAGGCGGAACATCGTTCCGATGACGATGAACTCATGCTCCGAGAGCTCAAGGATCATGCCTCCCCCCACTGGCTTGCGAGGCGCCCTGGGCGGATAGTTGACGAGAATATCGTAACGGCTGAAGTGCAGGAGCTTGCCGTAGTCGTGCTCGTGACGCTTCACGAAGGCTTGCAAGCGGCCGGTATGCCGGTATCGCAGATACAGCGGCTTGAAATGCTCGATGATCGAATAGCTTCTTGCCAGATAAGCGGCGCTGCCTTCGATCTCAAATGCCGAAGGATCAATGTTCAGCTGGATCATCACCTCATGCGGCGGCTTGTCCAGATGCTCCGGGCCCTTGAGCAGGTCCTCGATCCCGAACGGCGCATAGCAGATGGCGTTGCATCCGCCCACCGCATACAGCGCATAGGTGGCGGCGACGGCATCCTTGCGGACCTCCGGGATGAAGAGCGGGTTGCCCTCATAGGTATATTCGTCCATCACATCAGGCACGTAAGGCACATAGATATCCGGCGCCAGACAGAACAGGGACGGAGCCATGAGCTTCCACATCCGATGCACCTTGCGGACGGGACCGCCGCTCGGATAGGATCCGGCATACCAGGGGAACTGTTCCAGCCACGCGTTGGCGTAGCAGGGTAGCGGGTAGGCGCTCTGCCCGGCTCTCGTGATGGTCTCGACGGCTCGCGCGAAATGGTAGGCCATGAAGGATTCTCCCGCATCGCGGCCGAAGGCTTCCTCCCACGTTCCCGATACCTGGAACTCTGCCGCGACGCAGTCGGGTACGGCCTGGCGGAATGCCGCATGGGCCGCCGGTGAGTAATCCCGATCGGTCCCGAGGAGGCCGATCTCATTCTCCACCTGCATCACGATCACCGTATGCTCTTCCCCATCGATGGTTCGGATGTATTCCATTAATCGGCCAAACGCATGGGCGTCCTTCTGCACGGCCGCTTCACACAGCGGGGAGATGCAATTCATCGCCTCGCCATTGGCCTTGCGGGCGCGGAAATAGGTCGCCGTATCCTTCTTCATCCATGCCGGAACGTAATGAGACTCGGCATTCTTCCACAGTCCGAACCACAGGAGGATCAGATGCATCCGATGGCTTCGGGCTTGCCGGATCAGCCCTTCCACCAGGGAGAAGTCGAAGCGGCCCTCCTCCGGCTCGATCAGCTCCCAGTAAACGGGGACGATGAGCGTGTTCATATTCAGGCTTGTCACATACGGCCAGACTTCTCGCTCCATATACTCCAGGTTCGAGGCGCTGGAGTTGTGGACCTCACCGGCCAGTGCGATGAACGGTTCATCATGGACGAAGAGCGTCGGGATGCCGTCCATCAGACGGATATGCGGTATGCGGGTCATCAGGATCGGATCTCCTTTCAGGTATGGTATTATATTAATATAGTAGAATTGAAAGAAGCCGAGGTAAATCGGAGAATATTAAGCGTTGATATGACTATATTAAGGTGTCCTGGATGGTGAATCGGTGATATGAGCCGGAAAATGTTCTTTGTCAGGCAGTCGGAGATCAGCTCGCAGCTTCCCTTCGTCCTCTACTCGCTGGGCCGGGATCATCTGCAGGAGAGCATCCATCGGCCTGACGGATTGCCGCTCTACCAGTGGATTCAGACGATCCAGGGCGCCGGGGTACTGGAGATCGACGGGCATCAGCATGCGGTGGAAGAGGGGGAAGGGATGCTGCTGTTTCCGGATGTTGGCCATCGATACCATGCCACGAGCAGACAGTGGAAAGTTCACTATATCGGCTTTGTCGGGTATGGCGTCCAGCCTTTCTGCGAAAGCGCGGGAATCCGGCGTTCGGGCGTGTATCGGGTGGATCGGCCGGATCAGGCGGCGAGGCTCATGGAGGAACTCTACGGCCTGCATGTCTCGAGTCATGCGACGATGTATGAGTATTCGAAGCTGCTCTACGGGATCCTGCTGGAGCTTGCGAGAAGCTTAGGCTCCCCGGCATCGGGCCACAAGCATCGGCAGGAGCAGGGCCACATCGTGCACCTCATCATGGACTACATCAACCAGCATTACATGGAACCTGTGTCGCTGGCCGATCTGGCGGACAGAGTGAAAATGTCCAGGGAATATCTGTGTCATCTGTTCAAAAAAATCACCGGATTCACCATCCTGGACTATCTGATCGACGTTCGCATCTCCCATGCCAAGACGCTGCTTGTGCGTTACCCGGACGAGCCGCTCCGAAACATCAGCAGGCGCTGCGGTTATGAGGATGTCAGCTATTTCTGCAAGGTGTTCCGGAAGGAAGAGGGGATGACGCCGGCGACCTTCAGGGAAATGCATCGATGAATGGGGGCTGAACCGCGGGTTCGAAAAGGATTGCAAGCGGTAACAGAGGTGTGCTATGCTCAAGATGTTAACACAAAGTAAATGATTAATAATGAGTAAACGTCTAATGACCAAGTATGGGAGGGAGTCAACGGATGCAGCTGGGAATCATCGCCCAACCGACGGAGGCAAGCTTCCGGATGGCGGCCGGAAAGGGACTGGACTTTCTGGAATTCTGCATCAATGAAGGGAACGACGGTCAAGCCTTGTATGATGAGCGCCGCAAGCTCGGACAATGGATGAAGGAGTATGGTATCGGGGTGGCCTCCATCGGCAGATGGAAGTCTGAGCGGATCGACCGGCAGGGGAGGATCATCGGCAGCGAGCTGGAGATCTGCTATCGCCTGATCGACGTGGCGAGCGACCTGGGTTGCCCCAACTTTGTCAGCGGGTGCAATTATGTGGAGGGGCTGTCCTATTACGAGAACTGCACGGAGGCGATCGAGTTCTTCTCGAAGCTGATCGAGTACGGCAGGTCCAGGGGCGTGACGATCTCGGCCTATAATTGCCGCAAGGTCAACTTCGTGCACAATCCGATGGCCTGGACGATCATCCACGGGCATCTGCCGGAGCTGGGGATCAAGTTCGATCCGTCGCACAGCCGATATTTCGGCGGCGATTACCTGCAGGAGACCAAGGACTGGGGGCATCGCTTCCGGCATGTCCATCTGAAGGGGTCGCTCATCGTCGGCGGCGAACGCGTCGATGATCCGCCTGCCGGACTGGATCAGACCGACTGGCCAGCCTTCATCGCCCTGCTGCGGGCCAGTGGCTATGGCGGGGGCCTGAGCATCGAGCCGCATTCGCAGGTGTGGACAGGGGAGCTTGGCGAGCGGGGGATCGATTACACGATCCGGTACATGAACGAATTGCTGTGCAGAGGTTGAGAGAGGAGAGCAGGCTATGGAGAGGAAATCGAGATACGGCATCATCGGAGCCGGGAAAAATGCGGAGAAAAAGCACATCAACGGCTATCGGCACCTTCCCTGCATCGAACTGGTCGCCGTGTGCGACGTGGATATCGGGCGGGCGAAGCGCATCGCGGAGACCTACGGCTTCGCCCGTGTGTATGCCGACTACGGGGAGATGCTGCGCAACGAGGAGCTGGATATCGTCAGCGTATGCGCGCCGAATGCCATGCATGCGGAGATTGCCATCCAGGCGCTGGGGGCCGGGGTGAACGTCCATTGCGAGAAGCCGATGGCGTTGAACGGAAGCGAGGCCCGGCGGATGCTGGCGGCGCAACAGGCTTCGGGCAAGGCGCTGATGGTCGGCCTGAACAACCGAATGACCAATGAATCGGTCTTCGTGAAGCGGTGCATCGACCAGGGGCTGCTGGGCGAGATCTATCAGGCGAGGGCCGGCTGGGTGAGAAGAAGCGGCATCCCGGGACGGGGAACGTGGTTTACGAATCGCGCCTTGTCCGGCGGCGGGGTGATGATCGATCTCGGCACCCACTATCTGGATCTGGTCCTGTACTTCATGGGATTGCCCACCCCTTCGTATATTGTCGGGTCCACCCATCAGACGTTCGCCCATACGACCACCCGGAATCGGAACGGATACATCGGCGATCCGGCCGGGGTGTTCGATGTGGAAGACAGCGCCGTCGGGATGCTGCATCTGGAGAACGGCGCGACGGTCAGCTTCGAATTCAGCTGGGCGTCCAATATTGAACAGGACAAGGTCTACTACGAGCTGCTGGGCACGAAGGGCGGCGTCAGCTACGTCAACGGGGAGCTGAAGCTGTTCTCCGAGATCGGGGGCACCTGTGTGGACATCCTGCCGCGCCTCGATCCGAACATCCAGCTGATCAACGAGTTTCAACATTTCGCCGAGTGTGTGGCTGAGGGGAAGGAGCCGCTTGCTCCCGCCCGGCATGGCGTGTACTTCATGGAGATCGTCGACGGCTTCTACGAATCGGCGGCCCGACGCGAGCCGTATGCCTTCAACAAGGTCAAGGTCGGCGTGTGACCGGGCAGGTGACGGATTCGGCAGGTGAGGCCGGTCGTCTGACCGGGCTGGACCGACGATACCAACGATTCACCGTGATCGGTCGTTGGCTCGGAGAGGTCTGAACGGCTTCAGGGGCTCCCCGTCTGAACGGATAGGTCTGAATTTCAACAATGGATGGTCGGCTTTCGGGTAGAGACGCCAGGGAACGGGACGCATAATGGTAGTGGAGACAGCTGCATGTTGCGTTTCCGACGCAATCGCATGTCTCCAAAGTTTACAACATGTTAATGATTGATGTTGGCCGGACAACCTGGTGACGCTGTGATGAATGGACATTTTCTCAGGAGGGATATGACATGGACAAATTGAGAATTGGCATCGTGGGATGCGGCGGCATCGCCAACCAGAAGCATCTGCCGGCACTGGCGCAGCTCAAGGACGAATGTGAAGTGGTGGCATTCTGCGACATCATCGTGGAACGCGCGGAGAAAGCCGCCCGGGAATACGGCACGGCGGATGCCAAGGTGTACAAGGACTATCAGGAGCTGCTGAAGGACGAGTCGATCGACATCGTGTACGTGCTCACCCCGAATGTGATGCACAGCCCGATCACGGTGGCCGCCTTCGAAGCGGGCAAGCATGTGCTGTGTGAGAAGCCGATGGCCCACACCACGGAAGCGGCCCAGGCGATGCTGGACGCATGGAAGAAGTCGGGCAAGAAGTTTACGATCGGCTACCAGAACCGTTTCAGACAGGAAGTTCAGACGCTGTACAAGTCTTGCCGCAATGACGAGCTCGGGGAGATCTACTTCGCCAAGGCGCATGCCGTTCGTCGCCGCGCCGTTCCGACCTGGGGCGTATTCCCGGACAAGTCGCAGCAAGGCGGCGGCCCGCTGATCGATATCGGCACGCATGCCCTTGACCTGACCCTGTGGATGATGAACAACTACAAGCCCGTATCGGTCACCGGCTCGGTGTTCCACAAGCTGGGCCATCTGCCGGAAGCCACCCAGGGCAACCTGTTCGGCCCATGGGATCCGGAGAGCTTCGAGGTGGAGGATTCGGCCTTCGGCTTCATCAAGATGGAGAACGGCGCGACCATCTTCCTGGAAGCATCCTGGGCGCTGAATGTGACGGATTCCAGAGAAGCGGCGGTCACGCTGTGCGGAACCAAGGCGGGCGCGGAGATCAAGGCCGGCATGAGCTATCCGACCAACGAGCTGATCTTCAACACGGCGCGTCACGGCATGCTGGTGGAGGAGAGAAATTCCGCGTCGGGCAATATCGCTTACTTCGAAGGCGGCTCAAGCGCGCCTGGCGTGCTGGAGGCCAAGCAATGGCTGGATGCGGTGCGCCATGACAAGGAGCCGCTGGTGCACCCGGAGCAGGCCTTCGTGGTGACGAAGATCCTGGATGCGATCTACAAATCGGCGGAAACCGGCAAGGAAATCGTGTTCGACAAGGAGTAACCGGTTCGGGTACGCATCTCTCGGAAAGGGGGAACACAAATGGCGTTCATGATGAAGCTGCCGTTTGTGGATGCTGTTTGCGACAACAGCCTGAAGCACACCTATGTGGGCGGCAGGAAGTTGGGCTATGAATTTCAGATCCGCCTGAGCAATTATCGCGGACACTACCTCTCCTGCATCAGGGAGTTCGCTCTCCGTGTGGACGGGGAGGAAGTTCCCGCGGAGGATATCACGTTCTGCCTGCATGGCAAGGAATTCGCCCTGAGCCAGCTGCCCGGCCTCATCTCGGAGTTCTGGCGGGTGATCGAGCCGGCCACGATCAAGGTTTACAAGCCGGGCGGGCTTGCGCCAGGGTCGCATCACATCGAGCTGACCCTGAGACTGCGCATTCCTTACATGGCCACTCCGGGCAGCAAGCAGGCGCATGATTACGCCACGCTGGATGCTTCGGGCAGCAAGACACTGGCTCTATAGCCCGCGGCAAAGGAGGCTGACAACGAATGGGCAATATCAGGCTGGGAATCTCCCTGTACTGCTTCACGGATGAATATATCAAGGGGAAGATGTCCCTGGAGGATTGCATCCGCACGGCGGCGGAGTTTGGAGCGGAAGGCTTCGAGCTGGTCGGCACGCAGATGCTGCCCTCCTATCCCTATGTGACGGATCAGGTGCTGGGAGAGTTCAAGGCGATGACAAGCGCATACGGCATCGAATTCGTCTCCTATGGCGCCAATACGGACCGGGGCCTACGCTCTGACCGCGACCTGACCGAGGATGAGATGTTGCAGCTGGCGATCAACGACCTCAGGACCGCGAGCAAGCTGGGTTGCCGGATCATGCGCGTCCAGTATCTGCTGTCGCCGTCCGCGTTGGGCAGACTGGCCCCTTACGCGGAGCATTACGGCGTGAAAGTCGGCGTAGAGATCCATAACCCGGAGACGCCGTCCACGCCGGTCATGCAGCAGTACCTGGAGGTCATCGCACGATCGGGGTCGAAGTACATCGGCTTCATACCGGACTTCGGATGCTTCGCGATCCGTCCGAACAAGCCGCATTGGGATGAGGCGCTGGCCAGGGGCGCCCCGCTGGAGCTGTTGAAGATGGCCGCTCAGCTGCGATACGAAGGGGTGCCGCGTGACGAAGCGAGACAGCGGCTGCTGTCCGCAGGCGCCAACGATGCGGTGATGGGGGCATTCCAGGGCATGTACGGGTTTGTGACCTTCTACAAGGAACCGGACCTGGAAGGACTCAGGAGGATCATGCCGCACGTCATTCACTTCCACGGCAAGTTCCATTATCTGGACGAACAGCTGGAAGAAGCGAGCATCCCGTATCCGGATATCGTGCAGGTCGTTGCGGATGCTGATTTCGACGGATACATCATGGCGGAATACGAGGACCATCTGTCCGGCAGAGCCCTGGAGATGACGGAGCGATTCATGCGGATGGGCCGCAAGCTGCTGGACAAGTAAGCGAACTTGGAGGTTGCTGGTTATGAAATTGGGCGTTTTCACCGTATTGCTCGCGCAGAAGCCCCTGGAAGAAGCGATGGATTACATCGCGGCCAAAGGCCTGGACGCAGTGGAGATTGGCACGGGTGGATACCCGGGCCATGCGCATTGCCCCCTGGATGAACTGCTGGAAGACCGGGCGAAACTGGATGCGTATCGGAAAGTATTCGAATCGCGCGGTCTGGAGGTCAGCGCGCTGAGCTGCCACGGCAATCCGCTGCATCCTCAGAAGCATATCGCGCAAGGCTATCACGACGCATTCATGAAGACCCTGGAACTCGCCAGCCGCATGGGCGTGAAGACCGTCGTCGGCTTCTCGGGCTGCCCGGGCGACAGCGACGACGCCAAATATCCCAACTGGCCGGTTGCTCCGTGGCCGAATGAATACCAGGAGCTGCTGGCATGGCAATGGGAGCAGAAGGTGATTCCTTACTGGCGCGAGGTGGCCAGGAGGGCGGATGAGCTGAACGTCAATATCGCGCTGGAGCTGCATGGCGGCTTCTCCGTGCATTCGCCGGGAACGCTGCTGCGCCTGCGCGAAGCGGCAGGGGAGCGCATCGGCGCCAATCTTGATCCGAGCCACATGTGGTGGCAGGGCATCGATCCGGTGCAGGCGGTGCATATCCTGGGCCGTAACAATGCGATCCACCACTTCCACGCCAAGGATACGGCCATCGATCCCGTGAATGTCAACAGGCATGGCGTGACGGACATGCAGCCATATACGCAGATGCTGGATCGGGCCTGGCAGTTCCGCACGGTGGGCTACGGCCATGATCTGAAGACCTGGGCGGATATTCTCAGCGCCCTGCGTCTCGTCGGCTACGACGGCGTCATCAGCATCGAGCATGAGGACGGTCTGATGTCCGCAGACGAGGGATTCACCAAAGCGGTGAACAACCTGAAGCAGCTGCTGATGCGCGAACCGATCGGCGAGATGTGGTGGGTATAGCCAGAATCAAGACCTCATCTGCAAGATGGGGTCTTCTTATTTCACGTTATTTCACGCACCTGATGGTTTGCCGGGTGACTGGTTAACGATGTGAAGGAGGAGATGAACTTGCCATTCAAACGTGAGGATGTGGAAGCTCGCATCACGGAGCTTCTGTCGCAGATGACGCGGGAAGAGAAGGTCGGCCAGCTGGTGCAGCTGTCGCCGTCCATCTTCGGAGCCTTCGGCATGACCATGGATGAGATCATCCAGAAGCTGGTGAACGGGGAGATGTCCCATGAGGAATTCAGCAAGCTGGATCGCGATTATCAGGAGGACAAGATCCGCGCGGGGCTGATCGGCAGCATGGGCGGCGTCGCCGGCGCGGCCAAGGTGAATGAGCTGCAGCGCATCGCCGTGGAGGAATCGCGGCTCGGCATCCCTCTCCTGTTCGGCCTGGATGTCATCCACGGCTACCGGACGATCTTCCCGATCCCGCTCGCGGAAGCCTGCAGCTGGGAGCCCGAGCTGGCCAGGCGAACGGCGGAAGCGGCCGCCAGGGAAGCGGCTGCGAGCGGCATCAACTGGACCTACGCCCCGATGGTGGACATCGCGCGCGATCCCAGGTGGGGGCGGATCGCGGAAGGAGCGGGGGAAGATCCGTACCTGGCCTCCCGGTTCGCCGAAGCGCGGGTGCAAGGCTTCCAGGGGGATGATCTGACCCGTCCGTCCGCCCTGCTGGCCTGCGCCAAGCACTTCACCGCATACGGCGGAGCCGTCGGCGGGCGAGACTACAATACGGTGGATATCTCCCTGCAAACCTTGCATGAAGTCTACCTGCCTCCCTTCCGGGCAGCGGCTGAGGCCGGAGTCGGGACGTTCATGAGCGCCTTCAATGACCTGAATGGCGTGCCCTGCACAGCCAATCGGTACCTGATGACCGAGGTGCTCAGGGAACAGTTCGGCTTCGAAGGCTTCGTCGTGAGCGATGCCAATGCCGTGGCGGAGGTGATGGTGCACGGATACGCGGAGACGCGGCAAGAGGCGAGCCTGAAGGCGCTGAGCGCGGGCGTTGACATGGATATGAGCAGGGGGACGTATCTGGAGGATCTGCCGCAGCTGCTGGCGGAAGGGACTCTGGATGAAGCGGTGCTGGACGAAGCGGTTCGTCGGGTGCTGAGGATCAAGTTCGCCATGGGCCTGTTTGATCAGCCGTATCGGGCGGATCCCGAACAGGAAGCGAAGGTGCTGCTGGCTCCTGAGCATCGGACGTTGGCCAGGGAGGCGGCGCGCCGCTCGATCGTGCTGCTGAAGAACGACCGCGATGTCCTGCCGCTCGGCAAACAGGCGAAGAAGATCGCGCTGATCGGGCCGCTGGCGGACAATGCCGAGGAGATGCATGGCACCTGGGCCGTCTCAGGCGACCCGAAGGATGTGGTGACGATCCGGCAAGGTCTCGTCGACGCGCTTGGACAAGACTCGCAAATCCTGTATGCTAAAGGCTGTGAGATCACGGGCGAGGACGCGGATTTCTCCGAAGCCCTGGAGGCGGCCCGTCAGGCTGACGTCATCATCGCGGTGGTGGGAGAGAGCTCCAGCATGAGCGGGGAGGCGGCAAGCCGGCTCAGCCTCGATCTGCCCGGCAGGCAGGAGGATCTGCTCAAGGCCCTGCATCAGACGGGCAAGCCGCTCGTCGTGGTGCTGATCAACGGCAGGCCGCTCACCATCCCATGGGTGGCGGAGCATGCGGATGCGATCCTGGAGGCCTGGCAGCTCGGCACGGAGAGCGGGCACGCCATCGCGGATGTGCTGCTCGGCGACTACAATCCGAGCGGCAAGCTGGTGGTGACGTTCCCGTACAGCGTCGGACAGGTGCCGATCTACTACAACCATCCGAATACCGGCAGACCGACCGGCCCGATCAAGTTCACGACGAAATATATCGATGGGCCGACCGAGCCGCTGTACCCCTTCGGATACGGACTCAGCTATACGACGTTTGCCTATGAACGGCTCTCGCTGTCGCAGACCGATATGACGCCGGACGGGCGGATGACGGTGGAGGTCGAGGTGACGAACACCGGCAACCGCTTCGGCGAAGAGATCGTCCAGCTCTATGTCACGGATCTGGTCGCCAGCAGGGTCAGGCCGGTGAAGGAACTGAAGGGCTTCGTCAAGGTGGCGCTCGAGCCCGGGGAGACGAAGCGGGTGACCATGGAGCTGAAGGCGGCCGATCTCGGCTTCTACAATGAGCGGATGGAGTATGTGGTGGAGCCGGGACGATTCAAGCTTCATGCGGGTCCCAACAGCAGGGAGGGCCTCGAGGCAGAATTCCGCATCGTTCCCGATCCAGGTCGAAAAATCAATAATCCCGGGTCTGAAATCAAGCAGAAATGAATGCGCTAACAAGCTATGATGATCTTGCAATTGATTTTTAATGAGGGGGATTGACATGAAACGTTTCGCGAAAATAGCCATTGTCCTGTTGTCACTGGTGCTCGTGCTCGCAGCCTGCGGCGGCGGGAGCAGCAACAGCGGCGGCAGCACTTCCAACACCGGAGGCGGTTCGTCCAATACCGGTCAGTCGGGAGGAAGCAGCGGAGGATCCTCAGGGAACAATCAGCAGCTCACGGAGCTGGAGGTCGTGCTCTTCGCTGACGGCACAACGGTCAAGGATCTGGCGCTCGTGCAGGATGCGGTGAACGAGTACATCAAGGACCTCGTCAACATGAAGGTCAACTTCACCATGATCTCGCCTGGCGATTATGTGCAGAAGACCAACCTGCTGCTCAGCGGCAATGAGAAGCTGGATCTGATGATTGTCAGTCCGTTCTTCGGCTATCACAACCAGGTGGCCAGGGGACAATTGCAGCCGCTGGATGATCTGATCGAGCAGTATGGCCCGGACATCAAGCGCGTGCTTGGTGATGATTTCCTGGGTGCGAGCAAGGTCAACGGCAAGATCTACGGCATCGTGCCGATGAAGGATATGGCTGCCGGTACCGGTCTGGTGATGCGCAAGGACCTGGTGGACAAATACAATATCGACATCTCCTCCATCAAGTCGCTCTGGGATATCACGCCTATCCTCAAGGTGATCAAGGACAATGAGCCGGATGTGACGCCGATCGTTCCGTCCTCGAACGCTCCCCTGCTCTATCATGACAAATGGTACGATGATCTGGGAGACGGACTGGGTGTCCTGCCTTACTACGACAACGACATGAAGGTCGTCAACCTGTATGAAACACCGGAGTATGCCGAAAGGCTGAAACTGATGAGAGAATGGTACAACGCGGGCTATATCAGCAAGGATGCGGCCACGACCAAGGAAGTCCATCTGGATCTGGTCAAGGCTGGCAAGGCCTTCTCCTACTTCTCGCCAACCAAGGTTGGTCTGCATCTGCAAGAGTCCAACAGCACCGGTCGCGAGATGGTCGTAGCGGAATACCGCACTCCTTCGAGCACCACCAGCACGGTCATCTCGTTCATGTGGGCGGTTCCGCTGAACGCGAAAACGCCTGAGAAGTCCATCGAGTTCCTGAATCTGCTGTACAAGGACAAACACCTGATCAACCTGCTGAGCTGGGGCATCGAAGGCACGCACTATATGAAAGTAGCCGACAACATCATCAAATATCCGGACGGCCTGAACGGCGGCAACCATCCGTACAACGTAACCACCAGATGGCAGTTCGGCGATACCTTCCAGGCCTACACGCTGGAGGGCACTGATCCGGAGATCAATGTGAAGATGGACCAGTTCAACAAGTCAGCGGCCAAGTCGAAAGCGCTGGGCTTCAGCTTCGACAACTCGGCGGTGAAGACGGAAGTGGCCGCGGTCACCAACGTCATCGACCAGTACAGAAGCGCTCTGGAGGCCGGCATGCTCGATCCTGAAGAGAAGCTGCCAGAGTTCATCAGCAAGCTGAAGGACGCCGGCATCGACAAGATCATCGAAGAGAAGCAAAGACAGCTCGACGAATGGAGCAAGCTGAACTGATCGAGGTCGACCCATACCGATATGGTGGTTACCATGATGCGCCTCCCGATCGAGGCGCATTCTTTTTTACCCATATTGCTCTGGAAGGATGATGGTGAATGAACATCAGGGAATCGAATCACATCCTCCCTTTCCTGTGGATGAGAGGCGAACCGGAAGAGGTCATCCGGGAAGAAATGGCGAGGATCCATGAGTGCGGCATCGGCGCTGTCTGCGTCGAATCCAGGCCGCATCCCGACTTTGCCGGGCCGCTGTGGTGGCGCGACCTGGACATCGTCATGGATGAGGCGCGCAAGCGCGGCATGCGCGTCTGGGTGCTGGATGATGCGCATTTTCCAACGGGCTATGCCAACGGTTACATCGAGAAGAAATATCCGCATCGGAAAAAGACCTACCTCAACTACAATATCGCGGATGTGTGGGGCGCAAGTCACGAGGTGACGATCCATGTCGCGAAGATGCTGAAGCCGAACTTCACCTGGCTGGATATCGGCAAGCCGAGGGATGTGGAGGAACAGAAGAACAACAAGCTGGTGGCGGTCGTGGCAGCGGAGCTGGTGAGCGATAGCCGGATCAGCGAACGGTCGATCATGGACCTGACCGACCTCGTGGCGGGCGAATTCCTGACCGTCCGGTTGCCGCCGGGGAACTGGCGCGTATTCGTCATCTACGAGACGAAGACGGATGGAGGCAATCCCGCCTACATCAACATGCTCGACCGGGAATCGGTCAGCACGCTGCTGGAAGCGGTATATGAGCCCCATTATGAACGGTATGCCCAGGACTTCGGGCAGACGTTTGCCGGCTTCTTCTCCGATGAGCCTTCCTTCGGCAACGTCTCCGGCTTTCAGTTCGACGAGATCATCGGGCGGAAGGAGATGCCGCTCCCCTGGAGCGAAGAGGCGCGGCAGCTGATGATCGAAGCGCTGGGTGAGAAGTGGTACATCCATCTCCCGTATCTGTGGACCGATTCCGTGGAGATGCAGCGATGCGTTCATTCCCGCCACACGTATATGGACATCGTCACCAGGCTCTATGAGCGCAACTTCAGCCGGCAATTGGGCGAGTGGTGCCAGGCGCGCGGCGTGGAGTATATCGGCCATGTCATCGAGGACAACAACGTGCACGCCCGGCTGGGCAGCGGCGCGGGCCACTATTTCAGGGCCATGGCCGGACAGCACATGGCCGGCATCGACGTGATCGGCGGCCAGGTCATCAAGAGCGGCCCGAGGCTGGAGCGGGTATGGGTGGTCAAGGGCGACGGAGAGTTCTATCATTACGCGCTGGGCAAGCTCGGCTCCTCCTGCGGACATCTCGATCCCGCCAAGAAGGGCCGGACGATGTGCGAATTGTACGGGGCATATGGCTGGAAGCTCGGCGTCCGCGACATGAAATACATCCTCGACCATCTGCTCGTCCGTGGCGTCAATTATCTTGTTCCGCATGCGTTCTCGATGAAGGA
This sequence comes from uncultured Paenibacillaceae bacterium, assembly GCA_937957685.1. GTDB lineage: Bacteria > Bacillota > Bacilli > Paenibacillales > DA-C8 > Insulibacter. The sequence continues at coordinate 21,810 of CALGAO010000055.1, forward strand.
CTATCCGGATCATGATTGCCCGCCGCATTTTTATGCCAGAGGGCATAATCCGCAATTCCGTCATTTCGCCCGCCTGATGCGCTACGCCAATCGCATGAGCAGCCTGCTGGACGGAGGCGTCCATGTTGCTCCGGTCGCGGTCGTGTATCACGCCGAGAGCGAGTGGAGCGGAAGCTGCATGCTGATGCAGAAGCCGGCCCGCGAGCTGACCGAGCATCAGATCGATTATGACTTCGTGTCGATCGACATGCTGCGCGATCTGGCAGCCCTGGGTGGCGGTGTGGCCGATGGGGAGTTGCGCATCAACGGAGAGACGTTCCGATGCCTGGTCATTCCTTACAGCGAATACGTGACCAGAGAGCTGGCTGCCTTCATCCGGATGGCCGCTCAGGCAGGCCTCAGGATCGTGTTTGTGAACGGCCTGCCGAAGGGAATCGCCAATGAACCGGATGAGGGGATCGCCGGCGAGCTGCTCGCCGCCATCCAGTCCTGTGAGGTCGCGCAACTGGATGACCTGGCCGCCAGGCTGAAGGCGGAGGGGATCTATGATGTCCATCTGCATCAGCCGTTCAGGGACCTGACTTATTATCGGTATGTGAAGGATGGCCGCCAGATCTTCATGCTGATGAACGAATCCGCGCTGGAGGCCTTCCATGGGGAGATCACGTTGCCGATCGCCGGTTCCGCATTGATCTATCACGCATGGGAGGACAGGTTCGAACGGCTCGCGGTGCGCCAGGAGCACGGCCGTGGCGTGATCAGGCTGGAGCTTGCGCCGGCGGAGTCCTGCATCATCATGGAGTGCGGCGTGGAAGAGGCGGATCAGTACGCGCCGTATGTGCCTGCTTCGGACAGGCTGCAGGCTTGCGAAGGGAAGCTGGACCTGAGCGCAGGCTGGCGCTATTCGCTGACCGACAGCAAGTCCTATCCGGCCTTCGGCGAACAGCGGGAGATGGAGAACCTGGTGCCCATCTCGCGCATCGATCCGACGTTCACGGGCTTCATCCGCTACGAGAAATCCTTCGAGCTCGTCCAGGTGCCTGCCGAAGCCATCCTGTCGATGGAAGCCGTCTATGAGGCGGCCGAGGTGTGGGTGAATGACCAGTACGCGGGCACGCGGATCAGCGCGCCGTACTCATTGGATGTGAGCCGCTTCCTGACGGAGGGCAGGAATACCCTGCGCATCGAGGTGGCCACCACCCTGGATCGGGATCGGCTGCGTCTGCCGGAACCGCCCTTTACGTTTGTGCATGAACCGATGGACCCGACCGGCATGTTCGGCAGGATCGTGCTCCATACCCGGCAACCGTGAGGGATCGCCGGCGAACCAGGTCGAAAAATCAACAATGCGTGGTCGCACATCGAGTAGAGGGTCATCCATGAATGACATACAATCAGGATGAACCGGGGATTCCGGTAGCATTAGTGAGGAGATGGAAGTGAATGAATACGATGACTGCCAAGACCGCCACACTTCGGAAGATCAAATGGAAGAAGATCCTTCCTATCTCTCTGATGGCCTTGCCTGGTGTCCTGTATCTGATCGTCAACAACTACTTGCCGATGTTTGGCTTGTTCATCGCCTTCAAGGACATCAATTTTGCCAAGGGCATCCTGGCGAGCGACTGGGTGGGACTGAAAAACTTCGAATATCTGTTCAAGACCCGGGATGCCTACATCATCACGCGCAACACGTTGCTCTATAACGGCGCCTTCATCATCCTGACGACGGTGATCTCGATCGCGGTGGCGATCCTCCTCAACGAGATCCGCAACATGTTCGCCAAGCGCTTCTATCAGAGCGTCATCCTGCTTCCGTTTATCGTATCCATGGTCATCGTCAGCTATCTGGTGTTCGCGTTTCTCAGCACCGAGAACGGGCTGGTGAACAATTACATCCTGCCCCTGTTGGGAATATCGGAGATCGCCTGGTATATGGAGAAAGAATACTGGCCGTTCATCCTGACGAGCGTGCATATCTGGAAGCAGATCGGTTTCTCGACCGTCATCTACCTGGCTTCGATCGTCGGCATCGACCCGGAATACTATGACGCGGCGATGATCGACGGCGCAGGCAAATGGAGACAGATTCGATCCATCACGCTCCCTCTGCTCGTCCCGATCATCATCACGCTCACCCTGATCTCGATCGGACGGATCTTCTATTCCGACTTCGGTCTGTTCTATCAGGTGCCGATGAACTCGGGAGCGATCTACGATACGACCAATGTCATCGATACGTATGTCTATCGCGGCCTGCTGCAGCTCGGAGATATCGGCATGTCGTCGGCTGCGGGTCTCTATCAGTCCCTGGTCGGCTTCATCCTGGTGATCATCTCCAACCTGATCGTGCGCAGGATCAGCAAAGAGAATGCGTTGTTCTGAGAGGGGGGTGCTGATATGTACAAAGAGCAAAGAATCTGGCAATGGATATCGCACATCGTGATGATCCTCCTGTCTCTGGCTGCCGTATTGCCGTTCATCCTGCTGTTTGTTTCATCGATTACGGACGAGAGCACGCTGATTCGCAACGGTTACAGCTACTTTCCGGAGAAGCTCAGCCTGGAAGCCTATCGCTACCTGTTCGACCATTCCGACACCATCTTCCGGGCTTACGGGATCACGATCATCGTGACCGTGATCGGGACCTCCGTCGGGCTCATCATCACGTCGATGGTCGCCTACGCCGCTGCGCGCCGCGACTATCCGTTCCATCGGATCCTGGCTTTCCTGATCTTCTTCACGCTGCTGTTTAACGGCGGGCTGGTTCCCACTTATCTGTTGTATGCCCAATACCTGCAGATCAAGAACTCGCTGCTCGCCCTGATCGTTCCGTATCTGCTGATGAACGGATTCAACACGCTGCTCGTCAGGAACTATTATCTGACCTCCGTGCCGGACGAGCTGATCGAGGCGGCCCAGGTGGACGGCGCAGGGGAGTTCCGGACGTTCTTCACCATCGTGTTCCCTCTGTCGGTGCCGATCCTGGCGACGGTGGGCCTGCTGCAAGCCATCATGTACTGGAACGACTGGTTTAACGGGATGATCTTCATCACCAATCCGAAGCTGTTCAGCCTGCAGAATGTGCTGAACACGATGATGACCAACATCGAATTTCTCGCCACGACAAGCACCAGCGATGCCGCGTCCATCATCGCGCAGGTGCCGAGCACAAGCGTGCGCATGGCGATCGCTGTGATCGCGGTCGTGCCGATCTTCATCGCCTATCCTTTCTTCCAGAAATACTTCGTCAAGGGGATCACGCTTGGCGCTGTGAAGGGATGATCGGGAAAGGGCAGATCGTCTGGTCATATTGACAAGCCATTCATTTGCGATGTTTTCCTCGCAGATGTCTGGCTTTTTTGCATCGTGCAGGCAGATCTGGAAATCCGATTGTGCGGGAAGTCGGCTTGTGATATGCTATAGCTATACGGGTTTACATTGTGTTAATGATTAACACGCATACTCCTGGAAAGGATGACTCCATCATGCTCCAACTTCTGATCGTGGATGACGAGAGAGTAGCCATTGAAGCCATACGGCATGCGGTCCCCTGGGAGCAGCTCGGGATCTCGCAGGTGTACGAAGCCAGCCATATCAGGAAGGCCAAGGAAATCATGCAGAAACATCCGATCGATATCCTGCTGTGTGATATCGAGATGCCCCAGGGCAACGGTCTGGAATTGATCGAATGGGTGAATGAGCACCATCCCGGGATCGTCACGATCTTCCTGACCTGTCATGCCAACTTTCAATATGCGAAGAAGGCCATGAAGTACGGTTGTCTGGACTATATTTTGAAGCCGCTTCCATACGATGAGCTGACGGCCTCGATCCGCAAGGCGATCGACAAGGTGAACAGGGAGAAGGAGATGCTGGAGAATACGATCATTCGCGAAGCGTGGAAACGGAACGAGCAGCAGCTCATCGAGCATTTCTGGCTGGAGGTCATCAAGCAGTCGATACCGGCCGATCCGCGGGCGATCTACGAGGCTGCGGCCAGCCGGAAGCTGGCGCTGCCTGAGCATGCGGATTACCTGCCCATCCTGATCAAGATCCGCAGGTGGAACAAGGAGCTGAACAAGCGCGATCTGAGAATCCTCGACTACGCCCTGCGCAATGCCGGGCAGGAGGTGCTGCTCAACATCAGGGAATACTCGGCAGGCTATCTGGTCTCCGTCGATGAGGAGACGTGGCTGGCCATTCTGAACTGCCCGTCGCCGGTTGAAGCGGACCGGCTCCTCGGCAATGGCCGCTCGTTCATCCAGGCCTGCAACCAATATTTCTACTGCGACGTGTGCTGCTATATCGGAAGCCCGGTTCCCATCCACAGGCTGGCCGGCGCCGTGGAGCTGCTGATGGATCATGATTCGAACAATGTGACCCGGATCAATGAGGTGATGATCGTGTCGGAGGCCCATCATCGCGGGACCTGCGCCATCGAGATGCCCGACATGACGACCTGGGGGGTCCTGCTGCAGGAGAATGCCGGCGAACAGGTGATGCTGGAGATCAAGGCCTATCTGCGCAATCTGATCCACGACAAGGGCGTGAACAAGCCGTTCCTGCGGCGTTTCCAGCAGAATCTCATCCAGATGGTGTATTATGTCCTGAAGATCAAGGGGATCCAGGCGCAGGAGCTGTTCACGGATCAGCTGTCGGTGCAGCGGTTCGCCCAGGCGAACCGGTCGATCGAGGACCTGATCCTGTGGGCCGAGCATGTGCTGGGCAAGGCGATGGACCTGATCCAGGCCGTGGATCATAAGGTGTCCGTTGTGCAGCGGGTGATGGACTATATACATGCCAATCTGGAGGAGGATCTGTCGCGCGAGATCATCGCTGACTGGGTGGGGATGAACCCGGATTATCTGACCCGGCTGTTCAAGAAGGAGACGGGGCTTACCATCGTCGATTACATCTCGCAGGTCAGGGTCGAGCGGGCCAAGGAATTGCTGGCGAAGACCGATATGCCGATCAGCATGATCGCTTCGTCGGTTGGCTATTATAATTTCTCGCATTTCTCGCAGATGTTCAAGAAGCACGCGTCCATGAGCCCGGGCGCCTATCGCAACCGCCATCGCACGCTGGAAGCGGCCACAACCTGAACAAGGACGGGATGCTCGCATGTACAGAACCTTCGGACGTGTGCCGCTCAACTCCCTTCGCTTCAAGCTGCTCAATATCATCATCGTCATCGCGGTGCCGCTGGTCCTGCTGCTCATCTATTTCAGCCAGTATTCGATCAAGGTCGTTCATGAGCAGGTCGCCAAGTCCAACAAAAATCTGCTCAGCATGTACATGGAACAGATGGACGGGACCTTAAGCGAGGTGGACAAGTACCTGGCCACGCTGGGCGCGACCAACTATGACCTGATCAACCTGGCCTCATTCGCCCGGGAGAATGACTATGCGATGGCCAAGGTCAATCTCAGCAATCGCTTCAAGACGGATCTGCGGCTCTACCCCTTGATCGATTCCATGTTCGTCTATGTGCCCGCAAGGGACGACTACTTCTATATCTTTAACGAAGGAAGCACCCTGGATGAGCGGCTCAATGTCAAGATGTACATCAGCGAGCGCGTCCGGTCCGATGCCCGATCCGGAGCCAGATTCCTGCTCGATGAGTGGGAAGTGAGCCAGATCCAGGGGGAGTATTACCTGATCAAGGTGTATGACTATGGGAGCGTGCTGCTGGGAGCCTGGGTGAATGTGCGCCGATTGATGCTGCCGATGAATCTGATCAACTTCGGTGAGACGGGCAGGTCCTTCTATGTCACTGACGAGGGGCTGCCGATGGAGCCGAATGGGCAGACTGCCGCCATTCAGATCGATGTGACCCGGGAGGATGATTATGATTATCTGATCAAGGAGAACCAGGAGAGATATCTGGTGATCCAGAATCGATCGCAAGTCGGAGCCTTCAGCCTGGTGGCTCTGGTCCAGGAGAAGAGCATCCTGGATCAGCTCCCCATCCTTCGGAATGTCGTGCAGCTGATCACCTATGGCTCCCTGATCGTGCTGCCCCTTGCCTTTATCCTGATGCAGAGAACGGTGCTGTACCCGCTGAACCGGATCCTGGCCGCGCTGAAGTTCACCAGGGACGGGCTCATCGAATACCGGATCGAGAATGTGAAGACGTCCTATGAGTTTCAGCGGGTGAACGAGGCCTTCAACCAGATGATGTCGCAGATCCACAAGCTGCGGATCGACGTGTATGAGGAGCAGCTGGGCAAGCAGCGGGCCGAGCTGAAGCTCCTGCAGCTGCAGCTGAACCCGCATTTCCTGCTGAACTCGCTCAATATCATGCACAGCCTGGCCTTTATGCGCCGATACGAGCTGATCCAGGAGCTGTGCATCATCATCACCCAGTATTTCCGCTACATGCTTCGCAGCAAGGTGACGTTCGTGCCGCTGGAGGATGAGCTGAAGCATGTGCGCAATTACCTGCGCATCCAGGAGCTGCGATTCCAGGATCAGCTCTCCTACGAGATTGAATGTCCGGAAGCGTGCAGGCAGATCGAGGTGCCGCCGCTGATCATTCATACATTCGTGGAGAATTCGATCAAATACGCGGTCACCATGGAGGAGCCGACCCATGTGTCCATCGGCATTCATGTGACTCAGGAGCCCGAGCCACGCATGAACATCCGGATCGCCGACAATGGTCCCGGCTTCCCGGATGATGTGTTGCAGGCGTTAAGCAACGGAGAACAGCTTCAGGATGAGGAAGAGGAGCATGTGGGCATCTGGAACGTGCAGAGAAGGCTGGAGCTGCTGTATGAAGGCAAGGCGAGGATCGGATTCTCCAATCTTGCGCAGGGAGCCTGCGTCGAGCTGTCGCTGCCTCTCGCCTGAACAATATGCTTTACTGATTGCAATATCATGATGGATTTGACATATTATTCTTATATGGGATAAGGGACGTGGAAATGGTGAATGTAACCTGGCATGAGGAAGTTCGCAGCAAGAATCGCGAAGAGATCATCCTGGCTGCGCAACAGCTGTTCCTCGAGCATGATTTCCACAATGTGGGCATCAAGGATGTATGCCTGAAGGCCGGCGTCAGCCGGGTGACCTTCTATAAATGCTTCAACTCGATACACGATCTGGCCTTTGAGGTGCAGATCAAGGTGATGTCCGAGATGATGACGTACATCGAGGAGCATTACGACGATGCGGGGACAGGCATCCAGAAGCTCGAGAAGATGCTGTATGTCTGGCTGGACTTCGTCAAGCAATATCCGAACCATATGAAGTACGTGGGCTTCTTCGATCATTATTATCGGGATCGGTATCCGAATCCGGAGCTGACGGAACATTATCGGACCTTCGTGCAGCAGGAGCGAAGCGGCATGAGACTGCACGACCTGCTGGAGCAGGGCATCGCGGACGGGACGATCAGGGAGGATCTGGACATCAGGCGCATCTCGGCGGTCATCTTCGAGAGCATGATCAGCTTCTTCCAGAGGATGGCGTCCATCGGCAGCATGGTCGAGCAGGAGCATGGGGTGGAGCAGGAGGAAGTCGCCAGGGCGATGATCGACATGATCATTCGGTACGTGAAGAAGTGACAGAATGAAGGGGCTGTCTCGCCAGCCAGTGATGACCACTGGCCGGCGGGCAGCCCCTTTCTCTTGCCTCACACGCACATCCGCTTGTGCACGGCGGCTCCCTGGTGGCTCGGATCGAGCCCTAGCGCCTCCTCGAACATCGCGCTCGCCTGCTTCGGGCGGCCGAGGCCGAGATGACCCAGGCCCATCATGTAGTGGCAGTGGATCCGGTTGCGCCTGTTCAGGTCATCGTCGAACACGAGGAAGTCAGGCAGGGACACGGCGAAGAAATCGAACGTCACGTCGTCGAACAGGTGTTTCTCGCCGTAGTCGATGAGCTTGTTGAAGCGGCGCCGCGCTTCCTTCTCGTTGCCGAGCCTGCGCCATGCCAAGCCCTGGTAGAAGATCGTGTCCGGCGGCTGGTCGTTGTAGTACATCGCGCTGGTCGGCTCCTCCAGCCCTTCTGAGGCCAGGCGGAAGTGTTGCTCCGCCGCTTCGTGCTGGTTCAGCGCCTCATATGCGCATCCCAGGTAATAATGGATCTGGTTGTCCTGGGCGTTCGCCAGCTTGCCTTCGCCCAGGTTCAGCGGATACGTGAGCGCCTGCTGCAGCAGACCGATCGCGTCCGCATATCGCTCCTCCTGCAGAGCCTTCTTCCCCAGCTCCACATGGGCGAAGACATGCTGTGCGGTGATCTTTCCTTCGCCGCCTTCCCAAGGATGGAACTTGCGCGCCTGCATCGCCCCGATCGCATCCTCGTGGCGGCCGAGGGTGTTCAGCAGGGTGACGTACTCCACATACAGGTCGTCGCGCTCCTGCACCAGATGGCGATGCTGCTCGAGCAGGGCGAACCGCTCTGCGGGCGCGCGACCCAGCTTCTTGTGCAGCTGGTCGAGCTCGTAGAAGATGCGCGCGTCATCCGGCTGCAGGGCGAACGCCCGCTCCAGCGAGGCCAGGGCGGCCTGCGGATCGCGCCGCTTGTTGTAATAGGCGAGCGCAAGGTTGCGATGCACGATCGGGAAGGCTCCGTTCAGCGCGCGGGAGGCTTCCCAGTGGCGGATCGCATCGTCATAGCGCTTCTTGTCATACAGCCAGTTGCCGAGGTAGTAATGCGCCCGGTCATCGCCCTCATCCGCGGCCAGCGCGCTGCCCAGCACGAGATAGTCGAACAGGCTGTTCGGGAAGCAGTAGTCGGGCGATGCCTGACGGGCGAGCTGCCGCTGCTGCTCCGCCTGTCCGGTGCGGTCGGACCGCTCGTACAGATAGGCGAGCGCGTAATGCACCATCGGCATGAGGTTCGGCTGCTGCACGCCCCTGGTCGGCGCGCCGTCAGCCGCAGAAGCGGTTGCCTGGCTCGGCGATCCGGTTGGCGCAGGATGCTCCGGCGCGATCCACTCGAGCAAGCCGATCGCTTCGTCGAACAGGCCGCAGAAGGCGTAGTCGGCGGCCAGGTTCAGGTAGTTGTGCTCGTCGCCTCGCATCAGGCGGTGAAGCTCTTCCAGCACCTGCCCGGCGCGCGCATGATCGCCCTGTGCGGCCAGGGCCAGTGCGAGCTCGTTGCGGGCGCCGAAGTCGGCGACATCCAGGCGCAGCGTTTCTTCCGCGAACGCAGCTGCTTCGGCGCAGCGGCCAAGCTTGCGCAGCAGGGCGGCCTTCAGATGGCGCGCCCGGTAATGGCGGACGTTGCGATTCAGCGAGGACTCCACCAGCTCCAGCGCCTCATCGTAGGCGCCCTGGCTGCTGGCGATCTGCGCCAGAGCGAAGTACCCGCTGTCCTGCCAGGCTGCCGACCACACCGCCTTATAGAACGCCGCATAGGCTTCCTCCAGCCGCCCTTGCAGCTGCAAGGACAGACCGAGCTGATAATACGCCTCGCTGTCATACGGATTCGGATTGCGCCAGGTGAGCGACCGGATGGCGCGGCGGAAGTACCGCTCGCTCTCGGCGAACAGGCCGCGGCGCATGAGCAGCGTGCCGTAGGCGACGTTGAGCCGGATGTCGGAGGCATCCCGCTTCAGCCCTTCGAGATAGTAGTCCTCTGGCTCGAAGGTGGCGTGGCGGTACTGCTCCAGATGCAGGCCGGCAAGGTACAGCTGCTCGTTCGTCTTCAGCTCCTCCGGAGCGGGCAGCGGCTCCGCCGGGTCCGGCACCCGCTCGATCGACGGCTTGGCGGGCCGATACGCCACCAGCAGACGGCCTGAGGCATCCCGCACCGTTACCTTCAGGTCATGGGGCGCATCCTCCGCTTCGAGCGCCACCTCGGTCCGGAACGTGGATACCGGAGACAGGAGCACCTTCTCGCTCAGATAGACCCGTTGCTTCCCCTTCAGCTCCACGATGGCATCGGCGAACTCCGAAGAGGCGTATGCCTGCACCACCGCGGTTCGCGATTCCTCGTCCACTTCCAGATTCACGGCTGCGTCCAGGGAAGCGTTCTTCACGACGCCGATGTTCTTGTAGGGCATGAAGTATTGCTTGAAGCTCTTCTCCTCGTATGGCATCAGCCAGGAGAAATCCGGCTGGTTGTCCGTGTATACGCCGGTCATCAGCTCGATGTACGGGCCGTCCTCGTCGGTCAGATGGCGGTCCCAGGCCTGTCCGAAATCGCCGCAGCCCCATGTCCACTGCTTCTTGCCCGGCGAAATGTGGTGATTGGCGACGTGCAGGAGACCGGCCTGCACCCCGTGGTCGTAGCCGCCGATGAAGTCGTAGTCCGACTTGTAGGCCATGTAGCTCGTCGGCACCGGGATGTTCCGGTACCTGGAGATATCGACGCCCTCCGCATAGTCCATCTTGTAGTATACGCCCGTGGCGATCGGGAAGCGCGACACGTCCCGCTTGCCGTGGTCGAACACGGCGGTGACGTCCGGCGGGAACACCGATTGGGTATGATCGTTGACGCTGACGGCCGGATTGGCCCACCACAGGAACGTCTGCGGGAAGGGGGTGCGGTTGTACAGCTGGGCATGGATCTCCAGATAGGCCTTGCCCGGATACAGGGTGAACCCTGTCGTCACCTTGGTGCCGTACATCCGGTCGATCTCGCTCACCCAGACGGTGGCGCTGCCGTCCCCGTTCTCCTTCAGCTCCCATTCGACCGGTCCGAACGTGTTGGGCCGATGATGCTGCGGCCAGTTGAACTCGATGCCGCCCGATATCCACGGGCCGGCCAGGCCGACCAGCGCCGGCTTGATCACCCGGTTGTAATAGACGAAGTCGTAATGGTTGGTCTTGTCCAACGCGCGATAGATGCGGCCGCCCAGCTCCGGCATGATCTCGATCCGCAGGTACTCGTTCTCCAGCACCGCCAGCCGGTAGGTCTGCGCCCGCTTCTCATCCAGGATCCTGTCGATGACCGGGTACGGGTAGACGCGGCCCGAGCTGCCCTGATAGACGCGCTTCTCGAGAAACATCGGATTGCGGTCCGGCTTTCCTATGCCATATGTGGGGATGTCCCGCTCCTCCATCCGCACGAGGGCTTTGTGTTGGCTGCTCGTCATTGCAATTCCTCCTTTGCATGGTTTTGTCTATAATGTATCGTTCCCCGGGGCAAAATCAAATTGACAAAAGAAGGTTTTTGATGGACAATATTCTTATCCTTTGCTTAAATGGAACAGCGTTGATAAAGGGGGTTCGATGATTCGGATGGACGGGATTCGCAAATCCGAGGGCTTCGAGGCGGAGAGGCTGCTGGTGTTGCCGGAGTATGTGACCGGGGAGCTGGCGGACGACGTGCTGACGAGATCCCTGCATATCACGGACATCGGCTATTTTCCCCGCGCGCAGTATCACTATCGGGAGCGGCCGGAGGGCTGCAGCACGCACATCTTCATCTTCTGCGCAGACGGCGAAGGCTGGGTGGAACGGGGAGACGGCGGGGCGGAGCGCATCTCGCCTCGACAGTTGATCGTCATCCCGGCCGGGGTTCCGCACCGGTACGGCGCGTCCCGACATGAGCCCTGGACGATCTACTGGTTCCACCTGCACGGGCCGGATGCGGCCGAGCTGATCCGTCTGTACGGCCTTGATCAGGGGCCGATCACCATGACCCATGCTTCCTGCGCCGAACTGGTTGAGATCTTCGACGAAACCTTTTACCTGTTGGAGGACAAGCCCTACAGCCTGCAGGCGCATGTGCATGCCGCCCAGTCGGTGCGTCGCCTGCTGAGCGGCATCGGGATGGCGGCGAGCGCCGGCCGCAGCGAACCGGGCGACCGCCATCTGGAGCGAGCCTTCGCCTATATGGCGGAGCACCTGGATCGGTCCATCACGTTGGAGGAGCTGGCGAGACACACCGGCATCTCCCGCCAGCATCTGATCCATCTGTTCAAGCAGGAGACGGGCATGCCGCCGATCGAGTATTTCCTGCGCCTGAAGATGCAGAAGGCCGGACAGCTGCTTCATCTGACCGGCATGAGCGTCAAGGAGGTGGCGGCAGTGGTGGGGATCGACGATCCGTATTATTTCTCCCGCCTGTTCCGCAAGCGGATGGGCTGCTCGCCATCGTCCTTCCGCAGCAAGCCGAAGGGCTAGGAAGTCCGGCGGGCGGGCCTCATGGCGCCGATCTCCCGCCGGGCTGAGAGGCGAACATCCAACTTCTGAAGTGACAAGCTGTTGAAGATAGGAATGAACTTATGATCCAAGGAGGTTATCCGATGAGACCAATACCCGAACACCTTCCCCGCAAGCTGACGATCACGATGTGGGATTTCTCCTGGTATACGATGAGCATGCCGGGCGAGCCGTATGAGGATCTGGCGAGATGCTTCGCCGAGGCGGTGGAGCGCGGCTACAATACCGTGCGCATCTGCGCCATGCCTTACCTGCTGTTCACGCACGCCGGACCGCGCCCAGGCCCGCTAGAGTTCGCCAATCTCGGGCAGGTCGGCATCCGCACCCGCTGGTACAACTGCCAGGGCGGGGCGGTCCTCGACGGTCACCAGCGGCTGCTCACCCTGTTCCGGGAAGCGAAGAAGCATGACTGCTACCTGATCCTCTCCTCCTGGGAGTATCAGCAGAGCGTCAGCTTCCTGAAGACGCGAGAGCTGTTCGACGAGCTGCTGGCGATCCCGCCGAAGGAGCGATTCATGGCCATCGCGGCCTCGATGAACCAGCTGATCCATTACGTGAAGGAAGCGGGATACGGGGATCGCATCGCCTATGTCGAGCTGCACAACGAGATCGAGTACGGGCGGCTCAACCAGGTCGCCCTGGACGAAGGAGTTCCGGAGTCGCAGGTGTCGCGCCTCATCAAGTCGACGACGCCTTATGTGGAAGAGGCGCTGGCCTATCTGCAGGAGCGTCATCCGGATATCCTGATGACGGGCTGCTACACGCTGAGCGAGCCTTACTCCAAGGCTTATCTGCCGGACAATATGCAGGTGGGTCATTTCCACATGTACATCAACGGGGTGCTGCAGCAGCTCATGGAGGAGACGGGCATCCGCAATCCTGACGTTCCTTTCCCGAACCCGCTCGTGAAGTCGCTCTTGAGCGACGACGCGCCGCCCTTCGAGGAATATCGGCTGCCGGAAGGGGAAGAGTGGAGGCTGCACGGCAATCCCGTGGGCCTGAAGCTGCTGTATCTGCACGACTGGTGCGATCCGGTCAAGTGGGACCTGTACCTGTATGAGCATTACAGCGCGCATCGACTGGCCATGCTGCAGAAGGTGGACAATCGCTTCGCGGAGATCGCGGACTGGGCCAGAGACCACCACGTGCCGGTGGCCATCGGCGAGGGGTATGTCGGATACACGCCGCTGTATGCCCAGTTTGAAGAGGGACCCGTCGGCAAGGCGATCGCCGAACACGCGATCCGCCGGGGCATGGAGTACGGCTTCTGGGGCATGATCCTGTGCTCCAACTGCGCGCCGCATCACCCGTTCTGGGCGGACATCGCGTGGCAGAAGAAATGGAACGCCTACATCCTGAACGCGTCCTGATGCGAACGCCGGATAAGCGCCATTTCATGACTGAAATTTTGGCAGGTTCCTTCTAATCATCGTTGTTAGTGTAAAATCTCCGTGGGTGTAGGAATTGGAAAAAGCGGATATAGAAAAAGAGCTTCTCCCTTGGTAAAGTGATGTTTGCACACAACACACCAAGAAGGAGGAAGCTCCTGTGAGCCACTTTACCACAACAATGCCGACGATGAAAGAGATTGAGCAATGGATTTTCCGGAAAATGCAGGAGGAATTCGCTCGTGCGATGAAGCAGGTGCTGGAGGCGCTGGATCAGCAGATCTTGGAGCAACGGGACCGAGAGCGTTATCGAGTAAAGGACGAGCGTGAAACAAGCGTCAACACAGTGTTCGGGAATGTGCGCTTTAAGCGGAGATTGTACTGTGACCGTAGAAGCGGCAAACACGTGTATCTGCTGGATCAGCTGTTGCAATTCGAAGGGCGCGGGAAAGTCAGTCCGCATTTGGAAGAGACAGCAATCGCATTCGCAAGCCAAGGACCGTCGTACCGGGACAGCGCAAAGCGGCTGGAGCAGCTTTTGGGCTACAATGTGCTGAGCCACCAAGCGATCAGGGAAAAACTGATGGAGCGTGCGCAACAGCCGATGCCAGCGGTGAAACGGCGCGCTGCCCGCGTGCTGTTCGTGGAAGTGGATGGGCTGTACACGAAGCTGCAGCGGAGCAAAAAGCGCGGGATGGAGAACGCAATTGCAGTCGTACACGAAGGCTGGGAGAAGAACGGCAAGCGGGTACAGCTGAAGAACAAACAGCATTACCTGCATACGAGCGG